>NZ_JACRTF010000001.1:3962188-4324377 GCF_014385165.1 Jilunia laotingensis | reverse complement strand
ATTATAACGGTACTAATCTTGTTGGCATCATAGATGCTTGGAATAAAGGGGAACTGGAAAAAGCACGCGAACTTCAGAATTTCTCTCAGGAGGTTATCAATGTCATTTGTCACTACCGGGGTAATATTGTGGGAGGAAAGCGCATCATGAAACTGATCGGGCTTGATCTGGGTAAAAACCGTACTCCTTTCCAAAATATGACGGATGAGGAAGAAGCCCGTATGAAAGCTGAATTGGAAATGATCCATTTTTTCGATCGTTGCAATAAACTTTAAAATTCAACTGTACGAATGAATATAACTAAATATTTGCAACAATGGTCAGCCTCCTATAAGGCTGATCTGGTTGATAATATCATGCCGTTTTGGATGGAACACGGGATGGATTACAAGCACGGTGGTGTATATACTTGCCTAGATCGTGATGGAAGCCTGATCGATACCACTAAGTCTGTTTGGTTTCAAGGACGTTTTGGCTTTATTGCCGCGTTTGCATATAATAATATTGAAAAGAATCCCGAATGGTTAGCTGCCTCGAAGAGTTGTATTGATTTTATAGAATCTTACTGTTTTGATGAGGATGGCCGTATGTATTTTGAAGTGACGGAAGACGGAAAACCATTGCGCAAACGCCGGTACGTCTTTTCAGAATGTTTTGCTGTGATTGCAATGGCAGAGTATGCTCTCGCGTCAGGTGACAATAGCTATGTGCATAAAGCATTGGAACTTTTCAAAAAGATACAATATTTTATTACTACTCCGGGGATATTAGAGCCGAAATACTGTGAGACTGTCCATGCACGTGGGCATTCCATTACTATGATTCTGATAAATACAGCATCCTGCGTCCGAAAGGTAATCAATGATCCGGTACTGAACCGGCAAATTGACGAATCATTAGAAACTTTAAAACGATATTTCATCCATCCGGAGTTTAAAGCCCTGCTTGAAACGGTTGGAGAGAATGGCGAATTTATAGATACCATCAATGGTCGTACTATTAATCCCGGACACTGTATTGAAACCGCTTGGTTTCTTTTAGAAGAAGCTAAACATCGTAATTGGGGCAAACAGTTGACCGATACGGCTCTTACCATTCTTGACTGGTCTTGGGAATGGGGCTGGGACAAAGAGTTCGGTGGAATTATCAATTTCCGTGATTGTCGCAATCTTCCTCCACAGGATTATTCGCAGGATATGAAATTTTGGTGGCCCCAGACAGAGGCTATTATTGCAACATTGTATGCCTTTGAAGCCACCGGGGATGAAAAATACCTTTCCATGCATAAAAAGATAAGTGACTGGACGTATGCTCATTTCCCTGATAAAGAATATGGCGAATGGTATGGTTATTTGCATAGGGATGGAACGGTGGCTCAACCGGCTAAGGGCAATATTTTTAAGGGCCCCTTTCATATTCCCAGAATGATGATAAAGAGCCATATGCTCGTTAATGAGATTTTAACTCACATCGGATAAGCGGTTTTATTTTTACTTTCAACTTTGTTTCTTTAATTGTTACCTGATATGAAAAACTCAAAAATTTATCCTTGGGTAGTAGTCGGTTTGTTGTGGGGAGTAGCTTTGCTAAATTACATGGATCGACAGATGCTTTCAACCATGAAGGATGCGATGCAGGTGGATATTGTAGAATTGCAATCTGCCACTAACTTTGGTCGTTTAATGGCTGTATTCCTTTGGATTTATGGCTTTATGAGTCCGGTTGCGGGTATGATTGCCGATCGTATCAACCGGAAATGGTTGATTGTCGGAAGTCTTTTTGTATGGTCTGCCGTTACTTTCGGAATGGGCTATGCAGATACTTTCAGACAGGTTTATTGGCTACGTGCCTTGATGGGGGTGAGTGAAGCATTATATATTCCTGCTGGATTGTCCTTAATAGCAGACTGGCATCAGGATAAATCACGTTCTTTGGCGGTAGGCATTCATATGACTGGACTTTATACGGGGCAAGCTATCGGAGGTTTTGGTGCCACGATTGCAGCAGCATATTCTTGGCATGCTACATTCCACTGGTTTGGTATCATAGGTATTGCCTATGCTGTTGTTTTAATGCTTTTTCTGCATGAAAATAAGGAACATATGGAGATTGAACGTCTACGCTGGGAAGAGCCGAAGCAAAACTCATCGATCTTCAAAGGGTTATCCTTGTTGTTTAGCAATATTGCTTTTTGGGTGATTTTGTTCTATTTTGCAGCACCCAGCCTTCCCGGGTGGGCTACAAAAAATTGGTTGCCGACTTTGTTTGCCGGTAATCTGGACATTCCTATGTCGGAGGCAGGCCCAATGTCCACGATTACGATTGCACTTTCTTCTTTCTTCGGTGTGATAATCGGTGGTGTACTTTCGGATAAATGGGTTTTAAAGAATATTCGCGGACGTGTTTACACAGGTGCCATTGGCTTGGGATTGACGGTTCCCGCGCTTGTTTTATTGGGATTCGGACATAATATGATAGGTATTGTGGGAGCTGGTTTGTTATTTGGTGTCGGATTTGGTATCTTTGATGCAAATAATATGCCTATTCTTTGCCAGTTTGTTTCAGTCAAATACCGTGCGACTGCATATGGCATTATGAATATGACAGGCGTATTCGCTGGAGCTGCTGTAACCAGTGTGTTAGGCCGTTGGACAGATGGTGGAGAACTGGGATTAGGCTTCGCAATGTTGGGAATCGTTGTTTTAATCGCAATTGGTTTACAATTATATTTCTTGCGTCCTAAAACGGATAATATGGAATAAAGATATATATACTATCTATACAATGAATAAAGAAATTGATTTATCCCTGACATCTTATGGGAAGGTGAAAGACCTGAAATATGATTTGGTAGCACTTCCGTGGGGAGCGACTGAACCTCATAATCTTCATTTGCCCTATTTGACTGATTGTATTTTGGCGCATGATATAGCGGTTGATGCTGCACTTCGTTCCAAAGAACGGTATGGCGTGCGTTGTATGGTTATGCCGCCTGTGAGCATGGGATCTCAAAATCCCGGACAACGTGAACTGAATTTTTGTGTACATGCCAGATATGAGACACAAAAGGCCATATTGACTGATATTGTTGCTTCTCTTTATGTACAAGGTATCCGTGTATTGGTTATTATTAACGGTCATGGTGGGAATTGTTTCAAAAATATGATTCGCGATTTATCCGTTGATTATCCTGATTTCCTGATAGCTACTACGGATTGGTTTGCTGTCCTTCCTGCTAAAGATTATTTTGATGCACCGGGCGATCATGCCGATGAAGTGGAAACTTCGGTGATGATGCATTACCATCCCGAACTTGTGAATCTTGCAGAAGCTGGTGAAGGGAATTATAAACCTTTTGCCATGAGATCGTTGCAGGAAAAAGTAGCATGGATTCCCCGAAACTGGCAGAAAGTATCAGAAGATACAGGCATTGGCAATCCTAAACTTTCTACCCCTGAAAAAGGAAAGAGATTTGCTAGTGCTGTTGCCGATAAATATGCAGAATTATTTGCCGGACTAGTTAATGAATCAATTTATCAATAAGAGCCAGATCACACTTTTAACTTAGTTAATCTCATGGGTTAATATATGATATAATTGATGTGAGAATACGTGTTTTTAGTATACCGAAATATATGCTCTTATCATCTAAAGATAGGTATTTAACTGTTTGTTAAATACCTATTTCCCAAAGCTGAATATAAGAAGGGAACAATGTGCTGGAAATGAGAATAATGTCGAGAACTTTATAACTTCTTTAATTAGTACTTATCTTTGAAATGTATATATGATAATCGAAATAAAACAGAGATGCTTATTAATCTGTTACCTTGCAACACTCCTGTTTCCGATGGTCTCGTGTAGCTCTGAGGCCTCCCCCCGGAAACAGAGAGTTTGTATTCAACAAATGTCCGGTTTCCCCAATGAGGAATCCGGCTTTTCGTTGGGTGTATCTGCCTGTTATGCAGGTATTATTGGTGATCGGCTGATAATTGCCGGGGGATGTAATTTTCCCGGGAAACCGGCATCCGAAGGAGGAGAAAAGCGTTTTTATCAAGGTATTTATTCTGCAAAAATAACTTCTGATACGACTTTGGTATGGAGTCAGGTTGGAGAATTGCCATTTTCGGCTGCCTACGGAGTTTCTATTTCACATTCAGGGAAACTTTTTATAATCGGTGGAAACAACTCTGAAAGAAGCTTTTCATCAGTATTCAGTATTTCTTTGACTGATTCGGGCAAAGCCGTTTTGGATACATTACCCTCTCTGCCTGTGACTCTTGATAATATGGCAGGTGCTATTTTGGATAATGCCTTATACGTAGTAGGAGGAAATGAAAACGGTATGCCTGCTTCTTCCGTATATTCTTTCTGCTTGGATGCACCACAAAAAGGGTGGCGTGAAGAAATTCCATTTCCCGGTGTACCACGCGTGCAACCTGTTTGCGCTGTTCAAAATGGTTTGTTATTTATTTGGGGTGGTTTTTGTCCGCGTGTTGGTGAGCGAGATGCCAATGTTGCAATGGATGGATATTGTTATCAGCCTTTAAAGAAAGTTTGGGAGCCTATAATGGGAGCCGGTATAAAAGAGGCCGATGAAAAACTAACTTTAACAGGAGGTACCTCAACTGCCATGTCGGACAGTCTTATTGTATGTACCGGGGGTGTAAATAAGGACATTTTTTGGGATGCTATCAGTGGAAAGTATTCTTTTATTCCACGAGAGAATTACCTCACACAACCGGTGGATTGGTATCGGTTCAATAAAAATCTAATGGTATATGACATTCGCCATAATTGTTGGGCTACATGGGGAGAGTACTCTTGTTTGGCACGCGCTGGAGCCGTGGCAGTAGGAAATGGAAGAGAACTTTTCATTATAGGTGGTGAATTAAAACCGGGTATCCGGACAACGGAGATCGATAGACTAATCATTGAGTAACTATTTAAAATATGTGCATATGAAACGTAATTGGCTTATTATTATGTTGCTGTTTATTGCGGTAGCCGGCAATGCTCAGGAAAATAAATACTCTACATTTTATTACCAACGTGCGACGTTATTTGAAAAGTTGCCCGTGAATTCAAAGGATATTATTTTTCTTGGCAACAGTATAACCAATGGGGCAGAATGGGCTGAATTGTTCCAAAACAAACATGTCAAGAACCGGGGCATCAGTGGGGATATTTGCATGGGTGTGTATGACCGTTTGGATGTTATTTTAAAAGGAAAACCTGCCAAGATATTTTTACTTATCGGTATAAACGATGTGAGCCGGGGGACACATACTGACACGATCGTTCATCGTATTGGGATGATTGCCGATAAAATAAAGACAGATTCGCCAAAAACCAAGTTATACCTGCAAAGTCTGTTACCCGTGACCGATTATTATGGAAAATTCTCCAATCATACCGCCCATTGGAAAGATATTGAGAAAATTAATAAAGGGCTAATGCAAATTGCTGAAGATAAAAACCTGACTTATATCGATCTGTATTCTCATTTTGTTGATACACAGACTGGTAAGATGAAACGCGAGTATACGAATGACGGTTTGCATCTATTAGGAAAGGGATATATGAAATGGGTGGAAATTGTCAAACCTTTTGTTGAAGAAAAATGAAAAGTGTATTCTTGTGTTTCCTGCTGATAAGTTCGGTTTTATCTGCGGTCGCTCAGGAACCTGTAAAGGTGGCTTGTATTGGTAATAGTATTACTTATGGTTCGGGAATAGACAATCGTGAACTGAATTCTTACCCCGCCCAATTGCAGAGAATGCTGGGAGATGGATATATGGTCAGTAATTTTGGTAAACCCGGAGCTACCTTGTTGAATAAAGGACATCGTCCTTATATGCAACAAGATGAATTCCGGCAAGCTTTGAAATTTGCGGGAGATGTGGTAGTCATTCATTTGGGAATAAATGACACTGATCCCAGGGACTGGCCAAATTATAGAGATTATTTTGTTACAGATTATTTAGCATTGATTGATTCTTTTAAAGTGGTCAATCCGAAAGCCCGGATTTTGATAGCACGTATGACTCCGATTGCCGACCGCCATCCTCGTTTTGAATCGGGCACACGTGACTGGCATGGTGAGATACAACAAGCCATAGAAACTGTAGCTCGGCATACTGGTTTGGAATTGATTGACTTCCATGAACCACTTTACCGGTATCCTTTCATGCTTCCTGATGCCATACATCCTACCGCTGAGGGGGCGGGAATTCTTGCCCGAATAGTCTATTCTGCCATGACCGGTGATTATGGCGGCTTGCATTTGCCTGAAATATTCAGTGATAATATGGTGTTACAACGTAATTCCTCTCTGGAGATACGGGGAACTGCCAATGCCGGAAAAGAGGTGACGGTCAGCATCGCTGGACAGAAGAAAAAGACACAAGTCTCTCTTGATGGAAATTGGACGGTGCGACTTGAATCTTTACAGGCAGGGGGACCCTACACGTTAGTGGTGAGATCTGAAAACCAGATAAAATCTTTTAGTAATGTAATGGTTGGCGAAGTCTGGCTCTGTTCCGGACAGTCCAATATGGAGTTTATGTTGAAACAGGCTACCACTGCCCGAAAAGATATCCCCCTCGGTAATAATGAACAAATTCGTTTATATGACATGAAAGCCCGTTGGCGAACGAATTCAGTGGAGTGGGACGGTGCGGTTCTCGATTCTTTGAATCATTTACAATACTATCAAGATACTAAGTGGAGTGTTTGTTCGCCTTCCACTGTATCGGATTTTTCGGCTATAGCTTATTATTTTAGTAAAATGTTGCAGGACAGTTTGCAAGTACCGGTCGGTTTGATTTGCAATGCCATAGGCGGATCTCCTACCGAGGCATGGATTAGCCGCGAGGCATTGGAATATGATTTCCCCGCTATCTTGCATAATTGGAGGCAAAATGATTTTATACAGGAATGGGTACGTAATCGTGCTTCTTTAAATATAAAACAGGCAACATGTACACTTCAACGCCATCCTTATGAACCCTGTTATCTTTTCGAATCGGGCATTTTACCCTTGGAACAGTTTCCTATTAAGGGAGTGATCTGGTATCAAGGCGAATCGAATGCCCATAATTATGAGGCTCATGAAAAATTGTTTCATCTACTCATTGACAGTTGGCGCAAAAACTGGAACATGCCGAAACTTCCTTTCTATTATGTGCAACTTTCTTCCATTGACAGACCTTCTTGGCCTTGGTTCCGTGACAGCCAAAGGAGCATGATGGCAGATATTCCTTACTCCGGAATGGCTGTTTCCAGTGATTATGGAGATTCGCTTGATGTCCATCCCAGGAACAAGAAACCCGTAGGTGAACGTTTGGCACGATGGGCGTTGCATGATACCTATGGAATGGTTCATGTGGTTCCTTCAGGACCTCTTTTCCGTTGTGCAGACTTCCGGCAAGGGGCTGCTTATATTACATTCGATTATGCAGAAGGTATGCATACTTCAGATGGACAGCCTATAAAAACATTTGAAATTGCAGATACGGAAGGGATTTTTTATCCGGCTCAAGCAGAGGTGATCGGCAACCGGATTAAAGTTTATAGTGAGAAAGTGAAATCTCCCCGTTACGTTCGTTATGCGTGGCAACCCTTTACCCGTGCTAACTTGGTCAATTCAGCCGGATTGCCTGCTTCTACTTTCCGGTCTTATTGATAAGAAAGGTCGATGATAGGCATGAACAAGTAAAGATTATTTTAGAGAAAAATTTAAACCGACTTTGAGAACCGCTTTGTCTCTTTTTTTGTTATAATTGTATATAGTAAGCATATATACCTTAAAAACAAGAGATAATATGAAACGACACCAGACGATTCGGTTAAGAGTTTTTCTCTTATTTTTCTTCTCAGTTTTTTTCCTGTCGGATATTTCTTCTCAGGAGCTTGTTCTTGCCCCTTTAGACTCTTTGATTACTGTTGGATATGCAACGGGGAAAACAAAGAACGTGTCGGGATCTGTAGAAAAGATTACCGAATTACAGATGAACCGGGATCAGATAAACAATCCATTGGATGCTATTCGTGGACGTGTACCCGGACTTACCATTCAGCGTGGTTCAAATGGACCGGCCGCACTGGATGCGGTACGTCTTCGAGGGACAACGTCATTGACCAGTGGAAACGATCCGCTCATCATTGTTGACGGAGTATTTGGGGATTTGAATATGCTTACTTCCATTTATCCCACGGATATCGAAAGTTTCACTATTCTGAAAGATGCTTCTGAAACTGCACAGTATGGTTCCCGTGGAGCATCCGGAGTGATTGAAGTTACTACCAAGAAGGGCGTGAGTGGAAAGACAAGAGTCAGTTATAACGGTAGTTTCGGTATAACTTCGGTATATAAAAACTTGGAGATGCTCTCCGCTGAGACTTTTCGTAAAGTTGCCGGTGAACGGGGAATATCCATTCTCGACCAAGGTAACAACACCGATTTTCAAAAGGAAATAGAACAAACCGGTTTTCAGCAAAATCATCATGTTGCATTCTACGGTGGTTCCGATGCTTCAAACTATCGTATTTCTTTGGGGTATGTAGATCGCCAAGGGGTAATCCTAAATGAAGATATGAAGAACTTCACCTCCAACATGAATATGACTCAGAAAGTTTTCGGTGATTTTATTCGTTGTGATCTCGGCATGTTCGGTTCCATACAGAAGAATCATAATCTTTTCGATCTTCAAAAAACATTCTATTCGGCTGCCACATTTAATCCCACTTTCCCGAATCATAAGAATTTGATAACCAATTCTTGGGATCAGATTACGAATGCCAGCCAGATTACTAATCCGTTGGCATGGATGGAGGTGAAAGATCAGGATGCAGCTTCTCATATCAGTACCCATGCGAAATTTACTTTCAATTTATTCGAAGGGCTTAAATTGGTCATGTTCGGTTCCTATACTTATAATATCGTGGAGAACTCCCAATATTTACCAACTGCTGTTTGGGCACATGGTCAGGCATATAAGGGCACGAAGAAGATGGAATCTCTGCTGGGAAACCTAATGTTGACTTATCACAGAAATTGGAAGAAACACTTTTTTGATGTGCTGACTCTTGCCGAACTTCAGAAGGAAACATATACCGGATATTATACTACGGTAACGAATTTCAGTACTGACAAATTTGGGTTTGATAATCTTCAAGCCGGTGCTTTGCGACCGTGGGAAGGTACAAATTCTTATTTTGAAGAACCACATCTTGTCTCTTTTATGGGACGTTTCAATTACACCTATGCCGATCGTTACATTCTTACTGTAAATGCCCGTGCGGATGCTTCTTCCAAATTCGGTAACAATCATAAATGGGGATTCTTTCCCTCCGTATCTGCTGCTTGGGCAGTAAATGAAGAAAAATTTATGAAACAAATTACCTGGATCGATAATCTGAAGTTCCGTGTGGGGTACGGACTGGCGGGCAACCAGAATGGAATAGATTCTTATACGACACTGGGGCTGGTTCGTCCCAATGGAGTGGTTCCGGTCGGAAATTCAGCTACTGTTACTCTGGGAGATATGCAAAATACGAACCCAAATTTAAAGTGGGAAGTTAAACATACGTTTAATGCCGGTGTAGACTTTGGAATGTTTGGAAACCGGTTATTACTTTCCGCCAATTATTATAATTCCCGGACAACGGATATGCTTTATCTTTATAATGTCAGCGTACCACCGTTTATATTCAATACTCTATTGGCAAATATCGGTTCAATGCGTAACAGCGGTACGGAAATAGCCGTTGGAGTTACGCCATTAAAAACACGGGATATGGAGTTGAATATCAATGTGAATATGACTTTCCAACGGAATAAATTATTATCATTAAGTGGTGATTATGATGGAGAAAGGATTTCCGCTCCCCAATATAAAAGTCTGGCAGGACTTGATGGAGCCGGATTCCACGGTGGATATAATCACATTGTTTATCAGATAGTCGGTCAACCTTTAGGAGTTTTCTATTTACCGCATTGTACCGGATTGATCTCTGACGGTGAAGGTGGTTATACTTATGCTATTGCAGATCTGAATGGGGGAGGAGTGAGCCTTGAAGATGGTGAAGACCGCGCTGTAGCGGGACAGGCAGTACCAAAAACATTGTTGGGTTCGAATATCAGTTTCCGGTATAAACGTTTGGATGTTTCTCTTCAAATTAATGGGGCTTTCGGACATAAGATTTATAATGGGACTTCGCTGACTTATATGAATATGAATATTTTTCCTGACTATAATGTGATGAAAGAAGCTCCGCAACGGAATATAAAAGATCAGACTGCCACTGACTACTGGCTTGAAAAGGGCGATTATATTAATTTCGATTACCTTACTATCGGGTGGAATGTGCCGGTGGAAAAATGGAGTAAATATATTCAGTCTTTACGTCTCGCTTTTACTATCAACAATTTGGCAACCATCAGCGGCTATTCCGGTTTATCGGCTATGATCAACAGTTCTACTGTGAATTCTACGTTGGGTGTCGATGATAAACGGGGATATCCTTTGGCACGTGTTTATACCCTCGGCCTTAGTATTAACTTCTAAAAATGAAATGACTATGAAACGTTCGGCAGCATATATAATAATGTGGATTGCTCTTTTTATAATCCAAACTTCCTGTGATGACTTTCTTCGGGAGGAGCCACGGGATAAGATCTATGAAGAAGAAGCATTCGATAATCTTTCCGATCTTTACCTTAATACGGTGGCCACATTGTACAATAATATCGGTGGGTGTAGTGACAGTCAGGGATTGCAAGGTACGGGACGAGGCATTTATGATCTCAATACATTTACTACTGATGAGGCGATAATGCCTACCCGCGGTGGAGATTGGTATGACGGTGGATTTTGGCAAGGGCTTTTTCTCCACCGATGGGGTGTCAACAATGATGCCATACAGGCTACGTGGGAATATTTATATAAAGTGATTTTGCTTAGTAACAAGTCACTTGAAAAAATAGAGCTTTATAAAAAGACTCATGGTGATTTTCCGGAATTGGATGCTTACCGTTCGGAGGTGCGTGCTTTCAGGGCGCTCTATTATTATCATCTTCTTGATCTTTTTGGCCGTGTGCCGTTGGTGCTTTCGTCTTCGATGCCCATGAAGGAGGTCGTACAACGGTCACGATCGGAATTATTCAAATTTGTGTTTCGTGAATTGCAAGAATCTGCCCCCCTCTTGAATACTTCTCATAGCAACCTGCCCGGTAGTTATTATGGTCGCATTACACGCCCGGTCGCCTATTTCTTGCTGGCAAAGCTGGTGTTGAATAGTGAAATTTATATGGATGATGATTGGACGGACATGGACTTTCCGGAAGGTAAAAATATTTATTTTACCGTTGGAGGTAAGTCATTGAACGCTTGGCAAACCGTTGAAGCTTATTGTGATTCCGTTACCCAAACCGGATACCGTTTGGAAGACGATTACACAACAAATTTTGCTGTATTCAATGAAGCTTCTATTGAAAATATATTCGTGATACCTATGAATAAGAATCTGTATACCAACCAGATGCAGTACCTGTTCCGTTCCCGTCATTACAACCATGCCAAGGCTTACGGATTGGGAGGAGAAAACGGTTCGAGTGCGACTCTTGAGGTACTTCAGACATTTGCTTACGGTACGGATGAGGTAGATCCGCGTTTTGATATGTGTTATTTCGCAGGAGTCGTTTACGATCTGAAAGGAAAAATTGTAAGAATGGATGATGGTACGGTATTGGAATATCTTCCCTGGGAAGTTGCTCTTGACGTGTCGAATACTCCCTATGAAAAGACGGCAGGTGCGCGTATGAAGAAATATGCCATTGATGAGACAGCCACCAAAGATGGTAAATTGATGGAAAATGATATTGTTCTCTATCGATATGCCGATGTTTTGCTGATGAAGTGTGAAGCAAAAGTGAGAAATGGTGAAGATGGTAATGCTGAATTACATCAAGTTCGTTCCCGTGTTCATGCCCCTTACCGGGAAGCTACCTTGGAAAACATTTTGGCGGAACGACAAATGGAACTTGCTTGGGAAGGATGGCGGAGACAAGACCTAATCCGGTTCGGACGTTTCACCCACGCTTATAATAGCCGTCCTCAACTTCCGGGTGAAGAGAATGGTTATACGACTGTTTTTCCTATCCCGGATAATATAATACGCATGAATCCGGCTTTAACTCAGAATCCTGGATATAAATGAAAAACAAAAGCCCGGTATGGCACCGGGCTTGCTTTAGTCAAAGAAACTTTTGAATTTCTTGAATATTTTATCTTTGATCGATGTGTTTGGCTTAAAATTGTCAGAACCATCCAACTTTTCAAGAATATTCTTCTCTTCTTTATTCAATGCTTCCGGAACGTATACACTGACATTTACTAATAAATCTCCGGTTCCGTATCCATTGACATTCGGCAGTCCTTTGCCTCGCAAGCGAAGGACTTTGCCCGGCTGAGTTCCTGAGTCAATCTTAACTTTAACTTTACCATCAATGGTAGGTATTTCTACCGCACCGCCCAAGGCAGCCGCAGGGAAGCTGAGGAGCAGATTGTATATCAAATCGTTTTCGTCACGGATCAGTTCGGGATGTGACTCTTCTTCCACAAGGATCAAAAGGTCACCGGGAACGCCATTGTGTTTTCCTGCATTACCTTTGCCACTCATGGAGAGTTGCATACCCTCGGCTACACCGGCCGGAATTTTTACCGTTACCACTTCTTCACCGTATACTATCCCGTCACCACCACATTCTTTGCATTTATTCTTTATGATTTTTCCCTCACCGTTACAGGTCGGACAGGTGGTACGTGTCTGCATCGTACCTAATATGGTTTGTTGGTTACGAATGACCGACCCGCTTCCTTTACAGGTAGGACAAGTTTCCGATCCACCGTCTCCTTCGGCACCCGTACCGTGACAATGTGTACACGATACATATTTCTTCAGTTTGAATTTCTTTTCTACGCCTGTGGAGATTTCCTTCAAGTTTAATTTCACTTTTACCCGGAGATCGGAACCCCGGTAACGTCTTTGTTGTTGGCCACCGCCTCCACCGAATCCGCTGAAACCGCCAAAACCACCTCCGAAACCACCGCCTCCGCGGCCACCGAAGATGTCACCGAACATGGAGAATATGTCATCCATGGACATACTTCCGCCAAATCCTCCGAACGGACCACCGTTTCCGGCTGCTCCTCCCATACCGGCATGGCCGAACTGATCATACCGGGCACGCTTGTCCGGGTTGCTCAGTACATCGTAAGCTTCGGCTGCTTCCTTAAATTTTTCTTCTGCCATTTTATCACCCGGATTCTTATCCGGGTGATATTGGATGGCTTTTTTTCGGTATGCTTTCTTTATTTCTTCTGCTGTTGCGGTCTTTGTCACCTCCAGCACTTCATAGTAGTCTCTCTTTTCCATATGTTTTTTTATTCTCCAACTACCACTTTGGCGTGGCGCAGTACTTTATCGTTCAGTGTGTAACCCGTCTGAACACAGTCCAGAATCTTTCCTTTTTGTTTTTCTGACGGAGCGGGGACTACTGCGATGGCTTCATGATAATCGGTGTCCAAAGCTTGATCTTTGGTTTCGATTATTTTCACGCCATTTTGGTTCAATACAGCAATGAATTTGTTGTAAATGAGTTCAACGCCTTCTTTCACTGCAGCCACGTCCGTAGCTTTCTCCATGGTCTGAAGCGCGCGTTCCAGATCATCAACAACGGGAAGGATACTGCTTAAACTCTTTTCACCCCCATTCAGGATCAGTTCGGCCTTTTCTTTCATCGTACGTTTACGATAGTTGTCAAATTCGGCCGACAAACGAAGATATTTATCCTTCTGATCTTCGATGGTTGCATTGGCTTCTTCCAATTGTTTTTCGAGTTCATTCTCTTCAGCAAGGGGCGCTGTTTCTTCAACAGGGTTTTCTTTCGATTCTTTTTCCTCTTTCAAGTTCTCTGTTGCTTTAGCTTTTACCTCTTTTTCTTTAGCTTTTTCTTTCGGATTCATATCTTTATATTTTTTGTTCTTAATAAATGGATTCAGTTTCATGTCAACAAGACGTTTCAATATGATTGCTTCCCTGCAAAAACTCTGCCAATCTGTCTTATATGCCAAAAAACGTTGCAAAGGTAATGTTTTTATGTCAGATTGACACAACGTGCATAGTATGTTATTCATTAAAAATGCGTATCTTTGCGCCCTGTTTATTTTTAAATCGTAAATATAGAAGATGATTACAGTTTCGAACGTTTCGGTACAGTTTGGCAAAAGAGTATTATTCAATGATGTAAATCTGAAATTTACAAGTGGAAATTGTTACGGTATCATTGGTGCCAACGGTGCGGGGAAGTCTACTTTCCTTCGAACCATCTACGGTGACCTTGATCCGACCACCGGAACCATTACTTTAGGACCTGGCGAACGTCTTTCAGTCTTGAGTCAGGATCACTTTAAATGGGATGCATTCACTGTGATGGATACAGTGATGATGGGGCATACGGTATTGTGGGATATTATGAAGCAGCGTGAGGAGTTGTATGCCAAGACTGACTTTACGGATGAAGACGGCTTGAAGGTTTCCGAACTGGAGGAAAAGTTTGCCGAGCTGGACGGATGGAATGCAGAAAGTGATGCAGCGGCTCTGTTGAGCGGACTGGGTATCAAAGAAGATAAACATTATACATTGATGGGTGAATTGAGTGGTAAGGAGAAAGTACGTGTGATGTTGGCACAAGCTCTCTACGGTAATCCGGACAATCTTTTGCTGGACGAACCTACCAATGACCTGGATATGGAAACGGTTGCTTGGCTGGAAGAATATCTTTCGAATTTTGAGCATACCGTACTGGTTGTCAGCCATGACCGTCACTTCCTCGATTCGGTATGTACACATACGGTCGATATAGATTATGGAAAGATAAATCTCTTTGCCGGTAATTATAGTTTCTGGTATGAATCAAGTCAGTTGGCTCTTCGCCAGCAGCAGAACCAGAAGGCTAAGGCTGAAGAAAAGAAGAAAGAACTGGAAGAGTTTATCCGCCGCTTCAGTGCCAATGTAGCTAAGAGCAAGCAAACCACCAGCCGTAAAAAGATGCTGGAAAAGCTGAACGTGGAAGAGATCAAGCCTTCTTCACGTAAATATCCGGGTATTATTTTTACTCCCGAACGTGAACCGGGTAATCAGATATTGGAAGTGTCCGGCCTGTCCAAGAAGACGGATGAGGGTGTGGTGCTGTTCAATGATGTGAATTTCAATGTGGAGAAAGGGGACAAAGTGGTATTCCTTTCACGAAATCCGCGTGCAATGACTGCCTTCTTTGAAATCATTAATGGTAATTTGAAACCGGATGCGGGACATTTCAATTGGGGAGTGACCATCACTACGGCTTATCTACCGTTAGATAATACTGAATTCTTTAATTCGGATCTGAACCTTGTCGATTGGCTGAGTCAGTTTGGTGAAGGTAACGAAGTATATATGAAAGGATTCTTGGGGCGTATGCTTTTCTCCGGTGAAGAGGTTTTGAAGAAGGTAAGTGTGCTTTCCGGAGGTGAAAAGATGCGTTGCATGATTGCCCGTATGCAGCTTCGTAATGCGAACTGTTTGATTCTGGATACACCGACCAATCACCTTGACTTGGAATCTATTCAGGCATTTAACAATAATCTGAAATCGTATAAAGGAAATATCCTGTTCTCGTCTCATGACCATGAATTTATACAGACCGTAGCAAATCGTGTGATTGAGTTGACACCGAATGGTATCATTGATAAAATGATGGAATATGATGAGTATATCACTTCCGATCATATTAAAGAATTGCGCGCCAGAATGTACAACGATTGATCCTTGCTTCTGAGCAGTCGGTGCAATTAGGAGAAAACTTCTTACATAAATATACCTTCCGACTGTAGAGCTTCGACCTCACCGATGAACACCTTGTTGGTCGGTGATGAACGGCCCCTTCATCACCGATGAAGGGGCCGTTCATCACCGAGGTAGAATATGGGTGTTTCTTGCTTTGATTATCAGTTGTTTAGCAATTACCGTTTGATGCCGTTACATGGATGCCTAGACTTGAAATATGTTGACACGCTCTGTGCTAAGTATTTTATATATCATCTACCAGGCATGTGATACTTTGCACTATAACCTAAATTCTCGTTAATTCCTCATTCTTTCTGCGAACCTTTCCCAAAGAGTATCTGTTTTTATCGCAAACAATAAAAACGGATAGTATGAATTTTATCTGGTATATTCTGATAGGTATAGTAGCCGGTTACGTAGCCGGCAAGATAATAAGAGGCGGTGGCTTTGGGCTGCTTGTGAATCTTGTATTGGGAATCATCGGTGGAGTGTTGGGCGGTTGGGTATTCTCTCTGTTCGGCCTTGCTGCCACGGGTATTATCGGAAGTTTGATTACTTCTGTAGTAGGAGCCGTTCTCTTTTTATGGATTGCTTCCTTGTTCAGCCGACCTTGATGGAGGCAGTAGGAGAGTCGTATTTGTTTTATTAACCAATATATAAATTATTTGATTATGGGATGTGGAAATGCTAAATTCTTAGTAGGACTCGGAATCGGTTCTGCTATCGGTGCGCTGGCTTATCATTTTTCGCGCACAGCGAGAGCCAAGAAACTAAAATGTGATGTATTTAATGCTCTTCACGAAATTGAAGTAGATGCTGAAGCTGCTATGGAAGATGCCAAAACAAAAGCCGTTAAGGTTGGTACGAAAGTGGCAGGGAAAGTAGCTGAAAAGGCTAATGACGTGAAAGAGAAACTGAGTGAGGTAGGCCAATAAGCCTACCTTTTTATATATATCTTCTCCCCGGACAATGCTTTGTTCGGGGATTTTTTTGTTATATTTGGCAATTTACAATCGACCGGGAGCAACTATTTACGTATCATATAATAAACAAGGAAGTTATAGACAATGATAAATCAGGAGAAAATACAGGAACTGGTTGGCAAATGCCAAAAGGACGACATGGAGGCATTCGCATTGCTGGTCTCCGAATTCCAACCGATGATATACAGGGTGGCTTTCCGCTTGCTTTGCGATGAAGATGAAGCAAAGGATATGGTACAGGAAACCTTTGTTAAAATATGGTTAGGATTGAATTCCTATAATGGTGGGAGCCGTTTTTCTACCTGGATTTACAAAATAGCTTGCAATACATGCTATGATCGTTTACGGTCTATTCGTCACGCTCCTTTGGACAATGAAACTGATTATGTCGGCTCCATGGATATTCCATCTGCAGAAAATATAGAAATATCTTTTTCGAACAGGCAACTAAAAGAGTTGATCATGCAATATACCAATGATTTGTCGGCTCAACAAAGACTGGTTTTTATGTTGAGGGACGTGGAAGAACTGGACATGGCAGAAGTGCAGGTTATCACCGGACTATCGCCTGAAAAAATAAAGAATACACTCTATCTTGCGCGTAAGAATATACGTAATACAATGAATAAAATAGATCCCGACTTATGAAACATGAAGATAAAGATTACGAAAAGTGGCTGTCTGCAGTCAAGAGTAGACAACCTGTATTGGAAAATCCGAATGAATTGACAGATTTGATTCTGAAAAGGGTTTCCCGGATTAGAAGTGCAAAGAAACAGAGAAAAATTTTGGTTGGCACATGGATGTCAGGCGTGGCGGCAACCTTATTGTTGTGTCTGTTTATCAATGAAACGGTTATTGCTCCATCCTCTTATCAGGTAAAAGAAGAAAAGCAATGTGAATACTGGCAGAATAATTCATACTCTTCTTTGCCTGAAAACTGGGAAGAGATGAAAGCAATGGAAAAAGGGGCATTTTTGTCTTCCTATTATGCACAACTCCGGCAAATAAAGCAGGAGCGAATATCGGATATATTGAAGAAAAACCGCTAAAAAAGAATTTATTATGAAAGCAAAGATTTTTATGGCAGTCATTCTGGTGCTTGGGATGACTTCATGCAGCACTTATTATAAAATGAGTTCCCGGATTGAAGCTGATGGGAGTATGCATAGAGAAGTATATGCTTTGGGGGATTCTGCCTTCCGGGCAGGTGACAAGTCTCAGAATCCGTTTCTATTCCAATTGAATGACAAATGGCGGCTGGTGAATATGGACTCTACCCGTAAATATAATTTTTGGGGCGATGAAGAACCGTTGAATGTGATAGCCTCTCAGAGATTTCCCGAAGTGAACGGTGAATATTTTTCTACATTGCCGGGAAAGGAGTACATGAAACCGTTGGTAGTACCTCATGAAAAGTTGGATAAGAAATTCAGATGGTTTTATACCTATTATGAATATACGGCAACTTATCATGAACTTCCCGACAAAGGTCCGGTGCCGTTGAGTAAATTTCTGACACCGGAGGAACAACAGATTTGGTTTCGTGGAGATGAGGCCGCCTATGCCGGTCTGAATGGAATGGAACTTGACAACAAGCTGGATGATATAGGATCGAAGTTCTGGCAATGGTATAACTGTACCCAGTTTGAAATAAGCTTTCGCATTATCAGCCAATTGGTAGAAAATCAAGGGGATACAACTTATTTGCACTGTATGGAAAAACAGAAAGAATCCGTATCTAAAAAAGTGCTTTCTGCTAATGAGAATTTTGATGGCAGTCCGGAGGCCATTTGCAGTATGTTTGATGAGGCGTGTCGTACAAAGTACTTCTTAGGATTGTATGCTTCGAACAAAGATGCTATGGACAAAAAGTTTGAAAAAGACAGTGAGGTCTCAGCACTCTTTTACTATGCCATCAAGTTTGAACTGACAATGCCCGGAAAATTGATCGCTACCAATGCGGATTCTCAAAGCGATGATGGCATTGCATGGAGAGTGGATGCTTTTCGTCTTGTTACAGGTGATTATTTGCTTACGGCTGAATCAAAAATGATTAATTATTGGGCATTTGGCGTTACATTGCTGCTTATACTTGCTTGCTTCGGTATCTGCTTGAAAAGGTACAGGCGTAAATAAGGCTGGGCTAACTGTAAACCGGTTATGATTTTATTTAAGGAACTAAAAACACAAAATCCCGACGAAATCACTTCGGCGGGATTCTATTTTACTTAAAAATGTGGCTACGTAATAAAATTATGACTAATTAATTAAATTCTGATACTGCAAAGATAGGGCATTTGACCCGTGGTCACAATCCCTTAAACGAGGTATATTACGTAGTCTTTTTAATTATATATAGTTACTTGCTTTCTTTTTCCCACAGATTATTCTCCGGATTATAACGCTTTATGATTCGTGCGGGGCTTCCGGCACAGACCGTATAAGGAGGAACCGGACGGATAACTACGCTTCCGGCAGCCACCACGCTATGCCTACCAAGTGTAACTCCCGGCAGGATGACAGCATTTGCACCTACCCATACATCATCTTCGATGATCACTTGCCGGGTACTTACCCCCTGTTGATCTATCCGTTTATCTACACCTTCGAAGTTGTGGTTGAGTCCGGTTACCGTCACATTTTGTGCCAGGTTCACATGATTGCCGATACTTACCGGTCCGATGATCGTATTTCCTAACCCGATCCGGGTATAATCCCCGATATTCAGATCACCTACCGCATTGTTCAGGCACGAAAAATCTTCAACCACTGAATATTTACCCAACGAAAACTTACGAAAGGGGGGAAGGTCTTTTCGTACACTGCGATATATAACCGATCCTTTACCTCGTTTTAGGTAAGTGAAATAGAATAAACGAATCCACCAATTGGGACGTGTCTTTACCGGATGCATGATGAAGCGGTGCAAGCATTGTTTCAGTTTGGGATTTTGTTTGACGCTCTCTTTAAGGCTATGGATACTCATAGGTATTTGCTGAGTTTGGATTTTCTTGTATTCTTTTCAACCAGATAGTCGGGAATTGCCATGCATATGGTAATTATCAACCAAAATAGCAGAATCCACCATTTTAGGCAGAATCTCCATTCATAGCAGGTGATGAATAAACACCAGACGGTGATTATCACGAGTAATGTTTGCCAAGAAGGGAGAATTTGTCTGAAAAGTTTGGCACCATATCCCCAATTGCCTGCCAATAAGGTGGAAGGAAACTTGGAAAAAACTTTTCCTAGGGCCATACGTCGGGGCTGCTGACGAGGTGCTTTGCTATATACGATGGAATCATTCAAGTATTCAATATAAATATATTGCCGTAAAAGCATGCTTTCGAGATTGCTTTCGGCTCTTTTCATATTTCTCTTAAGCCATTGGAAGTCAACGGCAATATCATATTTATCGAACATTGATGGCAGACCTGCCTGTGCAGGACCAAGCCTGAACAGGCTGTTTCTTATTTCTTCATAGATAGCCGCCCGGTGAAGTTTTCCGGTAGGGCGGGGAGCGATAATATGATGCAACTGCATAGCCATCACACCGGAATCATAGGCATTGTTTAGGTTCTGTAACAGATGAGTGGAGATGTGCGTGGTTTCTCCTAGAATAACAGCAATATCAAAGTGTGCTTCCTGCAACTGTTTCAAGGTCTGGAACAGATCTTCGTAAATGATTATAGTGTATAGATTTTCAGGATATTCCTGATTATCGATCACTGCCCCCGGTGGAGTGAATATGACAAAACGGTGATCTTCCTCTGCCTTTTGGTATTTATCCGATCGTCTGAATAGTGCGGATAAAGCGAATATAAAAAGATAGATGCCACATAAAGCCATGCAGAAAAAAAGAATATCATCTGTTATATATAGAATATCACCTATCATCATTTGAAATGTTCAGTTTATACATTCTCCTTTTGAATAAATGCAGTAACTGTTTTCAGGATGATTTTCATATCGAGCCAGAAAGAAAATGTTTTTGCATACTTTATATCCAGTTGCTTTCTTTCCTCCGCGGACATTTTTCCCGAATCTCCTCTTTTTTCTACTTGCCAAAGGCCTGTTAATCCAGCCGGTCCCATAAAACGGTCGATGTGTTCATCACTAGTTAACAGCTCGGCTTCGTAAAGTGGCAACGGGCGGTTGCCTACTATCGACATGTCACCTTTCAGGATGTTTATGAGTTGGGGCAATTCGTCGATACTATATTTACGTATGATCCGTCCTACGTGTGTGATACGCGGATCATTTTCCAGTTTGACGAATGCATTTTGTTTTTCTTGGGATTTCTTATTGATATAGGTTTCTTCCGATATGACAAAATCATCGGAGATCAGGATGGTTTGGCTCTCGTCATCGTCTATTCCCAATGCTTCCCCCCAGATGTCCTCACTGTCATCATCAACCATCTTGTATTGATTCAGATTATCGAAATCTTTCAGATGTTTGTCTGCATCGGTATACATCGAACGGAATTTCAGGAAATCGAAGATCTTATAGTTGCTGCCTACCCGTTTTGATTTATAAATAATGGTTCCTTTACTTTCACTCCTTATTGCTATGGCAGTAAATAGTAAGATTGGTGACAGGCAAATCAATGCACATCCGGAGAAAAGAATGTCGAAACATCTTTTCCATAGAGGCAATTTGAAAGATTGGATGTTTTCTCCTTTCTTTTGGAGATCATTGATCTTTTGTTGTTTTCTTGCTTTTACGAAATTAATTAGATTGTCAATGGATGCCTGAGATGCTTCGAATGGTAAGGTATTGTTGATTCCGGCTTTCAGATATTCAAGTCTCTCTTCCTCACTGAAGGTATCCATGACTAAAACCATGTATATTCCGGGATATTTCTTTTTCAAATATAGAATATCAACAATGTCTTTCTGAAGGTTTGATTGTTCGTATAGCAGGATAATATCATATTTCTCCCGTGTCTTGTCTATGATTTTTATAGCCTTCGTACAAGTTGGTACTGAATAAAAACCCTCTTTACACATCTTTGACAGGTGGTCAATGGCTTTCTCATATCTTCCGATATATATAAGGTGTAACATAAAGATGGTTAACCGATGATTTTTTTGATACGGACTTTCAGTTCAAGCGGATTGAAAGGTTTTAAAATATAATCTTCAGCTCCTTCTTCCAATAATCTGATTCTTTCTGTCGTACTTTCTTCACTGGATAACATTACGATGGGGATAGATTTGAATAACTCGTTACTCTTCATATACAACAGGAACTCGTCGCCCCTCATCTCCGGCATACGTATATCTGAAATGATAAGATCGGGTATGTTACCTTCACATAGCCACGCAATGGCTTGGATAGGATTTTCTTTGTAAACGAAGTCATAATCTTTACTCAGGTAAATGGCTGCTACTTTACCAATTGTTATTTTATCATCGATGAGTAATATCTTTTTTCTATTCATTCTATTCGAAATTTTACTCTGTTTGCTTTGCTTATAATCCTGTTAGTAATTACACTCGCTGCTTCAGCTTGTGCAAATATAAAGAATATTTTATTATTTATATTATTCACGATGAAGTTATTTATCTATTTTCCGGTAAAGATGGTTGTTTATGCAAAAAAGAAGCCGGATTTTAGCAAAATCCGGCTTCTTAGAGATATCATTAAGTGGAAATCCGATTATTCGTAGATGTATTTCTTATCCGTTTTATCCGTGGGATATTCATACCATTCAAGGTTGTCGGTATGATTTTGGGCCCATTTTTCAAATAGGGGATAAGCTTCGGTTATCTTGATTCCTTCGATGGGATATTTAAAGTCGGGTACGCTGATAGCCCATGTGAATTGTCCGGCAACATCCAAATTTTGCTGATGGATGTCTCCGTTCGCTGTCGCACCGTAATCCCTGAATTCGTATAAGTGGATTTCGGTTCTCTTGTTTTGATTGCCTAAAGTATAGGCAATGAAAAAATCAAGATTGTCTTTGGTGATTAACGGCTCTGTTTGATTTTTGTCAGTAAGGGTGATGATCACTTCCAATGTATACAGTTCATTGGTTTTGTTCTGCCCGGTGTTGAGCATCTTTCGGTCATTGCCATAGCCATATACCTGATGGGCATCACCGAACAGGGGGATAACGATTTCACTACCTGCGTTTTCCGTGTTATTATTATCGAACATGGAATTCACCAATGTTTCACGCATGGCAGTGTGCCCACTGAATGTGACATGCTCGACAGCATTTTTGCTGATGCCCGCCAATCGTAGTCCGGCTCCCAGTTTCTTGCTGGCTCCAACAGCGTTCAGAGTGATGTTATACCGTATCTTTCTTATTTTATTTGTACTTTCTTCTCTGTCATATTCGGTAGATACGTTCATGACGATATCATTGAAGTCGTAATCTCCCGCCAAAGGATAATTGTCTTCAAAAGCATAGGTATAGCTTATCGGCTTGGTTTCAATATCTTCACCGCCCGTGTTCGGGGTATTGCCTTCGCCTGTACACTCGCCTGCGGGAATGATCAGGGGAGATTCGCCATATTTGGCAATTACTCCTTCTGAATTCTTTAGGGCGTCAAAGAAAGGACTCATCCATGATTCTGTACTGATGTTCTCATCGATTTCTTTGATTTCGTAATAGATATTACCGGAACTTTTGAAACTTTCCAAGGACTCGATTTCTTCTATCTTTATCAGGCTGTATGCATCAGAAGGTCCCGTGAACGTTGCACCGGATAGTTCTGTGTTACCGGTGATCGTAAGCATTGAGCTTTTTCCCATAGTCAGGGTTCTTCCCCAATGTTTTTCAGGATTATACTCTTCAATGAGTGCCGCACAGGAAATTCCTAATTTCAGATGCCCGTTGAATGCTTCCACTTTCAGGTAACATCCGTTTTCTATCGTAACATGTTCCGATGTCTTTTCTATTTCAAGTTTGCCTTGATTGATAAAGCGCGCTCCGATATTCTGGAAATTCAGCTTGTTCATTTTCATCGTTCCGCAGTTATAAAATACACCGTTTGAACCATCCGTATGTATCTCGTCTACTTCTATTGTTCCGGCATTATAGTTGTATTCACCGTTGGAAGCGGTAGGAAAATAAATTTTACTGTTATCCTCGCCTTCAATGATCCCGCCTGCAAAGACAATCAGGCGACTTCTGCCGTTTGGTCTCAACTCTTTATCTTTCGGAACGATGATCTTTCCGCTACTTGTGACGTAAACGTCGATGCCGGTTTCTATCTGTTGCAGGTTTTCTTGCGGGTTCCATGTCCCTTCAATGATAACGGTTGCTTTAGCCCCGCTCCAAATTCCGTCCGTATATATTCTATGATTGAAAGTTTCTCCTTTCCGGATTTTAAAAATCTCACCGGCTTTGATTACAGTGCTTGATGTTAATTCAGGAGCATTCACTGCCAGTGCGATGACTTCTGATTCTGATTTCTCAGGTGTATAAGTTTCTATGCCGTTCGCAGAAGCGGGACTTGCTTTTGCGACTGCGGATTGTATGCCGAAAGTAGCTTCAATCCGATTGTTATCAATGGATACATATTTCAAAAGATGGCGGTTCTGGGTGTCTGTGCGTAGTACATACACGCTATTTAATGCCATCGGGCAGTCTAAAGTAGTTTCAAATCTTGTCTCCTGATTGGCAGAACCTTCAGCAAGCAGTTTTGCGTGACCGGATTTGTTTAGCGGATTTGCATCGAATATCTGAATTTTGTAATCCGTTCCCCAATCTTCATTTACCCCTATGGATACCTGTGCATTACGGGTAGTTTTCCAATCCATGTCAGGATCGATGTCTTTTACTGGAAAAGCATTCTGATAAAGCTCTTTCGTTTGTTCTGCATCGAAAAGATTTTTTTCGTTATCGACACAACTACTTAAAATAGCTACGCCGACACAGAGTGAAACGGCTAGTAACCGACTGGATTTTAGTTTCATGATACTGCAATTTGTTTGTTTTGTTAAATTCTACTGTCTGGAAGACAAGTTTATTTTATAGCGCAAATATAGTTGTTATTTATAATAAAATAACCGCTGACTATGAAAAATATTTTCAAGCTAATGTTTCCCTCTATTTACTAGGAATGAAAAATATAGTGAATTAAATATCAATCGACTGACTTTGTGATTTCCCCCACCAGGCAGGAATTCATTTTGCGTCTGATTTCCTCATTGCTCAAGCCATGTCCTAACAGGAACATCAGTTTGGTCAATGCACATTCCGGAGTACTGTCGTAACCACTGATCACGCCTGCTTCTAATAAGTGAATGCCGGTTTCATAACGCTCCATCTCCACTGCACCGGATGAACATTGAGTGATGTTGACAATGATGATGCCCCGTTCGGTGGCCTCTTTCAATTGCCTGATAAACCAAGGTTTCTGAGGGGCATTTCCCGAACCGAATGTTTTTAATACCACGGCTTTCAGACCTTCTACATGCAACAGGGAGTTTACGATGCTCTCCTGAATGCCGGGGAAGAGGGTCAGTATGACGACATTGGTATCGAATAAGTAATGGGGTTTCAAAGCCTTTGCCGGGTCGGGCTTATGGATTAAATTCAGTTCGTATTTGATATGTATTCCTACGCTCGCCAAGGGAGGATAGTTGAACGAACGGAAAGCATTGAAGTTCTCTGCATTGATTTTGGTGGTGCGGTTGCCTCGCATCAGATGATTTTCAAAGAAGATGCAGACTTCGGGGACAATAGGTGTGCCGTCCGGGTTCTTGGCCGCAGCAATTTCGATGGCGGTGATCAGGTTTTCTTTTCCGTCAGTGCGTAGGGTTCCGATGGGGAGCTGGGAACCGGTCAGGATGACGGGTTTGCTTAGATTCTCGAGCATGAAGCTCAAAGCCGAAGCAGTATAAGCCATCGTGTCGGTTCCATGCAAGATGACAAAGCCATCGAAGTTGTCATAATTATGATAGATGATTTCTACCAGTTTTGCCCAATAAAGTGGTTCCATATCGGACGAATCGAGAGGCGGAGCGAACTGATAGGAGGAGATCCGGTAATTGAAACGTTTGAGTTCGGGGACGTGTTTCAACAGGTGGTCAAAGTCAAAATTTTCTAAGGCACCTGTTTCCGGGTTTTCTATCATTCCGATAGTTCCACCGGTGTATATTAACAGCACTGATGGGCAATTGGCTAACATATCTGTGGATTTTTTGTTAATTTCGCGACAAAGATACGCATTATAATTACGAATTACAAATTACATAATACGAATTTTTGATGGATGGACAAGCCCTGATAATTTGTAATTCGTAACCGGAAGTCAGTTGATAGCGTCCAGCAAGCGGAGGATCGCCTTTTCCGGATCTTTTTCTTCGTCCAGAAGTGAAACAAAACGGCTGCCGATAATCCCTCCCCGGGCATTTTCACAGGCGGATTGGAAAGTCTGTTTGTTTGAAATGCCGAAACCGATCATGCATGGGTTCCGTAATTGCATCTCATTTACTTTTTGGAAATAGGCACGTTTCTGCACATCGAAATCTTGTTGGGCACCCGTGGTCGCTGCCGAAGAAACCATATAAATAAAGCTGTCCGTGTTTGCATCGATCTCGCGGATACGTTCTTCGCTGGTCTCAGGAGTGATCAGCATGATAACTTTGATGTCGAAACGTTCGGCAATGGGACGGTAATGTGCCTGATAGTCGCGGAAGGGGAGGTCGGGAATAATTACTCCGTCAATACCACATTCCATGCATTGCTTACAGAATGTTTCAAATCCGAATTGCATGATCGGGTTGAGATACCCCATGAGTATCAAGGGGATATTTATTTCCTGCCGGACATCGCGGAGTTGCTCAAAAAGGAGTTTGAGTGACATTCCGTTGCGAAGTGCTTGTGTCGCTGCGTTCTGTATGACGGCTCCATCCGCCATGGGGTCGCTGAAAGGAATGCCGATCTCGACCATATTTACGCCGTTCCGTTCAAGGCTGCGTATCACGGAAACGGTATTCTCCAAAACGGGAGTACCGGCACAGAAATAGATGGAAAGCAAGTCTTTCTTGCTGCTTTTGAAAAGTTGGTTAATCCGATTCATATCGTTTGTTTTTTATGAAGATCATTGATAAACATCTGCAACTGTTCTATGTTTTTCATTCCGGGTTCGAGTTCAAAACGGCTGTTCAAATCATAGCCAGCCAAACGCGGATGGTGAAATTCCTGTAGTCTCTGGGCACTGAATGGAGTGATCCCCCCACTGAGCAGGAAAGGAGTCT
Organism: Jilunia laotingensis; assembly: GCF_014385165.1. Taxonomy (NCBI): domain Bacteria; kingdom Pseudomonadati; phylum Bacteroidota; class Bacteroidia; order Bacteroidales; family Bacteroidaceae; genus Jilunia; species Jilunia laotingensis. The sequence goes on along the minus strand of NZ_JACRTF010000001.1, from coordinate 4,297,279 downwards.
TGCCATTGTATATGTGTAAGATGTTCCAATCGAATGTGTTACCGGAACCGCCATATTGCGTACAGGGGGTGTCGAACAGGAAATAGCGGCACGATGTCTCATACAAATGCGTCTTTAACAGGTCTCTTGTTTTTGCGATGGAAAACGCTTTAATGACTTGCAGACCTTCAGACCGGAGGGAGTGGCAATATTCGGGCGATTCACTGCCGTGTAGCTGGATGAAATCCAGCTTGAAGCGGACGGCTGACTTTTTCACTTTCTCTATGTCCTCATTGACAAAGACACCTACTCGCAAAGCATGTTTCGGCAGATAATCCGGCTTTTTACGGACATACCGGGGCGATTCCGGGTAAAAGATAAGACCGATCATGTCAACGCCCAAAAGTTCGGTTTCATGAATGTTCTGTCCGTCTTTCATGCCACACACCTTAATTAATTTATTGTTTATCATATTTTATAAGATTTAGAGTCGGTTTGAATTTTCCTCGAAAGAAAGCTGGGGATAAATTTAAACAGGCTCTCAAAAGATTGTCATTTGTGTATTCTGTTTATAAAATCTTTCAGCATTTCGCCCGGGTGTTCCGCCCGCATGAAGGTTTCTCCGATGAGGAATCCCCTGAAACCGGCTGCTCGGAGTCGGTTTACCGTTTCCGGGTCGGAGATACCGCTCTCGGATATCCAAAGTTTGTCTTTGGGTAATTTCTCTGCCAATCGGAATGAGTTCGAAACTTCCGTATGGAAACTTCCCAGATTGCGATTGTTGATACCTATCATATCGACATGCTCGTTCATATAGGATAGTTCTTCCTCACGGTGGATCTCAAGCAGGACTTCCAGTCCTAGTTCATGCGCTTTCTCGGTGAGGGAAAGGCATACTTCCCTTTCAAGTGCTGCCGCGATGAGCAACACCGCATCTGCTCCTACGATGCGGGCTTGGTAAAGCTGGTACTCATCAAGGATGAAATCTTTCCTCAGAATCGGAGTATCCACGGAGGTTCGTACCGTACGAATGTCGCGCAGCGTACCTCCGAAATATTTCTCGTCGGTAAGTATGGATAGGGCAGATGCACCGGCTGCTTGGTAGGATGGGACAATCTCTTCCGGCATCGCATTTTCTTTTATCCATCCTTTGGAGGGAGAACGTCTTTTGAATTCGGCTATAATGCCCGTGGGGGAAGAGGCTACTGCCTGTCGCATGGAGCGTGCAGGGAGGGCGTGCAGAATGCTTTCCTGCAATTGCCGGAGGGAGACGGCTTGTTTCTGCCGTTCTATTTCCAATCGTTTATTGGTGATGATTTCGGATAAGATATCTTTCATCGGTTTACCTTATTTAATTCTATAAATTTTCTGAAAGTGGTCTGTGCTTTACCGCTTTCCAATGATTCGCGGGCGATGGCTATACATTCCTCAATGGATTTTTCCGGGTGTATCACCTGAATGGCAAAGGCCGCATTCACGATAACGACATTTTTCTGTGCATCGGTTGCTTGGTTTGCCATGACATGGCCGAATATTTTTGCAGCCTCTTCGGGGGTAGCTCCACCGTCTAACTCTTCTTCTCTGTTCCGGGCGAATCCTAAGCTTTCCGGGCTGTATATTTTCTCATTCCCCGAGGTGGCTACTTTGAAATCATCGGTTAGAGAGATTTCGTCATACCCGTCTAGGCTGTGAACGACTGCAAATGGCGTGTCGCTAGCCTGATAAGTATAGGTGTAGAGCCGGAGTAACGGCAGATTGTAAACGCCCAATAATTGGTAGCGTGGAAGAGCCGGGTTGACCAAAGGCCCTAACATATTGAAAAAGGTTCGTACGGCTAACGCACGCCGTATGGGGGCGACCGCTTTCAGAGCCGGATTGAATAACGGGGCATGTAAATAGGCGATGTTGCACTTTTCCAGAGAACGGTGTAATTGGTCTGTGTCGCTGGTGAAGTGTACGCCATGCTGCTCCATTACGTTGCTGGCACCACTGACGGAAGTTGCCCCGTAGTTGCCGTGTTTAACGACCGGGAAGCCTGCACCTGCCACGACAAAACATGCGGCTGTCGATATGTTGAAAGTGTTTTTTCCATCTCCTCCCGTACCAACGATGTCGATAGGGGAAAATTCATTCAAATCGACGGGAATGCACATTTCAAGCAAAGCATCCCGGAAACCGCAAAGTTCTTCCACCGAAATATTCCGCATCAGAAAAACGGTAATCAGCGAGGCTACTTGCGAATCGTTATATTTGCCTTGCGCAATGTTTTGCAGGATGGTACGGGCTTCGTCGCAGGCGAGATACTGGTGTTCGAAGAGCTTATATAGTATCTGTTTCATGACTTCAAGTATTTAAAAAGTTTTGGATGATTAATTTCCCTTGTGGTGTCAATACGGATTCGGGATGAAACTGAATGCCGTGAACGTTGTAGGACTTATGGCGCAAGGCCATGATCTGCCCCTCTTTGCTTTCCGCTGTGATTTCAAGGCATTCGGGGAAAGCCTTCCGGCTTACTACCCAGGAATGGTAACGTCCCACCAGCAATTCATTTTCCATTCCCCGGAACACGATGTCTTCCTTGATAATATTTACCGGAGTTTGCACACCGTGGTATACTTCCGTCAGGTTTTCCAGCGTTGCACCGAATGTTTCACCGATTGCCTGATGCCCGAGACAAACCCCAAGGATGGCTTTTGTAGGGGCATAGCGTTTGATAATGGGCAGAAGCAAACCGGCTTCTTTCGGTATTCCCGGTCCCGGTGAAAGGATGATTTTATCGAAACGATCTACTTCGTCAAGGGTTATCTGGTCATTGCGGAATACTTCCACATCGGTTCTTCCCAGTTCCTTTACCGCATGCAGTAAATTGTAGGTGAATGAGTCGTAGTTATCTAAAAGCAAAATCATACTATTTTCAAATTTATATCAGAATTTAGTTGGAATAAGAACGGAGTACTGATTGGCAGTGGACAAAGTTCTTATTTTTTATAATATCTGTTGTTAATAATCCGTTTATTTTTGAACCTTTTTAAATTTTCCTCAGCCCTTATCGGAGGATTTCTTTTGGAGGAAAATTTAAACAGGTTCTAATTTCCCTAATTAGGTTGCATTGGGAAATTATTGTTTATGTTTCTATGGCTTATAATCAGTTCTTTAATTCCGCTGCCAGGTCGATCGCTCTTTTCAAAGCTCCTAGCTTATTGTTCACTTCTTGCAACTCCTGTTCTTCCCGGCTATGAGCTACAATGCCGCCACCCGCTTGCAGCCATAACTTATTGTTCCGGCTTACAAATGTACGAATGGTAATGGCTTGATTCAAATCTCCGTTCAATCCGATGAATCCGATGCATCCCCCGTATGCCCCTCGGTTGTGGGGTTCGATCTCACTGATGAGTTGCATTGCCCGCACTTTGGGGGCACCACTCAGCGTACCGGCTGGAAACGTGTCTATGAAGCTGTTGATGGAACCAGCGTCATCGTTGAGCCTGCCGCTTACCCGGCTGACAAGATGTATGACATGGCTGTAATACTGTGGTTCCTTAAAAAATACGACTTGTACATCATGGCAGTTGCGGCTTAGGTCGTTCCGGGCAAGATCGACCAGCATCACATGTTCGGCATTCTCCTTCGGGTCGGCTAAAAGGGATTGGGTCAACTCTTTATCCTTTACCGTATCACCGGTTCGGTGTGTAGTGCCGGCAATCGGATCGATATAGGCATTCCGGTTCTTAATTTTACAATGTGTCTCCGGTGAGGAGCCGAAGATGCGGTATCCACCGAAGTCGAAATAAAACAGATAGGGCGAAGGGTTTATGCTTCGGAGTGCGCGATATACTTTGAAATCATCTCCGGCATAGGGTTGTATGAATCTTCGGGACAGTACGATCTGGAACACATCACCGCGCAGGCAGTGGGAAATGCCTTTACGGATATTTGTCTTGTGTTCTTCATCGCTGATGGGGCTGGTGATGGGTCCGGTGATGGAAAAGTTATAGGAGGCATAATTGCGGTTTTCGATTGCTGACTCCAATGGGGGAATGCCGCTTTCTTCGTTGTCAGACAGGATCTCGACCAAGGTCATTTCATTCTTGAAATGGTTGAAGACGATGATGTATTTATAGATAATGTATAGGATGTCCGGTGCGTCATTCATTCCATCGTGGCTTTCTTTGATGGGGATATGTTCGAAATATTTTATGGCATTGAAGGTGGTATAGCCATAAAGTCCGAATATCTTTTTGTGTTCGCCCGATACTTGGAAGCATGAGATGAAGTCGTTTATGGCTTTTTCTGCAGTGAGATTCTTGCCGAGGGCTTCCTCCTTTTGCGTTCCGTCAGGATAGCTGGTTGTAACGATGTCATTGTTGATGCCGATGCTTGCCAGTGGGCAAAGGGCGATGTATGACATTGAATTTTCTCCCGCGTGGAAGTCCGAACTCTCCATCAGAGCCGATTGCGGATACAGGTCACGGACTTTCAGGTAGATGCTGACGGGGGTATGCAGATCCCCGAGTAATTGTTTGCTATTGGTTGTATAATGAAATGTTTTCATCTTTATTCTTAAATTGATTATTAAATATTTCGAGTCAACGTGTCCCCTTGTCGGTTCGTCAACGATCGGATTCCGCTTGGAACAAATACGTTTCAATATCCTTATCCCCCCGTCCCGATACAGTCAGCACCACTACATCTTCCGGCCTGAATTTTATTTTCTCAAGAGCCCCCAGCGCGTGAGCCGATTCGAGAGCCGGAATGATGCCTTCAAGTTTGGTCAGTTCAAATGCGGCTTTTATGGCTTCGTCATCGTTTACAGCCAACACGGTGGCTCTATGTTGTTGGGCAAGGTGGGCATGGATCGGCCCGATGCCCGGATAATCCAGTCCGGCGGAGATGGAGTACGGTTCTTCTATCTGTCCGTCCTCGTTCTGAATGACAAACGTGCGTGCCCCATGGATGATTCCTGTTTTCCCCAACTGGATAGTAGCTGCCGTCTGACCGGTTTCTACTCCTTTGCCACCGGCTTCTGCCAGAATGATGTTTACCCGCTCGTCATCCAGATAGTGATAAATGGTGCCCGCTGCATTGCTTCCCCCACCTACGCAGGCGATAAGATAATCGGGATAATTTCTGCCTTCTTTCTCTTCCAATTGCTTTTTTATCTCTTGGCTGATTACCGATTGCAGCCGCGCCACCATGTCCGGATAGGGATGAGGCCCTACAGTCGAGCCGATGATATAATAGGTGTCCGACGGATGGCAACACCAATCACGTATCGCCTCGTTAGTGGCATCCTTTAATGTCATGTTGCCCGATGTCACCGGAATGACAGTGGCTCCCAGCATTTTCATCTTTTCCACATTGACGTGCTGCCGTTCCACATCTGTCTTTCCCATGTAAATGATGCATTCCATATTCATCAGCGCACAGACGGTGGCGGTAGCTACCCCGTGTTGTCCCGCCCCGGTCTCGGCAATGATGCGGTTTTTCCCCATGCGGCGTGCCAATAAAATCTGTCCGATCGTATTGTTGATTTTATGTGCCCCGGTATGGTTTAAGTCTTCCCTTTTCAGGTACAATTTGCATCCGTATTTCTCTGAAAGGCAGCGTGCAAGGTAGAGTGGGGAGGGACGGCCTACATAATCGCGTAATAATTGGTCGAATTCTTGTCGGAAGTTTTCATCGTTTAGAACCGTGAGGTAGGTGTCTTGTAGCTCTTTCACACATTTATGAAGAATTTCAGGAACGTAGGCCCCACCGAATTCTCCGTAATAACCCTCTTTGTCGACTTGATAACTTTTCATATGCTTTGCTTTTACTGTTGATAATCTATTTTTAATTGTTCCGGCACGTCGAACAGGAAAAAGAAAAGAGCCCTGCCGCAAGTTGCGACAGGGCTCTTTTCCAAATCTGTTATATATTGAATGAAGTATATACACACGAGCGCTGCTCCCTTACGACTGTCGGAGTTGTAACGGGTGCCACCACCAATATGTATTTACTAATATAGTTCTCATTGTTATTTGTTATTTTACGAGGGGCAAATATAAACACATTGTTTGAAACCACAAATAAAATCTTTCTTTTTTATTATATCTTAGGAAATTTCATAAATAAACGGTTTCTCCCCGCAAAAGGCTTTAATGCCCCTAAAGCCTTTCTAAGACCACCTTTCCTTTGCCCTACCATCCCGTGGGAAAAAGGTATAGGCGGTCTGTCTTTTTTGCGTGCCAAGCTTTGGCTTTTATTATTTTAAGTGATTTTATAAGCTTTCTATTTCCTCGGCAGAAAGTCCGGTAGCTTGAATTATCATTTCGATAGATAATCCCATCTTTTTAAGGTTATGGGCTATTTCTGTTTTCCCTTCTATCTTTCCTTTTTTTAGACCTTTTGCTTCGCCTTCTTTAATTCCTTCTTTAATTCCTTCCAACCGTCCTTCAAGTTTTCCTTCAAGCCTTCCTTCCAACTTGGCAGTATCCAGCACATCATTTTGTATCATGATCGCACTTAGATGTTCATCGTATGCATGCCTTTCTTCAGGTTTCATATTATAATAAATAAGTTTCTGGCGGGCTTCCGCAAGTCCGGGTGCTGTGGTATCCGGGCGTATACGTCCCGTTTTCAGATAGTCAATCCATTCTTCGAGTGGAGTAATGGCGGCTTTATTGAATTCATTCACCCGAATCAGGAAGTATTCGGGGAATATCTGAGAGGGAAGTTTGCTTACCAAAGCATCTTTTTCTTTGGTGCTGACTAATAACTGATCGCCTGTGTGTACACCCAGAAATGTATTTTGCCCGTGGTACAGATAATCGTTCCCTTTGCCAATATCAAAATAGAGAATGCTGACGGAGTATATTTTCTTCACTTCGTAGTAGCGTTCGCCCAACGAGATATGCTCGGTAATGGCTTTGGCCACCCCATAGAGAATGCGCTCCAGATAATCCAACTCCCGCGTATTCTGAATTTCTACGATAATAATTTCTCCTTTGCTGTTCTTCGCTTTAATATCTACCCGGTTGAATTTGTCATCGGCAGTAAGCTGATTGCCTTCGCTTTCGAGTATTTCTACTATCTTGACTTGTTCGTTCAGCAATACGGTTAGCAGACCTTCGAGAACTCCGAAATTGGCTTTCTGACGCAAAAGACGCTTTACAGCCCAATCAAATCTGATATAACGGTCGACTGTTTCCATAATCATTCATTTAAATCCTTTAATAACACAAAGATATGCATTTTAAAATGAATAGATGCTATTATTTCTGTTTTTCGTCACTAAAGTGTCATTCCGCTTACTTCATTTCTGACGGCAGATGAACAGATTATTCCGGAGGCTATAATGTGCTTTAGCTAGGGCTTACTTTAGATAAGAAGAGAAGTAACAATAAAGATATCAAGTATCTTAGAGAGCGAGCAGCATCACAACAATACAGTCAAAAATATTAATATGTAGCAACATGGAAAAATTTTTGAACTATATGTAAAATGTCCTTGTGATCTATTGTTGCATATGTTAGATTCAAGAAATTATTATAATTTCCTGAATGACATGTCACCTGAATTATTTACGGGAGAGTGCAAGGACTTTTCGCTATCAACTTTGGAATGCAGTTATTGCATGTTATCAAGGGCAGTAGGATTAGCCGGATATGAAAAGACAAAATATTTTCTATTATTTTCAATACTTTGTACCAGAAGGGGGTTATAGGACATGTAATGAATCAGTGAATTGACTATTTTATAGTAATATCCGTGTTTATGTGACACTCTACCTTGTTTTCTGATTTATTGCTAACTACTTACTTCTTCAAAACTGCCGGAATAGCATCCTATAAGGTCGTTTTCGGGCTCGAAAGGAGGAAAAAAAGAGGCTTTCATCTATGAAATAACCTAAATTGACGGATGAAACATTAATTGTCGTGGATGAACTATTAATTATCATCCAATGAAACATTAATTATCATCAAGTGAACTATTAATTATCATCGGATCAAGTTACCATTCCCATCCGATGAAATCGTATTATCATCGGATGAAGTGATTGTTTCCATCTAATGAAGGCATAATTCTTCTGTTTGCTTCGATTTTTATCCACTTATTCTCTACTTGCTTCGCTGCGGGTGAACTCTCTTTTTTAATAAAATGAGAGAATAATTGCTTACTGTAAATCATTTGGAATGGAGAAATGGTGAAATTAAATCCTTCTGCTGATGATTGTATCGTTTGTCAATCAAATTGAAAAAGGCTAATCGCTTTACATTGCGTTTTTTCGATCATGCTTACCATTGGGACGGAATAACGCTGCTCAGGGCATTTGAAAAAAGCAAACTGTCAAAATGATACGGGAAGTATTTTCTATGATTGATTTGCAGGGAATAGTAAACATTTGTCTTTCGGACTTGTTTCTATTGCAACGAATCATTAAAAAACAAAACCGATTATGAAACAAAGAAAAGTTCTTATAGGAATTGCCGTAGCTATTTTTATCTTACTGTTATTGTACTGGTTGTTTGTAGCCGAAGATATCAATGCATGGCTTCCGGTCAACTAATCAGGTAGTGACTTTAGACGTGTATGTTCTTTTATGGATAAATTGCGGGATAATAAAATCTGTTTATTATCATTGCTTTCAATAATAAAACTGCTTTTCTTTTGTAGTTTTTGGTTATATGGAAGATGTCTGAAAGGATTTACAGGGTGCAAGTATGATACCAAAATAAAAACACTCTCTATAGATTGGTATCCCAGTCTATAAAGAGTGTTTATTTACCCTTGCTGAAAATAAATCTATTTTATCATAACCTTGTAAGAGATAGCGTTGATATTGATTATATAGAGTCCTTTTCCAAGAAACACACAATCAGTATTTCCATGATATACTTCCTTTCCAAAAGCGTCATAGACCCGGATGATTTGTATGGCAGGTAATGTAATCTTTCCATTTTCAATGCTGATGGCTTCGTATTTTATGTCGTTAATTCCGGATATTATGTCAGTAGGGATAAAGTACACCCAATCCCCATAATTGTATTTATTATTACTATCTATATAAAATGCCCGGTATTTATAAGTATTGTTATTGGTAACATTATTTGTTTGCGCAGTAAAAGATGTAATACCTTCTGCCAATGATGAATAGATAATATCGGATTTTATCATGTCAGGATGATTGCTGTCCCGGTATTCAAAGCCGACTTGGGCATCATTCTCTCCTCCTATCACATTTCCTCTGAATGTGACTTTTGTATCCAATATAGGAGACAGTGTCTGTATCTCAATATTCTTTGTAGTATAGGTGTAAATTGGGCTGTAATAATATACATTGTTGTAGTTTATATAGGCCCTGCAATCATAAGATGTGTTTGGTGATAAGTCTTTTAGTTCGATTTCAAAGGTTCCATCGTCATTGCTTTCAGTAAGGCAATTGCTATAAGTAACATCTGTTGATTTTTTATATTCTATTGTAACTTCCGTCTTTACTATACAATTGATTCTTCCATGTAGATAAATGGATTTCTTGTCTATATCAGGCGAGGGGAATGTTATTGTCACTGGTGATGTGGAGAAATTAGCCAGGTCGCCATAAATGCTTTCTCCTGCGACTGTGAGGATAAATGCCTGGTAATAATAGGAGGTATTAGGTTGTAAACCTTCCAGCTTATAAGAAAAATCTTGCCCTGTTGAATACACTACATGAAAATCCTTTTCATATTCTTCCTTCCACAGAAAACCCTGTGATTGGATAGGAGTCGTTCCACTTTGCACATATCCTACCAATGTTGCGCCTGTTGCTGTAATATTTTCGCATTCTTGTGTCTCAACTGTAATTGGTGATGTCGCAAAATCTATCTCGTTGAAATATATGACATCTCCACGTGTTGTCATAACAAAGGCTCTGACAACATATTTCACAGACAATTCCAGATCTGATACTTCGACCGAAAAATCATCTTGTGCATACACTTTCTTATAATTCTGACTGTCTCTCTTTTTGTACTCAAATCCTTTTTTGGTGATGGCGGATGAAGATATATTTATAGGAATAGCCATGAATTTAGCTGTATTCAGATGTATGTCTTCCACTTGTGTCTTGACGGCAAAACCATTTAGATGGAATGGGATATTATTGTTTTTTGTGACAGAATTTGTCCAGAAACAGGCTCTCTTATCTGATAATATTTGTATGTTTTGATTTAGTACATCGGTAAAATTGTAGGAAGTATTGTTAAGCTGGGAAGAACTCAGTCTTGTTCCTGCATTCAAAATATTGGGTGCTATGATTGTATTTGAAGACGAGAAATAGGCATTGGATGTTGTACCCGAATTATCAGCAACAATTCCCCCACCATAAGAATTTGTACCGTCCAATGATACTAATATACAAATCGCTGCTTCTATATTTCCCAGATTTATTACGTTATTTATAGTACCTGTATTAGTACCACATATCCCTCCGGCATATCCACAGGGTAATCCCCAGCCGACTTTCCATGAACTGGAATAACCTACAACAGTGTGTATATTTCCGTAATTCACGCAGTTAATTATTGTATTCTCATTTTGTCCTGCAATTCCGCCGGCAAAATTCAAAGTTGCTCCATAATCATGAACGCTTGGTTCTGCTGAAATATCCCCGTTATTCACACAGTTTATAATCTCGCCTTTGTTTATAACACAAACACCACCAGCATTATGGTTATATCTGTAATCTGCTCCACTGATCTTGTTATAGGCACTTACAGTACAAGATATTATGCAATTGGAAATACATCCTGTATTTTCCACACACAATCCACCTGCAGAAACGGCTCCATAGCCTCTGGAAGCTAATAAAACAGAACCTTTCAATTCCATATTTTCAATCTCACCCGTATTATTTATAATAAAAGCCTTGATCGCTCCAAAGGCATTATCAGTATAATTGATCATGAAATTAGATATATTATGAAAGTTTCCATTCATTATGCCGTCAAAGGTATTGATGGGAGTCCAATTGTATCCGGACAAATCTATATCTGTTTGTAAATTGATTGTCTTATTTGTGAAAGAAACCCCATTATTGCATAGATAAGCAATACCGGCCAATTCTTTAGCCGTTGAGATATCAAAAGAACTTGATAAATCATTATACCAGGATGTTTCATAGTTTCCAGAATCCGTCCAGTTACCCGCATTGCAGTACATATGGGGATAGAAGAGTGCGATTACGTAATAAAGAATTAGTATGTATCTCATGTTTGTTTTGTTTTAAAAAGGTAAGTAATCGGTGGTAAAATTAATAAGAATTATTGATATTCATCATCTAGACTCTTCTTTTTTGCATTACCTTACCATTTGTTTTTATCATCCTTTAAAATATTCTTTTTACCTTTGCAAAAGAAGGGTGAATAAAAATAAGCTCTAAGAATAATATCAAAATACATTTATGGAAAATTTTATTTTTCAAAATCCTGTAAAGCTCATTATGGGGCGGGGGATGATTGCCCGGTTGGATAAGGAAATTCCAGCCGGTAAACGAGTTATGATCACTTTCGGTGGTGGAAGTGTAAAGAAGAACGGAGTGTATGATCAAGTGAAAGAAGCTCTTAAGGATTATTTCACTGTGGAATTCTGGGGGATCGAACCAAATCCTTCGATAGAAACACTGAGAAAAGCCATCGTGTTGGGGAAGGAAAACAAAGTAGACTACCTGTTGGCTGTCGGTGGTGGTTCGGTGATTGATGGTACAAAGCTGATTTCTGCCGGATTACTATATGACGGAGATGCCTGGGATTTGGTTATGGCAGGCCGTCCTGTTACCAATACGGTACCTCTTTCAACCGTTTTGACCCTCCCGGCTACGGGTTCCGAAATGAACAGCGGTGCGGTTATTTCCCGCCATGAAACCAAAGAGAAATATCCATTCTATTCCAATTATCCTTTGTTCTCCATTCTTGATCCTGAGGTGACTTTCACTTTACCTCCTCATCAGGTGGCTTGTGGGATTTCAGATACATTCGTGCATGTGATGGAGCAATATATGACGACTCCGGGGCAGAGCCGTGTGATGGATCGCTGGGCGGAAGGTATCCTCCAGACGTTGATAGAGATTGCCCCGAAAATCCGGGAAAATCAGCACGACTATGACCTGATGGCAGACTTCATGCTTTCCGCCACCATGGGGCTGAATGGGTTTATTGCCATGGGGGTGACGCAGGATTGGGCTACCCACATGATTGGCCACGAACTGACAGCACTTCATGGTCTGACACATGGTCATACGTTAGCGATAGTTCTACCTGCCACTTTGCGTGTGCTTCGTAAATCCAAAGGAGATAAAATCCTGCAATATGGTGAACGAGTATGGGGAATAACCTCCGGTACCAAAGAGGAGCGTATTGATGAAACCATACGTCGTACGGAAGAATTTTTCCGTTCGCTGGGATTGACTACCCGGTTGAGTGAAGAAGGTATCGGTGAAGAAACGATTGCTGAGATTGAGCTCCGTTTCAATGCCCGTGGAGCAAAATACGGTGAAAATGAAGATGTCACCGGAGCGGTGGCAAGGGAGATATTGGAGAGCGCTCTTTAAGAGTCGGTTATCAAACTGTTTTATACTATAAGATAACTTTCTAATAAAATGGTATAAGCCTTGAATATCATATGTGTAATTCAAATATAACATTCAAGGCTTATGCTTGTTATACTTTTGTAAGGAGGGAAATTAAGTTGGGAGCTAACACATTTCCCTTTTTGTTTACACATTTTATCAGTAATCTCACGGTATTCGAACCGATCTCAATAGCTGAATAATATATCTTTTTCATACTTGATGGATGGGGGTGTTGTTTTAGTTTTCCTCCGGATAGCTGTGAATGAACCTAAAACAAAATTCGTTTGTTGTTTCCGTATGTAGACAGAAACACCTATATTCGCAGGAGGTTTGAGATATGTCCTGTTTTAAATAGAAGAAGATATGAAAACAATGAATTATTCACTTATTCGCACTGTCTGTGCGTTTATTATCGGTTTGGTACTTGTGCTTTGGCCTGATGCAGCCGTACAATACCTTGTCATTACCATCGGTGTATTATTTCTAATCCCGGGATTGATCACTCTAATCGGTTATTTCGGTGCCAAGCCGGAGGGAGGTATGAAACCCCGTTTCCCTATCGAAGGAGTGGGTAGTCTGCTTTTAGGGCTTTGGTTGATTGTAATGCCCGGTTTTTTTGCTGACGTATTGATGTTTATTTTGGGCTTTATCCTTATTTTAGGAGGAGTACAACAGATAGCATCGCTTTCGAGAGCGAGGCGTTGGATGCCCGTTCCGGCAGCTTTTTACATTGTGCCCGTACTGATTCTTATAGCCGGTATCGTTGCGTTGTTTAATCCGACAGGAGCGCGTAACACGGCATTTATGATTATTGGTGTCAGCAGCCTTGTTTATGCAGTTTCCGAATTAATCAACTGGTTTAAATTCTCTAGCCATCAGCCCAAGAATCCGATGAAAAGTGAGGATGATATCGAGGACGCGAAGATTATAGAATAAAATATAGCGGATGAAACCTTTTACGGTTTCTTTTGTTGATGTTTTATAATTTAATCAAGAAAAAACGATGGATGTAGCAAAACAATTACAGGCAGCAGAAGCAACGGGGCAGTTGGTCTTGATTCTGTTTTATGCCGACTGGTCTCCCCATTATGAATGGTTGGAACCTGTGATTCGTACCTATGAAAAAAGAGTAGTAGAGTTGGTAAAAGTGAATATTGAGGGAGATAAGGCAGTTGCCGATTCTTTCAATATTGATACGGCTCCCGCTTTTGTGTTACTTCATGGAAAAAGAGAATTATGGCGTCAGGTAGGCGAGCTGACGGTAGAAGAGTTTAAACAAGTATTGGAAGATTTCCAATAGTACGAATATAAAAGAAAAAGAGTGAATAGCTGATTGTAAATTGATAAAGTACAATTGCAAGCTATTCACTCTTTTTTCTTTTCGCATTTTCTTTCCTACTTGTTAAGCTTTTCAAAAAGAAGTACCGGTTCGTTGGTAGTTATGAAATCCACATTCCGGTCAATGAGCCATTTCATATCATCCGCTTTGTTAACGGTCCAGGCATTAACTTTCATGCCCAGTTCGTGACACTCTTTAATCCACTCCGGATGTTTTTTGAAAACAGAGTAGTGGTAGTCCGGACCCGCACATCCCATCTCTTTCAGTTCTTTCGGAGTCAGTTTCCCATCCAGATTGAATACCGGTGTACCTGCAGGAGCAAGACGGATGAACTCTTTTGTAGCATGTAGAGAGAAAGTTATGTACTCCATCCGATTTTCCAAACCGAACTTTTTCACCATATCTACAATCTTTTCAATTGCTTTGGTCTCCCGTTCCGGTTTACTATGAACTTTTAACTCCAATATAAGGCGCGTCTTCGTCTTTTGAGCCGCTTGGAGATATTGCTCTAAAGTGGGCAGGGTTTCTCCGTTATCCAGTTTTAGTGAAGTAAGCGTGGTAGCGGTAGAGCGTTCCATGCTTTTCAGTTTGAAGATGGGATCATGATTCACCACCAGTTTGTCGTCAGCGGTCAGCCAAACATCAAATTCAGAACCGTAACAACCGATAGAATCCGCTTTAAGAAGAGCTGCGATGCTATTTTGTGCAGAACCGTTCGTTTTCCAAAAACCACGATGGGCTATTACCTGAGTCTGCGCCATTGCATTGTAGATGCATAGCAGGAGAGCAGAGGTAAAAAGAATTTTTTTCATTTTCATGGTGTTTACTTCTATTGATTGTTTGGAGCAAAGATACTGTATGATGCTCGATTAACCCAAATCCTTTTTGTTATTTTATAGCAACTTTATGGACTTTACCTCCTCCCTTTACTAAATATATACCTTTGGGTAGAGGGATATTTTGTGTATCTGAAATCAGTTTCTCGTAGATATGGTTTCCGGTCACATCGTATATATTTATCAATAATGGCTTTTGTACAGTAATCCTCAGAGTTCCATTTTCTTCATAAACTGCCCATTCGCTTTCACGTGCATTTGTTTCGATACCTGTCGTTTCTTCTATGATATTGTCTTTGCCGAAGAAATCCCATCCGTTTTCGTAATAGGTTTCTTTGCAGCCGATTGGAACATATAGTTTACAAGCAGAAAGATCGACATATCCGAAGGGACTTTCATCTTCTTCATAAAATTCATACACTTGCGGAGGGGTAGTTCCCAGACAATGGACTTCTGTCAGATTGGTATCAAAGAAGAAAGCATGAGTATCAATAAAGGTCACTTTCTCGGGAATAGTGACGGATGTCAGCTTTTTGCAATATGCCAATAATCCTTCATAAATGAGCGTCATGTTTTTGGGCAACGTTATATCAGTAAACTGAGTATCATATAATGCTGTTGGCCCCATGTAAATCAATGCTTCGGGGAAATTGATGGAAGAAAGCTGGGAAAATGCAAATGTCGATTCATCAAGGGCTTTCATACTTTCCGGTAGTACGACAGATGATATTTCGGTTCCATAGAAAGCTCCTCCCCAAATGCCGATAACACCTTCGGGTATGGTGTATTCACTCTTGCCCTGTGGGAATGCGTAAAGTAACCGCTTTTCTTTGTCATAAACCACATTATCAATTACTTGGAATGAAGGGTTCCCTTCATCTACCGTGTAGCTTTTGATACCTGTACCGCCAAATACACAAATACCCAGTTTGGTCAGATTGGCAGGGAGATGGATGCTGGTCAATGAACTACAATCCATCAATGTGTTATTATCAAGCGAGTCAATCTTCTCGGGAATAGTGAATGTTTCTAATTTTGCACATCCTCGAAATGCTCCTTCACCTATGAAATGAGTTTTAGATGAAAGTTGGATACTTTTTAATTCCGGGCATAGGAAAAAGCACGATTTACCAATGCTGTCACAAGTTTCCGGAAGTTCCACCGATGTCATTCCTGCTTTATAGAATGCAGAATTTCCGATATATTCGAGTTTAGAAGGAAATTTGATAGAATTTAGTTTATAACATGTAAAAAAGGCATTTTCCGGTATTCCTGTCAATGTTTCAGGCAGTTCGATACTTAAAAGTTCTGAACATGCTGAGAAGGCATCCCTTCCTAAGTATTTCAGTTTTTCAGGTAATTTTATAGAAGTAAGGCTTTTGCTACTTGAAAAGACATGTTTTCCTATACTATCAATGGAGTTTGGTAGTTCGATGGATGTGGCATCGCTGTAATAGAAGGCATCTTCATAAATGGCTTTTACGGTATATTCCTTCTCATTATAGGTTATAGTTTCCGGTATGATCACTTTGTCAGTAGCTTTGCAGTCCGTTATGGCAATCTCGTTTTTACTAATGTCAGGAACAACATACGTGATTTGGTTTACTTCAAATGTGACTTCGTCATCCGGAGTAGTTTGTGCCAAGAGTGGCAAACAGGCTGTTACAGCCATGAATAGTGTAGTAAATCTCTTCATAATAATAATTTTTACTGTGTTATTAATAAAAAATGATTGGATTTTCCAACCTCTCTTTTTTTACTCTCTATGCTAACTGATTGTAGTTAGATTAATGCACGTTTTATAATAAAAAATAAATTAGTCTTGTGTCGTATTTTGCAAATATAGAAAGAATCTTAATAAATAAGCATTTTGGAGGATAAAAATAAAAAGATTACTCTGCTTTTTCTTTGAATGAAATATATTCTTTAATTTATTCTGGTTTGCTTGAAATTTGAAAGCCATTTAACTGCTTTGCTTGATAATTGTAATATTTGTCTTTTTGGATTGGAAATAATAGATAATTTAACTTTTTGCTTTGAAAACAACTTTTTTATAGGTTTATGTCAATTAAATATAATAAAACGAATCTTTGTGTTATCAGAATTCGTATCTTTGCGGACGAAAATTTAAATATAGGATAATATGTGTGGAATTGTAGGCTACATTGGTAAACGAGAAGCCTACCCCATCCTTATCAAAGGTTTGAAACGGCTGGAATATCGGGGATATGACAGCGCGGGGGTAGCAATCATCAGTAATAACCAACAGTTGAATGTGTATAAGACGAAAGGGAAAGTCACTGATCTTGAAAATTTCGTCACACAAAAAGATATTTCCGGTAACATTGGTATTGCACATACACGCTGGGCTACCCACGGAGAACCCTGTTCGGTTAACGCCCATCCTCATTACTCCTCTTCCGAAACTCTCGCACTCATTCACAACGGTATTATTGAAAACTACGCCGTTCTCAAAGAAAAACTCCAAGCCAAAGGCTATACTTTTAAAAGCAACACTGATACCGAAGTACTTGTACAGCTCATTGAGTATATGAAAGTCACTAATCATCTTGATTTGCTGACAGCCGTTCAATTGGCGTTGCGTGAAGTGATAGGTGCATATGCTATCGCAGTTTTGGAGAAAGACCATCCCGACGAGATTATTGCGGCCCGTAAAAGTAGTCCGTTGGTGGTAGGCATTGGTGCGGATGAATTCTTTTTAGCATCGGATGCCACTCCGATTGTGGAGTATACCGACAAGGTTGTGTATCTGGAGGATGAAGAAATCGCGGTTATACACAGGGACAAAGAGCTGAAAGTAGTCAATCTGAATAATGTCGAAATGACTCCCGAAGTTACCAAGGTGGAGATGAATCTGGGACAATTGGAAAAAGAGGGTTACCCACACTTCATGTTAAAGGAAATCTTTGAACAGCCGGGTTGCATCCATGACTGTATGCGTGGCCGCATTAACATCGATGGTAACAGTGTGGTGCTTTCCGCGGTTATCGACTATAAAGAAAAACTTCTGAAAGCAAAACGTTTCATCATTGTGGCTTGTGGAACTTCCTGGCATGCGGGACTCATAGGAAAACATCTGATCGAGAGCTTTTGCCGTATTCCGGTCGAAGTGGAATATGCATCCGAATTCCGTTACCGTGATCCGGTGATAGATGAAAATGATGTTGTGATAGCCATCTCCCAAAGCGGTGAGACTGCCGATACGTTAGCCGCAGTGGAATTGGCAAAAAGTAGGGGAGCCTTTATTTATGGAATATGCAATGCCATCGGTTCCTCCATACCGCGTGCCACTCATACCGGCTCTTATATCCATGTGGGACCTGAGATCGGGGTAGCATCGACTAAAGCCTTTACCGGACAAGTGACCGTCCTTACGATGCTTGCATTGACATTGGCAAGGGAAAAGAGAACCATTGGCGAGGCCCAGTTCCTGAAGGTCGTTCATGAATTGAACGGCATACCTGAAAAGATGAAACAGGTCTTGAAGCTGAATGATAAAATAGCAGAGTTGTCTAAAATATTCACCTATGCACACAACTTCATCTATCTGGGTCGCGGGTATTCCTATCCGGTGGCATTGGAAGGTGCTTTGAAGTTGAAAGAAATCTCATATATTCATGCTGAAGGCTATCCTGCGGCAGAAATGAAGCATGGCCCTATTGCACTGGTCGATGCTGAAATGCCAGTGGTAGTTATCGCTACACAAAACGGACTGTATGAGAAAGTGCTGAGCAACATTCAGGAAATCAAGGCGCGTAAAGGAAGAGTGATCGCGTTGGTGACCGAAGGGGATACGGTGATTAGTAAAATAGCCGATTATTGCATCGAACTTCCGCAAACAATAGAATGTCTTGATCCGTTGATTACTACGGTGCCGTTGCAGATGCTTGCCTATCATGTGGCGGTATGCAAGGGGATGGATGTCGATCAACCGAGGAATCTTGCAAAATCAGTAACAGTTGAATAATTGAGGATTTGATGGAACAGTTAAAGCATGAATGTGGCGTTGCCATGATTCGCCTACTTAAGCCGCTGGAATATTACGAAAAGAAGTATGGCACATGGATGTACGGTTTGAACAAACTCTATCTGTTGATGGAAAAGCAGCATAACCGGGGTCAGGAAGGAGCTGGGCTGGCTTGTGTGAAGCTGGAAGCCAATCCCGGTGAAGAATACATGTTCCGTGAACGGGCGTTGGGTTCGGGTGCTATCACAGACATTTTTGCAACGGTACAAGGTAATTTCAAAGATATCACCTCCGAACAGTTGCATGATGTGGAGTTCGTAAAACGTACGCTTCCCTTTGCCGGTGAAGCGTATATGGGGCATTTACGCTATTCTACCACAGGGAAATCCGGGATATCTTATGTGCATCCCTTCCTGAGACGAAACAACTGGCGTGCCAAGAATCTGGCTCTCTGTGGTAATTTCAATATGACGAATGTCGATGAAATATTTGCCCGTATCACAGCCATCGGACAGCATCCTCGTAAGTATGCCGATACGTATATCATGCTCGAACAGGTGGGGCATCGGTTGGATCGTGAAGTGGAACGCCTCTTTAACCTTGCCGAGACGGAAGGACTGACCGGTATGGGAATTACCAATTATATAGAAGATCATATCGACCTTGCCAATGTCTTGAGAAGTTCCAGCAAAGAATGGGATGGGGGATATGTGATTTGCGGTTTGACCGGAAGCGGTGAATCTTTCGCATTGCGCGATCCTTGGGGGATTCGTCCTGCGTTCTGGTATCAGGATGAGGAGATAGCCGTTTTAGCTTCCGAACGTCCTGTTATCCAGACGGCTCTGAACCTACCGGTGGAGGAAATAAAAGAGTTGCTTCCGGGGCAAGCACTTATTATCAATAAAAACGGTCGGTTGCGTACCGCCCAGATCAATAAGCAACGCGAGAAGAAAGCATGTTCTTTTGAACGTATCTACTTTTCCCGGGGGAGTGATGTCGATATTTACCGGGAACGTAAACTATTGGGTGAAAAGTTGATCCCCCGTATTTTGAAGGCGGTTAATAATGACATCGACCATACGGTTTTTTCATTTATTCCGAATACAGCCGAGGTTGCTTTCTATGGTATGCTCGAGGGATTGGATAACTATCTGAATGAAGAGAAGGTGCGGCAGATTGCTTCATTGGGACACAACCCCGATAGGAAGGAGCTGGAAACGATTCTTTCCCGACGCATCCGGAGTGAGAAAGTAGCAATCAAGGACATTAAGCTCCGGACGTTCATTGCCGAAGGCAATAGCCGGAATGATCTGGCGGCACATGTTTACGACATCACTTATGGCAGTCTCCGTGCCGGCATCGATAATCTGGTGATTATAGACGACAGTATTGTACGTGGAACCACCCTTCGCCAAAGCATTATCGGCATTCTTGACCGTCTTGGACCGAAGAAGATTGTCATAGTCAGTTCTTCCCCACAGGTACGTTATCCCGACTATTATGGCATCGATATGGCTAAGATGAGCGAGTTTATTGCTTTTAAAGCCGCTATCGAATTGCTGAAAGAGCGCGACATGAAGGATGTTATAGCGGCTGCCTACCGGAAGTCTAAAGATCAGGTAGGGTTGCCCAAGGAACAGATGGTGAATTATGTAAAGGAAATATATGCTCCTTTTACAGATGAAGAGATTTCTGCCAAAATGGTCGAGTTACTTACTCCAAAGGGAACGAAAGCGAAGGTTGAAATCGTATATCAGCCGTTGAACGGTCTTCATGAAGCCTGCCCTGACCATAAAGGCGATTGGTACTTTAGCGGTGACTACCCCACACCGGGAGGTGTGAAAATGCTCAATGAAGCATTTATAAATTATATAGAACAGGTGTATCAATTTTAATTACATATATGAGTAATATAATAGGAGATGAAAAAAAGGTGAAACTGATACTTTCCGATGGAAGTGTTTTTCACGGTCGTTCGTTCGGGTACGAAAAGCCGGTGGCAGGTGAAGTGGTATTTAATACTGCCATGACAGGATATCCCGAGAGCCTCACCGACCCGTCTTATGCCGGACAGTTGATGGTTCTCACTTATCCGTTGGTTGGTAATTATGGTGTCCCACCGTTTACCACCGAACCGAATGGCTTGGCTACCTTTATGGAAAGTGAAAAGATTCATGCGGAAGCCATCATCGTAAGTGATTATTCGGAAGAATATAGCCATTGGAATGCCGCAGAGAGTCTGGCTGACTGGTTGAAGCGTGAACAGGTTCCCGGTATCACGGGTATCGATACCCGTGAGCTGACCAAGGTTCTCCGTGAACAGGGTGTCATGATGGGACGGATTGTTTTTGGCAATGAACCGGATCATTTACCCGAATCTTCCTATGCCGGCATTAATTATGTAGACAAAGTAAGTTGCAAAGAAATAATTCACTATGCCGGCAACAAAAAAAATGGTTATAGCAAAGATACTCCTTCCACCCAACTAAAATTTCAACTTTCAAATTCCGGTTCTCGATCAAAGAAGGTTGTCCTGGTCGATTGCGGTGTAAAGACCAATATTATCCGTTGCCTGTTGAAACGTAACGTGGAAGTGATCCGTGTGCCTTGGGATTATGATTTCAACGAACTGGAATTTGACGGTCTGTTTATATCCAATGGCCCGGGTGATCCTGATACATGTGATGCCGCTGTACAAAATATCCGTAAGGCGATGCAAAATCCGAAACTTCCTGTTTTTGGTATTTGCATGGGCAACCAGTTGCTTGCCAAAGCAGGTGGCGCAAAGATATACAAATTGAAATACGGTCATCGTAGCCATAACCAGCCGGTACGCATGGTGGGTACGGAACGTTGCTTCATCACTTCGCAGAATCATGGTTATGCCGTGGACAATAACACGTTGGGTACTGATTGGGAGCCTTTGTTCATCAATATGAACGATGGCTCTAATGAGGGCATTCGTCATAAGACGAATCCTTGGTTCTCAGCCCAGTTCCATCCCGAAGCCGCCAGTGGCCCGACAGACACGGAGTTTCTTTTCGATAAATTTGTAAATCTGCTTTAATAATAACCGACTATAATGAAAGAAAAAAATAGAAAGAAAGTCCTGCTTTTAGGCTCCGGTGCTTTGAAAATCGGTGAAGCCGGTGAGTTCGACTATTCCGGTTCACAAGCTCTGAAAGCCTTGAAGGAAGAGGGCATTGAAACCATTCTTGTCAATCCGAATATTGCGACGGTTCAAACCAGTGAAGGGGTTGCCGACCAGATATATTTCCTTCCTGTCACTCCCTATTTTGTAGAAAAAGTAATCCGGAAGGAAAAGCCGGACGGCATTATGCTGGCTTTCGGTGGACAAACTGCTTTGAACTGTGGGGTCGCTTTATACAAAGAGGGTATTCTCGATAAATACAATGTGAAGGTGCTGGGCACACCGGTACAGGCTATCATTGATACGGAAGACCGGGAACTCTTTGTTGATAAGCTGAACGAAATCGATGTAAAAACCATCAAAAGCGAGGCTGTGGAGAATGCCGAAGATGCCCGACGTGCAGCCAAAGAATTGGGCTATCCGGTGATTGTGCGTGCTGCGTATGCTCTCGGTGGTTTGGGATCAGGATTCTGTGACAATGAGGAAGAACTCGATATATTGGTCGAAAAAGCCTTCTCTTTCTCTCCCCAAGTGCTTGTGGAGAAGTCTCTGAGAGGATGGAAAGAGGTGGAGTATGAGGTGGTTCGCGACCGCTTCGACAACTGTATTACCGTTTGTAACATGGAAAATTTCGATCCCCTCGGCATTCACACGGGCGAGTCTATCGTCATTGCACCTTCACAAACATTGACCAATAAAGAATATCATAAGCTCCGTGAACTTGCCATCCGCATTATCCGCCACATCGGTATTGTGGGCGAATGTAACGTGCAGTATGCCTTCGACCCCGAATCGGAGGATTACCGGGTGATCGAGGTAAATGCCCGCTTGTCACGCTCTTCTGCGCTGGCATCAAAGGCTACCGGTTATCCGTTGGCGTTCGTTGCTGCCAAACTGGGTTTGGGATACGGTTTGTTCGATCTCAAGAATTCAGTTACCAAAACAACGAGTGCCTTTTTTGAACCTGCACTGGACTATGTTGTCTGCAAGATTCCCCGTTGGGATTTAGGGAAGTTTCATGGGGTCGACAAGGAATTGGGTTCTTCCATGAAATCGGTCGGAGAGGTGATGGCTATCGGCCGCACTTTTGAAGAGGCTATCCAGAAAGGGTTGCGTATGATCGGGCAAGGGATGCACGGTTTTGTAGAAAACAAGGAACTTGTGATTCCCGATATTGACAAAGCGTTGCGCGAGCCTACCGACAAGCGTATTTTTGTAATCTCCAAGGCATTCCGTGCCGGATATACCATCGATCAGGTTCATGAGTTGACAAAGATCGATAAATGGTTTCTTCAGAAACTGATGAACATCATGCATACTTCCGAGGAGTTGCATGGCTGGGGCAATAATCATAAACAGATTGCCGATCTGCCTCTTGACTTGCTGAAAAAAGCAAAACGACAGGGCTTTTCAGATTTCCAGATCGCCCGGGCTATCGGTTTTGATGGGGATATGGAAGACGGTATTCTCTATGTCCGCAATCATCGTAAGAATGTCGGTGTGATTCCGGTGGTGAAACAGATCGATACGCTGGCTGCCGAATATCCGGCTCAGACCAATTACCTGTATCTGACTTATAGTGGCGTTGCAGACGATGTGCAATATCCTGACGATCATAAATCGATTGTCGTTCTTGGTTCCGGAGCCTATCGTATCGGTTCTTCCGTTGAATTCGACTGGTGCGGTGTACAGGCTTTGAATACCATTCGCAAGGAAGGGTGGCGGAGTGTCATGATCAATTATAATCCCGAGACTGTCTCAACGGACTACGATATGTGTGACCGCCTTTATTTCGATGAGTTGACTTTTGAACGGGTGATGGATATACTCGAACTGGAGAATCCGCATGGGGTAATTGTCTCTACCGGCGGACAGATTCCGAACAACCTTGCACTCAGGCTGGATGCGCAGAACATCCCTATACTCGGTACGTCTGCCAAAAGCATCGATAATGCCGAAGACCGGGAGAAGTTTTCTGCCATGCTCGACCGTATCGGAGTGGATCAACCCCGTTGGCGGGAACTTACGTCTATGGACGATATTCATGAGTTCGTGGAAGAAGTGGGTTTCCCCGTATTGGTCCGTCCGTCTTACGTGCTTAGTGGTGCAGCGATGAACGTATGCTCCAACCGGGAGGAGCTTGAGCGTTTCCTGAAACTTGCGGCCAATGTTTCCAAAAAACACCCCGTTGTGGTGAGCCAGTTTATCGAACATGCCAAAGAAGTGGAAATGGATGCTGTGGCTCAGAACGGTGAAATCGTGGCTTATGCTATCAGCGAGCATATCGAATTTGCAGGTGTACATTCCGGAGACGCTACCATCCAGTTTCCACCGCAGAAGTTGTATGTGGAGACGGTTCGCCGTATCAAACGCATCAGTCGTGAGATTGCCAAAGAACTCAATATCTCCGGGCCGTTCAATATTCAATACTTGGCTCGTGAGAACGATATAAAGGTGATCGAGTGTAATTTGCGTGCCAGCCGTAGTTTCCCGTTTGTGAGCAAAGTTTTGAAGATAAACTTTATCGAACTGGCTACGAAAGTGATGTTGGGACTTCCGGTGGAGAAACCGTCAAAGAATCTCTTTGAACTCGATTATGTGGGAATCAAGGCATCCCAGTTTTCTTTCAACCGTTTGCAGAAAGCCGATCCGGTGCTAGGTGTGGATATGGCATCTACCGGTGAAGTGGGGTGTATTGGAAGTGATACTTCCTGTGCCATTTTGAAAGCCATGCTTTCTGTCGGCTACCGTATTCCGAAGAAGAATATTCTGTTGTCCACCGGTACTCCCAAACAAAAAGCGGATATGATGGAAGCTGCCCACATGTTGGTAGAGAAGGGATACAAGCTTTTTGCTACCGGAGGTACTCATCGTGCGCTTGCTGAGAACGGTATTGAAAGTACGTTGGTTTATTGGCCGAGCGAATCCGATAAACATCCGCAGGCACTTCAAATGCTCCATGACAAAGAGATAGACATGGTTGTCAATATTCCCAAGAATCTTACGGCCGGGGAGCTTGACAACGGATATAAGATCCGTCGGGCAGCTATCGACCTGAACATACCGTTGATAACGAATGCACGCCTTGCGAGTGCCTTTATCAATGCCTTTTGTACGATGAGTGTGGATGACATTGCGATAAAAAGCTGGGAAGAGTATAAATAACGGTTTTTTCAAAGAAAATAGGAAGACGGATATAAAGGATAATAAAGATTATTCTTATATTCGTCTTTTTTAATTGAAAATTTAATACTATAAAGTTATGACGTTGAGTTTGAAGATATCCATGTTATGTTATTTCTTTATGTTCCCGATTATTTTGTATGGACAAAATCAGGAAGTCACAGATTCTCTTTCTTCTTCAAAATATAAAGCATACTATCTCGATACTCCCTTTGACATCTATCGAATAGGTCTATCCAGCATGACTCCTATACTGTTGAATGATAAAGAGGCTGGTCGGTTTGAGCATATTTTCCGACAAGAATATTCTAAATGGAGGGGGTAGGTCGGGGAAGTCAAGCTCTTGTTATGTAAAGAAGAATTAGGGAAAATAACTTATTGGGCTGTATATAAAAAATGGTTGTTCCGGCTGGAGCATTCATAGATGCTTGTAAAACGAAATATAAAATAAAGAGAGAAGACAGGCTTTTTATAGATTCTTTGAAAGAAAGAATTTATTCTTTGAAACCTGCGATTGTGCCTCGGAAAGCTTATGATGCATTATATATGGTAAACTGTCCAGTGGCACGGTGCTTATTAGCTTTTGGGAACAAGAATATAGCTCATGTCCGATTTTATGAGATACGGGATGCGTTGGCTTATCCGGTAGATTATTATATTCATTATTCAAAGAGAAAGGGGGTGAGAGTGAATCGTTTGTATAATGACTTGGATACTAAACAATTTAGTGTGCATGGTGAAAAAATAATGTTTACAAATCAGGAGGATATTGTACCTTCTGAATTTGAAGCCTCCGGGTATACTTCTCCTGTTCTTTATAAGTCGTTTCCCGATTGGGGGATACTTTCAATAGAAGAGAAAAAACAATTGCTTGATAGTTATGTTTTTAATTAGTAAATAAAAGACATTTCCGAGTCTTGTTTATTTTATTTTCCGGTTATTGGCTTTTAAGTCGATGTTAACGTATTGACATAAAAAACTTCAATTGTATTTGAATTCTTATACTATTGCGTATCTTTGTATGAGTTGAAATGAAAGACTATTATGAATAAACTATATCCGATCGGCATCCAGAATTTTGAGAGCTTGCGTAAAGATGGTTATTTTTACGTGGATAAGACCGCTTTGGTGTATGAATTAGCCAATACCGGGCGTTATTATTTTCTGAGTCGTCCCCGTCGTTTTGGGAAAAGCCTTTTGCTTTCTACCTTACAGGCTTATTTTGAAGGAAAGAGAGAGCTGTTCACAGGTTTGGCCATGGAACGGCTGGAACAGAACTGGACGAAGTATCCGGTGCTTCATTTGGATTTGAATGCGCGTAAGTATGATACGGAATCCTCTTTGCTCCACGAGCTGAATAAACATCTGGAGGAGTGGGAAAGCAAATACAATTCACCCTATTCCGATCGCGCCCCGGAAGAACGTTTTTACAAGGTGATTCAGAGAGCCTATGAAATGACAGGTCAACGTGTGGTTGTTTTAGTGGACGAATACGATAAACCGATGCTGCAAGCCATTGGCGATCCGGTGTTACAGGAGTCTTATCGGAATACATTAAAGCCCTTTTACGGTGTCTTGAAAAGTCTGGACGGTTATATCCGTTTTGCTTTTCTAACCGGTGTCACCAAGTTTGGAAAGGTCAGTGTATTCAGTGACTTGAACAACCTGAATGATATCTCGATGGATCGGCAATACGTGGCTCTTTGTGGCATGACAGAGTCCGAAATCCATACTGATTTTGAAGATGAGCTGCATGGCTTGTCCACCACATTAGGACTGAGTTATGAAGACGTATGCCATGAGCTGAAAGCCCGTTATGACGGTTATCATTTTACCTATCAGGTGGAAGGAATCTATAATCCCTTCAGCTTGCTTAATACCTTCTACAAGATGGAATTCGGTAGCTATTGGTTCGAGACGGGAACCCCTTCTTATCTGGTAGAATTGTTGAAACGTGACCATTATGATCTGTACCGGATGTCCGAAGAGGAAACGGATGCTGATGTCTTGAACAGCATTGATTCCACTTCAAAGAATCCTATTCCTGTGATTTACCAGAGCGGTTACCTGACGATCAAAGGTTATAATAAAGATTTTGGAATTTATCGTTTAGGTTTTCCCAATAAAGAGGTAGAGGAAGGCTTCATCAAATATTTGCTGCCTTATTATGCCAATGTTGAGGTCGGTAATTCTTCTTTCCAGATCATGAAGTTTGTGAACGAGGTGAAGAGCGGTGATTACGATTCGTTTTTTCACCGCCTTCAGAGCTTCTTTGCCGATACCCCTTATGAATTGGTTCGCGATCTTGAGTTGCATTATCAGAATGTTCTCTTCATCGTCTTCAAATTGGTCGGTTTCTATGTGAAAGCTGAATACCATACCTCCGAAGGCCGTATTGACCTTGTTTTGCAGACCGACCGCTTTGTTTATATCATGGAGTTCAAGTTTGATGGTACTGCCGATGAGGCTTTACGCCAGATCGAGGAAAAGCACTACGCGCTTCCTTTCGTACACGATCCCCGGAAGCTCTTCAAGATCGGTGTGAACTTCAGCTCTAAGACCCGGAACATAGAGGAATGGAAGGTAGTATGAATTTTCCTTGCCGGATTTCTGGTATTTGATAACTCCGGGATTCAAGTCTGAATACCTGAATCCCGGAGTTTCCTGCTTTACAAAATGTCAAAGACCGAGTGAGCAAGCTCCCTGTGAGCTGTCTCTCATTACAAATTCATTGCATTGCCTCCCAATGCTCCCAATACGGCCGATGCTACGGCAATGACAATTTTCAGGATCGTATCCCATACGGATTTTCTTGTTCCCATTTTTTTCGTTTTTAAATTCTACGTTTTAATTTATTCTTCTCTTTACACCGTCGGGTCTTCTCCGTGATCTCCCCCGTCTTCCCCGTCTTTTTTATTCAGCAATGCCTCCAGGTCATAAAAGTCTATCTTTTCACCGGCACGTGTGCTGGTGATGTCCGGACGTACACTGGAAGACGGCCGGAAGTTTATCTTTACGGCCTTGATGCTTTTGACCGTACACTCCTTGATGTCTTCCGTCCCCATGGTGCGTGCCGAGAGACTGAATACGCCAAAATTCTTGATATTGACCGACTGTCCGCTGTAAAGCGTTTCACGCATCGCTTCCACGAAATTGGTCAATACACTCTGGATGTCCCCCAGCGTGAGCGAACTTTTCTCTTTCATCTTGAAAGCGATACTGTCCAGATCCGCATTAGGACCTGCTGTTACTAACTGTGGGTAGAACTTCTCCACCGCGTCTGCCTTTCGCGGGTCTTTTCTAGCAATCTTTTTAAAGGGTACTCCCATGTTTGATAATGATTAATTGTTTGATTGATAAATAATTTTATCCTTTCGACATGACAAAGATATATCAATCTCTAAGAATGAAATGACCTACTTTTTCTTAGATTGATTTATATTATAAATACTTTGATTAATAGTGAATTATGATTGTTTTAATTTGCTTGTTTGTGATATTATTGTTATATTTGATGAACAAATTAATCATTAAAACATTCCGATTATGAAAGAAGAAGATGAAGAAGAAGCATTTGTAGTCAAGTCTTATTTTAAAGCCGATTTAGCTCACATGTACCTACCGAATTTACCACTGGTCTATGCAATGAGAAAATTTCGTTACTGGATTCGCAGTAACAAAGAGTTGTATGCCCGGATGTACCAGGCAGGAGAGGGGAAGAACGACCATTCTTACAGTAGGCGGCAAGTTCGCCTGATCATTCAGTATCTGGATATTCCCTAAAGTGTATATGTCTTCTGTAAAGAAAATGCCAATATATGAAATGCCTCGTAGGAATAGACCTAACGAGGCATTTCATATATTCATATCCTTTTATTGTATAAATACCTATCCCATAATCACCTTTTTATTTAGAGTAAAACATCCCCCCTTCTCCCATCTCTCTTTTTAATTATTAATTGTTAATTATTAATTATTAATTGTTGATTGTTGATTGTTGATTTCCCCCTCTTTTTCCTTTCTCATCTTACAATTCCGTTCCATCTCTTCAAATTTATACTGAACCACCTCGTACTCATAAATCCGGTTCGCACTCGACCTTTTCCGGAAACCATCCCTCTCAAGTACCTGTACCAGATTTCTCTGGTTTCGGTCGTTCATCTGCACCCTGCCGTTCATGCTGATCAACGTCAGTATAGCCGATACCGGCATCCATTTTATCTCCAGATCCTTCGGCTCCGGTTTCCTGAAATACACATATAGCAATTCCTCCTCGATGCTTGCCAGGCTGTATTCCCGGTTTAGTTCGTTCAGCCGGTTGATCTCTTCCTTTTCATACCAGTAATGGAACCCCTCTCTCCACAACTGCAACGCTTGCGAATAAATGCCCGCATAGTCCACCGGAGTTTGGTAATCCATCTCCAGAACGGTGACGGTAGGAAAACGCCTGAATTCACCTCCTGCATCCTTGAGAAATCTCGGTTCGTTGGTGCTTGCTATGAACGAACAACGGCGTATGTACAGGTCGGCATCCGTATCAAAAGGTTTCCGTTCGGTCACAGACTCCTGAGTGATAAGCCGTTTCAGTGCCGCAATGTTGTCGTTCCTCATCCCTTCAAACTCCTCTAAATTGATAATCAGGCATTGGCTGAGGAAGAGCATATGATCCTTATTGTCCGGATTCAACATGCCGTTGCGGTAGTATCTGCCCAGTTGAGGCGGTAGCAAATGGTGGATCCAGGTACTTTTCCCTTTCCCCTGTTCCCCTCTCATGATGATGGCCAGTTGGTTCACCTTAGTGTCTTCTAGGGCACAGGCTACCAACCCCACCAACCATCTTTTCAGGCAATCCTCCCAAAAAGGTTGATTGGTCGTTTTTACCGTGGCAGCCAAACGGGCGATGTAATCCGTCTGTCCGTCATATTTCCTCAGCCCATAGAAATATTCCTCATAAGGGTTGTAGTTCTTGGCATATCGCGAGTTGACCAAGCTCTTCACCGTGTTGAGCTGGCACGACATCCCGTTCATCAGCAAGTCGTAGAAGATGGAGTTGTAATCCTCTTTCCTCATGATGACGAACGGGACTGCCTGAGCCTTCGTTTTCTTTGTCTTTTTCACTATTTCCTTGAATTCCAACTGTCCGAGTACGGTGTTTCTGCGGATTTGGTAATGCTCCGTCAGGTATTCTATGATTTTGACGGCAAGCGGCTTCTTCTTTTCCTCTTCCTGCTTGTCCGTGCGCGACGTGTAGTTGTATGCGTTGTTTATGATCCGTGAGATGTCCAGGTCGGGCGCACCGAACTGTTTGGCAGCCAATGCCGCTACGGCTGCAACGGGCAGGTCTTTCCGGTAACATTTGTTTCCCAGTGCATAGATGAAGTTATCCCTGTTTCCCGGTTCATACGTCTTCTGCCTTTGCAAACTGCGCACGCAGCTTTGGAATTCCATCTGTATTCCCTGTCCGATTTGCGTGCAATCTACCGATGCATCTCCTGGCATCTCTTCTTTCAACCACTGCCTGGACGATTTTTTCTTCTCCACCGGTTTGGGCGGAAGAATGGTAATATCCGGTATCACCACCCGTTTCAAAGCCTTCTCGCAGATGTATATCTCAGGATCGTAAGAGGTGAAGAACAGCCTGCCGATGTCACTTCCGCTGGCATCCACTTCTACACCGCACAGTTCCTCGTAATAGTCTTTGGCATAGCCGAACATCTGTTTGTGGTATTGCTCCAGTTCTTCGTAGCCGATTTCTTTGCGTTGTAATAACTCCTCACGCAGTCGGCACGAAAGGGTATCCTGCATGTAAACTCCTATTTTCAGTCCGTTTCCTGATGGACTGGTAAAGCAAAACAGGGTATGGGGGCTTTTCATGATGAGTTTTTTGCACCGTTCCATACTGTTTTCCGGTACTCCGTCCAGATCCATCATCTGCAAGTCATTGTAGATGTCAATCATTTCGGGTACCCTTCGTTCTTTGTAAGTGGCGGAGAGCGTGCTACCCGTCAACTGTCTTTTTACGCGGGCGGCCTCTTCCTTCTTTCCATAACGTGTCAATGCCCTGATTTTCTCTATAATTTTTTCATTTACCAGGGAAGATATTTCCTGTAATTTTTCAGAGAGAAGACAGTCTCCTGCGTTTTTGCTAAATCCGCAAAAGGTGGAGATAAAGATTTCTTTTCCGGTTGTGTTCATACTTCGGCTCGATTTTAAAGTTATAGTTTGATGCCGGCAAAGTTAGAACGTTGTTTCTGAAGTATAAATCGTGGTTTTCGGCACCCGAAAACCACGATAAATTCAGTGTGGATTATTCCTCCCCGTGGTAAAGGTAAGTCTCTGACCTTATGCTCTCTAAGGTAATGCTCCTCTCAGGATTGTTCTCATCCCTGACATCATAGAATTTGTAGATGTAATCTGCCAGTTTGTTGAAATTGTTCTTTCCCGGTAAGGTTAATCCGCCTTGCTCCCATAATAGGACGATCATTTCAAGAAACTCTTTGTGTGAGCCTGTTATGATACATCTTTGAAGTGGATTTTTCACTGCATCAATTACTTTTTGCAGTTTTAGAGATAATTTACTGTCTTGGATTTTGATACCCAACTCTTCACATTCGAATGTAAACGTGCAATTAGCACTTTTTTACGATGCTTTTCATTGTTTTTAAATTAAAATCTTTGTAAAGATACTAATTGTTTTTCTAAACGAGCTTTTTAAGTCGAGTTTCTTATACGTGTATATAAACCTTCTAAGAGTATTGTGTTTGTGTAGTAATAGGAGGAGGGGGTACCACCTCCTATTACTACACAAACACATAATCATATAGTAAGTTTCTGACGGTGATTTGAAAAAACGGAAGGGGAAAGTGTTTCAATAGACGTTCGTTTAATGGCACAAAGGTAAAGGGTATATTCGATTCAACAAAATATTTTGATATTTTTTTTGTTGTTGGTGAGAATCTAAATATGTATATATCAGTAAAACAGCATATTATATTAATGTTCTAATTTATGATCTTAACACATTATTCTGATGAAAACTCCTTCGGAAATGTTAGAAAAAAAGCGTGCCATTAAACGAACGTCTATTGAAACGCTTTTAGCTTCTAACCTCTTCGTTTATAGCAAATTACTTTGGTTTGCGCTAAAATAACTATTTCTTGCTCCTCCTTCTGAGATAGTGGAGGCACATGAGATAAGATGGATGCACGGAGTCACATAACACAATCCGCATTACATAACTTAACCGGGAGGTATTTCGCTACTCCGGTGTCCCCAAAGAACATCCTGACGTGAACGAATTAACTGACATCCATTGGTATGCCTTGCGTATAACCTATGGTCGCGAGCTTGCCTTGCAGGAATATCTCAATTCCGAGAATATAGAGAATTTTATTCCAATGCGCTACGAGTACACCGTGAAGGCCGGCCGGCGCGTACGAAAGTTGGTCCCTGCCATTCACAACCTGGTCTTTGTCCGTACTTCCCGTAGCCGGATTGATGCCATCAAGGAGACGCGCGGCATTCTACTTCCTATCCGCTATATCATGGACCGCGAATGCCATAGCCCGATTGTCGTCCCCGACTCTCAGATGCGCAGTTTCATGGCCGTTTCCGGTAATTACGATCAGGCCGTACTCTACTTTGAGCCTTCCGAGCTGTCGATTCGCAAAGGTACTCGTGTCCGCATCACCGGTGGCATCTTTGCAGGGGTCGAAGGCGAGTTTGTCCGTGTTCGTAACGACCGTCGTGTGGTAGTCTCCATTGAAGGCGTCATGGCCGTTGCCACCACGTTTGTCCATCCCTCTTTTGTAGAACCGATAATAGAAAAATAACATAAGTATGAACCCCTTAGAATCAAACATTTCCGCTTTGTACGCTTCCGCGCATGAACTCCTTTATTTAGGTATGGACGAGAGTCCCATCTATAGCGACCATTTCACCCGTTTGAACCGTGACGTTTTTCATCAGGCCAATGCTTTGTACGCTCAGCGTGGCTCCACTTCCGAGGAAGAAGCTTCGTTGTGTCTGGCTCTTCTGATGGGTTATAATGCAACTCTTTACAACGACGGTGACAAGCAGGAGCGTATTCAGCATGTATTGGATCGTTGCTGGGAGGTATTCGACAAGCTACCCGGCTCATTGCTAAAAGTACAGTTGCTGACCTACTGTTATGGTGAGGTGTTCGACGAGGATTTGGCCCGTGAAGCCCGTGAGATCATCCATGGTTGGAGTGGTAGAGACCTTACCCCCGATGAGGCGGAAATAGTGGAGCTGCTGAAGGGGATGGAGGAGAATCCGTATCCGTGGAGTGAAGTGTAATGGACTGTAAATTAATGGTTTAATAGGCGATCATGACCTGCTAATAATAGGCGATTTAGATGATATATGTCTAAAATTGATGCCTACTACTGAAGTAAAAAAATAAGATAAATATTATGTTAAAGGTATTAGTTACTGGTGGAGCCGGTTTTATTGGCTCCAATCTTTGTGAATATTTGTTGTCCCAATCATATGATGTTGTTTGTTTAGATAATTTTTCTACTGGAAAAATTGAAAATTTATTGCCATTATTAAATCAATATTCTAGACAATTTAAATTGATTGTTGGTGATATTAGAAACTTGTCAGATTGTAGAAAAGCTGTTGAAGGTGTAGACTATGTTTTTCATGAAGCGGCATTAGGTTCAGTTCCTCGATCAATAAAAGATCCGATAATCACCAATGATGTAAACATTTCTGGATTTCTCAATATGCTTACAGTGGCCCGTGATGCTGAGGTTAAACGCTTTATTTACGCAGCCAGTTCTTCTACCTATGGGGATAGTAAATCATTACCTAAAATAGAGGATGTGATAGGGAAGCCTCTCTCTCCTTATGCCATTACTAAGTATGTAAACGAGCTTTATGCTGATGTGTTTTCCAGAACTTATGGTATTGAAACTATAGGATTGCGGTATTTTAATGTATTTGGCAGACGACAGAGTCCGCAGGGAGCTTATGCGGCCGTTATCCCTTTGTTTGTAAAGCAACTTGTCTCTCATGAAAACCCTACGATCAATGGTGACGGTGAATACAGCCGTGATTTTACCTATATTGATAATGTAATCCAGATGAACATGTTGGCCATGCAAACAACCAATCCTGACGCAGTCAATCAGGTTTACAATACGGCTTTTGGTGAACGTACTACTTTGAACGAACTTGTAGAGTATTTGAAAGAATTTCTTAGCGATTATGATCCGGAAATAGCGAAAGTCGAGATTGTACACGGTCCCAATCGTTTGGGAGATATACCTCATTCATTGGCATGCATTGATAAAGCGAAGAAATTATTGGGTTATAGTCCGAAATTTAGTATGAAAGATGGATTGAAAGAGGCGGTTAAGTGGTATTGGGAAAATAGAACAGAAGAATGAAAATAGCTATTCACCATAGAGCAAAGTCTTTTTCAGAAGGATGGATCGATTACTGCAAAACACATTCAATTCCATATAAAATAGTTAATGCATATGATTCGGATATTATCCGACAAATTTCGGATTGTGATGTTTTCATGTGGCATTATTATCATATCGATTATAGAGATGCTCTGTTTGCTAAACAACTATTATTCTCTTTGCAAATGGCTGGGAAAAAAGTATTTCCTGATTTTAATACTAACTGGCATTTCGATGATAAGTTAGGACAAAAATATATGTTTGAAGCCATTTCAGTTCCTTTTGTTCCAACTTATGTTTTCTACAATTCAGAAGAAGCCCTTCAGTGGATAAAAAATACATCTTTCCCAAAAGTTTTCAAATTGAGAGGCGGAGCTGGTGCGTCAAATGTCAAGCTGGTAAAAAATTCTCGATCTGCAAGAAATCTCATAAATAGATCCTTCCATAAAGGTTTTTCTCAATTCAATTCAATAGGTTATTTGAATGAACGTATATCACAGTTTTTGGCTGGAAAAGGTTCTGCTATTGATGTTATAAAAGGTATTGCCCGTTTATTTATAAAGCCTAAATATGCACGGATGCATGCTCCAGAGAAAGGATATATCTACTTTCAGGATTTTATTCCAAACAACAATACTGACACAAGAATAGTAGTTGTCGGTGATAAGATTATTGGAGAGAGGCGTGGGGTTAGAAAGGGTGATTTTCGTGCTTCAGGGTCTCATATACTTTTGCCTGATGTTAGCGCTGTAGACATTAGATGTGTGAAAATGGCTTATGAAGTTTCCCAAAAACTGAAATTACAAATAGGTGTTTTTGATTTTATTCATGATGTAAATTCGGAACCGTTAATAGTTGAAGTCAGTTATGGTACTGATCCTGATTACACGGAATGTGAAGGCTACTGGACTCCGGATTTGAATTTTATAAAATCACATATAAACCTATCTGAAATAATTATTGAATCATTTTTGAAGAAATAAATTACGCAAAATATGGATACTATAAAAATTGCCGTAATCGGTCTCGGTTACGTTGGGCTTCCTTTGGCCCGTCTATTTTCTACAAAATACGAAACAATTGGTTTTGATATGAGTCAGGCACGTGTTGATACATTGATGTCTGGACACGATACTACACTTGAAGTTTCAGACGAGTTGTTACAATCCGCATTGGAGGAGTATGGATTTAAGTGTACTACAGATATTGAGGAAATTCGTGATTGTAATTTTTATGTAGTGGCAGTTCCTACCCCTGTTGATAAATATCATAATCCGGATTTGACTCCATTGTATGGAGCAAGCACTACAGTTGGTAAGGTACTTTCTAAAGGTGATATTGTAGTCTATGAATCAACAGTGTATCCGGGTGTCACAGAAGATGAATGTATTCCGGTAGTAGAGAAGGTATCCGGACTAAAGTTTAATGTAGACTTTTATGCAGGTTATTCACCGGAAAGAATTAACCCGGGCGATAAATTACATACAGTTGAAAAAATAAAGAAAGTTACTTCTGGATCTACCCCTAAAATAGGTAAGATTATTAATGATGTATATGCTTCCGTTATTACAGCAGGCACTCATTTGGCTCCTACCATCAAAGTAGCTGAAGCAGCAAAAGTGATTGAAAATTCGCAGCGAGATATCAATATTGCTTTTGTCAATGAATTATCTAAGATCTTCAATTGCATGGGGATAGA
This sequence comes from Jilunia laotingensis, assembly GCF_014385165.1. Classification (NCBI taxonomy): domain Bacteria; kingdom Pseudomonadati; phylum Bacteroidota; class Bacteroidia; order Bacteroidales; family Bacteroidaceae; genus Jilunia; species Jilunia laotingensis. The sequence continues at coordinate 4,261,078 of NZ_JACRTF010000001.1, read as the reverse complement.
TACACAGGATGTTTTGGAGGCTGCAAGCACCAAATGGAATTTTTTACCCTTTAAGCCTGGTCTTGTTGGTGGGCATTGTATTGGTGTTGATCCTTACTACTTGGCTCAATGTGCGCAGAGCTATGGATATAATCCGGAAATTATTCTTGCAGGTCGTAGAATGAATGATGGAATGGGAGAATATGTGGCAAACCAAGTTGTAAAGTTGATGCTGAAAAAAGGTATTCAAGTATTGAATTCAAATATTCTAATACTTGGTTTCACATTTAAAGAGAATTGTCCGGATGTACGGAATACTAAAGTGATAGATATATATAATGCATTGTTAGAATATAACACGAACCTTACTGTGTATGATCCTTGGGTGAATTCATTGACTGTTCAAAGGGAATATGGCTTTTGCGTCTCTGAACAGTTTCCTGAAAATAAATATGATGCTATAATATTGGCTGTATCTCATTCTGAATTTATTGATTTAGATGTATCTCATTTGAAAAATGAGAAATGTGTGGTATATGATGTAAAAGCTTTCTTGAACAAAAAGATCATAGATGGTAGACTCTAAGCAAATGTTGCCTGAGATAATATTAATGAGGCCTATTTGTATCCTTTCGATTATCATAGGACATGCTTTTGCTATTTATTCTGGGGCATGGGGTGGCTCTTCTATTCCATATGTAAAAGAGTATCAATATGTAAACCCTATATTTATAAGTTTTCAATTATGTGCTTTTGTATTCATTTCAGGCTATTTGTTTGAACATAATATATTAAAAAGCAAAGAGCTTTCTTTTATCAATTTTATAAGAAAGAAAGCTGAAAGAATATTATTACCGGGTTTATGTTTTGGAATAATATATATTTTGTTGTATGAGAGAGAAAATTGGAATATATTAAGCCTATTATGTGGACCTGGGCATTTATGGTTTCTTCCTATGATATTTTGGGCTTATGTTTTACTATATATTTATAGGTTCTATATTTGTAGATATAAGATTTCATATTGGAATATGCTGGTAATTATTCCAATCTCGTTGTTAGTAATGAGATTCGGATTACCCTTTGGAATTTCTAATGCCTTTTTCTATTTCCCTTTTATGCTTTTAGGAAGTATTGTTTATAACAAGAAAGAGTATTTTTCAATTTTAGAACGTAAAAGAAGCTTATTGATTTATGGAATATCGTATATCCTATTAATTATTTTATTTTTAATGAAAATAGGTAATAGTCTATCACTATTTATGGTAAAATATGCTATTAATTTCATAGGAGTCATGTTTTTATGGCATATATGTTCTACTTTTAAAGGGAAACTTCATAATACATGGCATATTTTAAATAAAAGTTCATATGGGATGTATTTGATACATCAGTTCTTTTTGATTTACTTCTTTTATTATTCTTCAGTGATGCTTGATTTGAATAGGTATGTAATCCCCTTTGTGAGTTTAATTTTCACTTTATTGTTTTCTTACATTATTGTTTCTTTTTTAAAAAGAACAAGGATGGGCGTGTATATATAATTTGATATTTTGATGTTACTAAAACAGGTAGATGATAAAGATTGTTTTGCAATAAATAAAGGGTCGTTTTATGTAAAAAATATATGCAATTAATAACTTGGGCTTTGATAATAAAAGTTTTATATTCCTAATAATGGATGTGCCGATTGAGTCAAAATAATAAGGCAATTTTGTTATCATCGTTTGTTTGGAGGGAGATTATTTTATATATTAGTATAATTTATAAGGATGAGTAGTAGTAAGTCTATTTTGTTGAATACTATAATTACATATTCCCGTTCTTTATTGGGGGCATTTTTGGCTATTTTTAGTAGTCGTTGGGTACTCAATTCATTAGGAGAGTCGGATTTTGGATTATACACATTAATTGGAGTTATTATATCTTTTGTCACATTTTTAAATTCGACTTTATCTGTTAGTGCCAGTCGGTATTTCGCTTATGTAGATAATAAGGGCAAGGAAGAAGTTAATAGGTGGTTTAATGTTTCTTTTTGTATTCATTTCTTTTTTCCATTAATACTATTATGTGTTGGTTATCCTGTTGGACTATTCTTTATTAAAAATGTTCTTCAAATAGCAAATAGTTAGATAAATGATGCATGTGTGGTTTTTGGTTTGTCTTTAATTGCGGCTTTCTTTTCTATGATTTCTGTACCTTTTATAGCAATGTATACTGCTAAGCAACGTTTTTTAGATTTGGCTTTTTGGGGAATAATTCAATCTTTGCTTCTTTTTCTATCTGCATATATTTTGATCTTTTGGGAAGATAATCGGCTGATTTTATATACATCTTTTGTCGTTTTATCTACTATATGTGTGCAAATAATTCAGATGGGTAGAGCTTTTTATTTATTTAGTGAGTGTAAATTGCATTTTTCATATTTTTTCAATAAAAATAGATCCTGTCATTTATTAGGATACTCATTTTGGAACTTTTGGGGAAATTTTGGTCATTTGGTAAGAACACAGGGCAATGCAATATTAGTTAATTTATTCTTTGGTACTCAAGGTAATGCCGCATTAGGGATTGGGAATCAAGTTTCAAATCAAACGAATGTATTAGCAACATCATTATCAACAGTTGTTACTCCTGCGATAGTACAAAATGAAGGAGCTGGAAACCGAAAAGAAGCAGTGCGGCTTTCATATCTTACTGCTAAGTTAGGAATTATTCTAATATTATTATTAACTATTCCCATTTTAGTAGAAGCTGACAATATATTAAATATTTGGTTAATTCACGTACCCAAATACTCTGTGGGAATATGTCAGTTAATGATAATAATGTTTATGATTGAAAAATCTACTATGGGACAATATGCTTTATTACAAGCAATTGGTAGAATTAAAAGAGTAGAATTATCTACTGGCATATTTTATTCATTGACTATTTTGTTAGCTTATTTATTAATAATAGATAATAAAGGTATTTATAGTATTGGATATGCATGTGTTTTTATGATGTTTATAAGCAGATTTTTTATTGTTTTTGATGTGAAAAGATATTTTAATATTCCAATAAAAAACTGGCTTAATATAATCATATTTCCATATTTAATAATTACTTTTTGGGCATTAGGAATTTCCTATATAGTGAGTAATCTTTTTATACCTTCATTATTTCGGATATTTTTAAACATAATAGTAAATTTTGTAGTCGTGATAGGAACTTCATATTTCCTATTGCTAAATAGACAAGAAAAAAATGAATGCGTTGAACTAATAAGAAAAAATATATTAAGAAATAAGAATTTGATATGAAAATTTTATACGGATACTTAAGGTCAGAAGGCTATAATAATCGTAAACATATAACTAATAAAACTTTATCATATATAGAACGGCTTAATAAAACAGGATTTGATGTAAAGCCGTTTTGCATGAATTATTCGGATTTATTTCCTTTTCTTCCATTTAAGTATTTGGATAAATTGTGGATATGGAAGGATAAAAGGTTGATGGATTTGTATAATCGCTTTTTAAAAGAAATTGAAGGGTGTGATATCTTTTTTAATTCAGTTGGTGTTAATTTTCATCCAGAGTTTGTTCAAAAATTGCCAGTTTTTACAGTCTATTGTTGTAATGATGATCCCGAAAGCTCTGAGCAACTTTCTAAGCCTGTTGCGTTTGCATATGATTTATGCGCAATAGGTAATATAGCTGAGATTTGTTCATATAAAGAATGGGGGTGTAAGAATGTGGTATGGCAACCAATGGGAATTTGGAGTAATATGTTTAATCCGAATCTAACTTATGAAGATATACTATCAGGCAAAAGAGATATTGATATATTTATGATGATAGACCGTTTATCTCCTTTCCGCAAAAAGAGGTGTGATATTATTGCAAATGCTTTCCCTGATGCTCATTTTTATGGTCGTGGGTGGAAAAGGGGATACCTTCCAGAGGGAAAAGAGGTTGAAATGTTACAAAGAAGTCAGATTGGAATCAATATTCATAATTCAACAGGGCCAATTAATGTGAGACTTTTTTATTTGCCTGCAAATGGAGTTTTACAGATATGTGATAATAAGTCACATTTAGGAGATATTTTTGAGTTAGATAAAGAGGTGATAGGCTTTGAAACGATAGAAGAATGTATAGATAAATGTAATTATTATCTTAACCATATTGAAGAAGCCCGAATAATTGCTGCTAATGGTTGGCTCAGAGTTCATAAAGAATATAATGAAATAGCAGTATTTCAAAGATTAATTGATAATATTAAATTGATACAAATTGAGAAAAATGCAACAAATACAGAATTTAACATGCTTAAGGAATCTAGTATTCAAAATAAAATTTTATCATTTACATTTAGTGAATACATTGCGATTAGAAAGAAAATAGCTATAAAATTGAAAAAATAGCAATAATACCATGTGTTGTTGGTGCGAAATCGTTATAGAAGCAAAAATTTCTATTTTTACATATGAATGAATTTGTGTATATACTAATTTGTTTTGCTTATCAAACTTAAGAAATGGAAAATAAGTTTAGGTGGTTGGCCAGATTGTTTATTGTTATAATATTTGTCTTTTGTCCGTTCCTTTCATTTCTTCTTTCTACCCTTTTACTTATTAAGGGTATTGATCTAAAATTTAATATTTTGATTGGGGCTTTATGTTGGGGATTATATGGCTATTTATTTATACCGGAAGTCACGATGGACATAACAAGACACTATGAAATGTATGACTCTTTGCTTGGCTTATTAACTTTTGATGATTTTTTATTTTGGACGACTCTTTCTGATAAGCCTGATTATGTAATGTATTATATTTTTTGGATTTTTGGAAAAATAGGTTTTACGTCACAAATAATTGGTTTCTTTAGTGCTTTTATTATGTATTTTATGTTATATTATTTAGCATATGACATAAGTGAAATTTTTAATTTCAAAAATTCAAGTATTCATTCTATTAGTTATCCGTTAATTTTTTTTTTAGCTTTAACAAGTCCATATTGGTTTAGCGGGATAAGGCAGTGTAATGCAATATTTTTGTTTATAATAGCTCTTATGAGTTATTATAAAGGAAGTTATAAGAATACTGTTGTTTTTCTTTTGGGATCTGTTTTTTTACATTTTTCAATTTATCCATTTGTAATACTATTTTTGTGTGCAATATTCTTTTCTAATTTATGGATTAATGTTTTTGCTTTTGTATTAATTGGGTCTTCTTTCTTTTTTTATCAGTTATTACATGCTTTATCTGAAGTTTTTCTAACCGTAGGTGGAATTGGTGAAGTACTCAGCATGAAAATCGATGCATATATATTTTCAGGTGATGGAGATGATGCCATATTTGTTGGGCCAGCTCTTCGATGGTATTTATCATGGATTCTTTTTTTCGTATCAATACCAATTTGCTATTATATCAATATTAAAAAGAGCAGACTGAAATCTCGTTTTTTAGTAATACATTATTTTTATATTCTATTGCTTTCTTATATGATTTTTACCCTTTCCGGATCCCTTCAATTGTTTTCCCGGACTTTGGATTTAATGAAGTATTTGTTCTTTTTTTATGTATCATATTTAATATTTCAGATTGGGGTTGGACAAAAAATGAAAAAGATGTTGATTGGATTATTAGTGGTTGTATCTGTTGGAGGAATATACTCATTGTTTATTGGAAATGAAGGGAAGACATTCTATCCCGAATTATTATATATGAATTTAGTAGATATTTTAGAAACATCTGTCCCCAGAACAATGTATTGGAAAGTATGAAAAAAGTATTAGTTATTATACCGAATTTGAGATGTGGTGGGGCAGAGAAAATGTCATTACTTTATGCTAAGTTACTGTTTAAACAAGGGTATGTAGTTCGGTTGGTTAATCTGGGTGAGAGATCAGGAGAGTTGAGTGAATATGTACCTATAAATATTGAATATATTACTTTGGGGGCCACACATGTCCGAAGCACGATCTTTAAGTTATACAAAATGATACGGGCTTGGAAGCCAGATTTTATTTTTTCTTCCTTAAAATATACTTCTGTTTTAATTCTTGTATTGTCTTTGTTTTGTAATATATGTGTTATTCTGAGAGAACCTACACTACCCAGCAACAAACTCTTTGTAACGTTTAAGGCTAGGATTGTGGATTGGTTCACCCGAATGTTATATAAAAGGGCGTATAAGATAATTGCACAAACTGATGAGATGAAACAAGAAATAGAATCTTATTATAAACTACCAGCTAATAGAATTTGTGTATTAAATAATCCTATTGATTCAGATTTATTGGAGGAGAAAACTAAGGATATAGATAATCCATATGGCGAATATAAAGGTTCTGAAATACTGTTAGCTGTAGGTAATATCAGTTATGCTAAGGGATATGATATACTTTTAGAAGCTTTTGAGCAGTATGATAATGTAAAATCTCATTTGTTTATCATAGGAAGATGTGATGGTGAATATGGGAAGAAGATTATTCAGATGGTCGATTCTTTTAAATCAAAAGATCGTATACACTTTCTTGGTTTTGTTAATAACCCATATCCATATATGAAGTTTTGCACAGTGTATATTCTCTCATCGAGGATGGAAGGCTTACCTAATGTTTTATTGGAGGCTATGTTCTTCAATAAGCCTATAATAGCTTCTGATTGTGTCCCATACGTAGGCAAGGTGCTTACTGATTATTCTCAATCTATTGTTGTAAAATCAGATTCTGTATCAGACTTATTGAAGGGTTTGTATAATGTTCACAACAGAAAGATCAAAGGATATACAGCTTGTCAAAATGATTATGATTTAAAATATATTTTCTCATAAATTTCTTCCAATGAATATTTTATTGATTACAGATTCTTTTTATCCGGAAATATCTGGAATATCTACGGTGGCAGAATCAATTACAGAGTTGTTGATAGAACGAGATCATAAAGTGACTGTTTGTACAAATCGTTATAAGAAAACCTTGAATTTACCTAATGTAAATTATGTTCAAATGAATTTGTACAGTAAACCTTTGTGGCTGCCAACTTATACTGTTTCCTTGCTGAAGTTGAATTATGACATATATGATCAAATTATCATAAATGGTACATCTGCGGTTATAGTTGCAGGGTTAGTTTTAGGAAAAAAGATTTTATCGAAATCGATAGTGTTGGTTCACGGCTTTGAAGTAGAATGGGTATATGAAAGCTCTACTTTAGCATCTAAATTTTTGCAATATAGACTTATGCATCACAGAGCCTTGAAATATTGTAAGTCGATCATTACCGTTAGTGAATTTTATAAAACTAAATTTATAAGTCGGAGTAAATTGTTTTATTTGAAAGATAAGATTAAAGTCAGCCATACAGGAATTGATTTTAATATTTTTCATTCGGATAAAAATGTTGAGGTACAGAAAAGATTAAAAGAATTGGCTAAGGATAGAGATATCTTAATTTCTGTTTCTAGAATTGTAGAGAAAAAAGGATATTTCAATATGCTCAATGCTTTTAAGAAAATAGTAGATCGGAATAATAATCTAGTTTGGATTATAGTAGGTGACGGTCCTTATAAAAGAGTATTGGACGAAAAAATAAAAGAATATGGATTGCAAGATAACATTTATATGTTAGGTGCAATCGAGCGATATGATTTAAGATATTATTACTCAGGTGCAAATTGTTTTTGGTTATTATCTGATTATGATGAAAATTTACCTTTAGTCTATTTAGAAGCTCAGGCTTGTGGCATTCCGGCTATTGGATGGAATAAAGGAGGAGTCGTAGAAACGATTTCGTCAGAATCGGGATTTCTAGTTAATACTATTGAAGAATGTGTTGATATTATTGCAGATAAAAAGTATTGTAATAAAAAAAGAAATGATATATTGAAGTTTGCATTTACTTTTCAAAAAGATTCGTTTATTAAAGCTTTTCTGTAATTATGATAAATATTTATGTTATTGGAGTATTTGATCTCTTTCATACGGGGCATGTTGAGTTACTGAAACGTGCAAAGGCGTTAGGAGATAGATTGATTGTAGCTATTAATAGTGATAGGATAGTGGAATCTTATAAAAGGAAACCCTATATTTCTGAGAGAGATCGTTTGGCTGTAGTGGAAGCATGTCGTTATGTGGATGAAGCGTTTGTAATAGACACATTTGATAATAAAGAGGCTATTGTCAAAAATAATATTAATATTATAGTTCATGGTAGTGATTGGGCTGGAGAGGGTTATATGAAACAGATAAGGGTTGATCAAGCTTTTCTAGACAATCATGGTGTTTCTATGGTTTTTCTACCTTATACACAAGGCATAAGTACTTCTCAGATATTGGAGTCAATCAAAAAGTCAATGTGATGTTCTCCAGAATTATTAAGATTCCTATAATTTTTGAGGTGAAAAAAAAAGCTTTTAAAGAATTGGATTCTATATTAAAAGCTAATCATCTATCGTATGAAGAAAAAATCCTTTTTACATCACAAGAATTGTTTGATTTGTACAAAACTTATATTCCTGTTGAGACTTTCTCTGATGTGATTTTTATTAAAGGTGGCAATGTAGAAGAAGTTGAATCTGTAAAAAGTAAATATGAACATCATAATGTGTTATTAATTGCATTTGGTGGAGGGAGTATTATCGATTTTGTAAAATTATATTCGAGAGAGTTGTGCCTTCAGTATATTTCAGTACCTTCCTCATTATCAAATGATGCTATTTATTCTCCGATAGCACGCTTAACAAAGAATGGAAAAAAAGAGAGTTTCGGGGTTCTGGAGCCATTGGGTATTATAGCAGATATAGAAATAATCCAAAAATCTCCGCTGAAGATGTTATTGGCTGGTGTTGGGGATTTGGTTTCTAATCTAAGTGCAATCAAAGATTGGTATTTAGCTGAGAGTTATGATTCTGAAGTGTTGGATATTTTTTCTGTTTCTTTGTCTATAGTCACGGCTAAGGCTATTTTTGCTTATACGAGGGAACAGCTTCGTTCGGAAGAATTTGTAGAAGTATTAACATATGGACTTGTTTTATCAGGATTATCTATGATCATTGCAAATAGTTCGAGACCAGCCAGTGGTGCGGAACATTTAATGAGTCATGCCATTGATGAGTTATTTCCGGATAGAGCGACATTACATGGTATACAAGTAGCATGGGCTATGCTTTACATAGAAAAAAATATAAGGAAAAACGATGATGCTTATGAAAGCTTATTGTGTTTCTTTGAAAAAATTGGACTTTATGCGGAGATTGAAAATGATATACAATTCTCTGAAACCGAACTGAAGAGAATAATTGCAAAAGCTAAAATTATGAGAAAACGATTTACGGTTTTAAATATTATTTAGTATGAAGAATTCAATTGTAAAATACCTGATATATATGTATAAAAGGTATGATTTTAAAAGTTTTCTTGGTAAGACTTTAGAAGCATTTTTTGGTTTTTTATTTATATATCCGCTTTCGTATTTGACTAAGCGTAATAATAGAATTTGGGTATTTGGCAGTCATGTTAAGTTCAGTGGTAATCCTAAGTATTTATTCTTATATGTGCATGAAGAAATTAATTCTATTCGTCCAATCTGGATTTCTGGCGATAAGTCATTAGTTAAAGATCTTAGGAATAAAAAATATGAGGCTTACTATAAATGGAGTATGAAGGGATTATATTACTCATTGATAGCTGGTGTCTATTTTTTCAGTTTTTATACTGTTGATATAAACTATTTCGCGGTGGGAAGGGCTCTTGATTTTAATCTATGGCATGGAATTGGTATTAAATTGATCGAATTTAATGTAAAGCATGGCGAGGCTGCTAAACATTATAATCCCAACAATCTAATTAGTAGAATATATGCTCCCTTTTTGTTTAGGAGACCGCAATATTTGCTATCGACCTCAAAATTTACTACAGATTATCTGCTAAAAGATGCTTTTCGCATATCAGAGAATAAATGTATAGAGTTAGGTTATCCAAGAACAGATTTGTTTTTTTCTTCTTTAGATACTGTTAAGCAATTTGTAAAGCTTCATGAGAACCAAAAAACATTTGAATTAATAGAAAAGATCCAAAAATATAGTTTTTCATATATTTATATGCCGACGTGGAGAGAAACCAGATACGATTTCATTACTTCAGCCGGTTTTGATTTTGCTTTATTAAATGAGCAATTAATAAAGACTAATTCTGTTTTTATACTGAAACTGCATCATGCGACTAAATTGGATACATCAAGCATTGCGAATTATTCTAATATATTTGTTTTAGATAATAAAATTGATGTTTATGTCATACTGCCATTTATTACTACTCTAATAACAGATTACTCGTCTATTTATCATGATTTTATGTTATTGGATAATAAACAAATTATATTATTTCCTTTTGATAAAGAGGATTATATCTCTGAAAACCGTGGAATTACGTTAGACCCTCGTTTAGATTATGATGAGTATACTTTAGGGCAACGAGCATATAGTTTTGAAGAGTTATTGTCTTTGATTAAAGAGGAGTTCTATAAATTAAAATATTGTAGTACAGTTGTTTATATGGTTCCAAGAGCGTAAATTTGCAGAAAATAAGAATTTTATAATGAACAAGTTATCCCGATACCGTAAGCTTCGTTATAATCAACTATTTGAGTCAGAGAATCGTGAATTGCGTTTGAATGAAATGGGCAATCCTCTTGAAGTGTTGTCTCAGTATGTTGATTTTGAGATCTTTCGTCCTACTCTTGAATCAGCCCTTTTTACCGGAGAGCGCAAAAGTAATGCCGGTCGTCCGCCGATAGACTGTGTGCTGATGTTCAAGGTCTTGTTTCTTCAGCGTTATTATGGTTTGAGTGACCATCAGATAGAGTATCAGATAGTTGACCGTACGAGTTTCCGCAAGTTTCTTGGTATTGAATGTGTTGACGATGTTCCTGACGAGAAGACGGTGTGGAAGTATCGCGAACTCCTGACAAATACAGGCGTTTATGACAAGCTTTTTTCGGAATTTCATAGTTTCATGGAAAGTAAGGGTCTGCAATTCAATGAGGGTCGCATCATTGATGCCAGTTTTGTTATTGCCCCTCGCCAACGTAACACCCGTGATGAAAATGAGCAGATAAAACAGGGAGCGGGTGATAAGTTGTGGAATGACAATCCCCACAAGAAGTGCCACAAGGATGTAGATGCCCGCTGGACAAAGAAGCGTGATGAGACTTTTTACGGCTACAAGCAGCATACTAAAGTTGAGAAACGCAATAAGATCATACTTTCTTATGATACCACGTCGGCAGAAGTGCATGATTCCAAAGGCTTTGAAGGACTGCTGGATGAAAAAGACGAAGGCAAGGACTTGTATTTGGACGCCGGTTATGTCGGACAAGAGGAGATTGTAAAACAGCATAAGATGAATCCGATAATTTGCGAAAAGGGCTACCGTAACCGTCCGCTTACCAAGGAGCAGAAATCAGACAATAGGAAAAAATCCAAGACACGTTGCCTTGTCGAGCATGTATTCGGGTTTGAGGAACAAACCATGCGTGGACTTGTGGTGCGTACAGTAGGGCTTATTCGTGCTAAAGCCAATGTAGCATTCACCAGTCTTGTGTATAACATCAGTCGTTACACGCAAATAATCAGGCTGAAACCTGAGTTGTTGGGGTGAATTATGCCTGCACATCCAATTTTTACAACAAACACAAGTTAATTATTGTAAAAATCGGGGGGGGGGGTAGAAAATATTCGCTAAATTTGCAAGACTAAAGCTCACAAATTGGGCAGTTAAAGAGTTCTGCTGTCTGATACAAGAGGATAAATTGAATTGATAGAACTCACCTAAAAATAATAATTCAATGGAATGCTATTCATATCCTCAACGAGAAAAAATGAAAAAAATATTTTGGGGAAACTATACTGGTAGCTCTTCTAAACAGATTGTTGATTTTGTGTTTGATAAATTATGTATAAAAAAATAGTAAAAAGAATTATTGATTTAGTTCTTGCTTTTTGTGCTTTGATTGTTTTGTCTCCTATTTTACTATTTTTTTATATTTCTCTATCCATTGTCAGTAAAAATAGAAGGGTATGGTTTCTACAAGAACGCCCAGGCAAAAATGGAAAGATTTTTAAAGTTATAAAGTTCAAAACAATGACTGATGAATGTGATTTGTCCGGTAACCTTCTTCCTGACGAACAACGCTTGACTAAAATAGGAAAATTTATTCGTTCGACTTCTATTGATGAATTACCTCAGTTGATAAATGTCATAAAAGGTGATATGGCTTTGATTGGTCCTCGCCCTTTACTACCTCAATATCTACCTCTTTATAGTAAAGAACAAGCTCGGAGGCACGAAGTTCGCCCTGGTATTACAGGTTGGGCGCAAGTGAATGGACGTAATGCTATCTCTTGGACTAAGAAATTTGAATTAGATGTGTGGTACGTAGATCACTGCTCCTTTCTTCTTGATGTGAGAATTGTTTTTTTAACTCTCAAAAAAGTATTTGTACGTGAAGGAATAAACTCGAAAACCTCTGCTACAATGGAATATTTTACTGGAAATAATTAGAGAAATGACAAATAATATATTAATAACCTCTGTAGGAAAGCGGGTAACGCTGACTAAAATGTTTCAGCAGACACTTAAACTCTATTTCCCGTACGGTAGGGTCTATACAACAGATATGAATCCTCCAATGGCTCCTGCCGGATTAATTTCAGATGGATGTTTCAGTGTTCCGAGAGTTACTGCTCCAGATTATATTGACGCATTGTTGAATTTGTGTATTGATAATAATATTCGTGTCGTAATTCCTACAATTGATACAGAATTATTGGTATTGTCAGAGCATAAAAAAGAGTTTCAATTAAAAGGGATAGAGCCAATTGTCTCCGACTTGGATTTTATTCAAGTTTGTCGGGATAAACGTAAAACGAGTAAATATATGTTGGATTTGGATATTCGTGTCCCAAATCCTGTAAATAAGTATTCTCCCACTTTTCCTCTGTTTGCCAAACCATATGACGGTTCTTTATCTAAAGATCTTTATATAATAAGACAGCAAAGTGATTTAACTCCCGAAATATTAGAACATCCTAAGCTTATTTTTATGGAATATATAGATAAAAATGAGTATAAGGAGTATACAGTAGATATGTATTATGGGTGTGATCATAAAGTTAAATCAATTGTTCCCCGAGAAAGATTAGAAATTCGTGCTGGTGAAATAAATAAGGGATTTACGAGAAAGAATTATCTTGTTAATTATTTGAAAGATCGTATGGGATATTTGGCTGGGGTAATTGGTTGTATTTGTATTCAATTATTTTATCGTGAGTCAGATAATGATGTCGTAGGTATTGAAATAAATCCTCGTTTTGGTGGTGGTTATCCTTTATCTTTCTATGCTGGAGCAAATTTTCCGGAGAATATAATAAAGGAGTATATTCTAAATGAGACGGTGAAATATTCTGACTCTTGGAGGGATACTACTTTGATGTTGCGTTATGATAGCGAAGTGGTCATTTATGAAAATGGAGAAAGTTGTTATTTTTGATTTAGATGATACTTTATATAAAGAAATAGATTATTTAAGATCAGCTTATAAAGAGATTTCGGATTTTATTGAAAGTGAATATGATAAAAGAGAAATCTATGAATTTATGATTTCTTGTTATAAGGCGGGAAGAAATACTTTTGCTGAGGTTATTAGAGAATATAATTTGCCTATTTCAGTTGATTATCTTATTTCAATATATCGTAGTCATAAGCCTAATATTAGTTTAGACTGTGATACACAATTTGTATTGGAGCAACTAAGTTTACAAAAAAATATTAATTTAGGTATTTTAACAGATGGAAGGGGTATAACTCAAAACAATAAAATTATTGCTTTAGGTATTGATCAATACATAAGGAAGGATAATTGGGTTATCTCAGAAGAGTTCGGTTATTCTAAACCTTCTTCTGAGGGGTATTTGTATTTTCAGAAAAAGTATAAGAATGCAGCATTTTATTATATAGGCGATAATTTAGTAAAGGATTTTATTGCGCCAATTCAATTGGGATGGACTTGTATTTGTTTGTTGGATGATGGTAGTCATAATATTCACAAACAAGATTTATCTATCATAAATAATATTTCATCATTATATACGGTTAAATGTTTAAGAGAGTTATTTGAATACTTGTAGATGATTCGCTTTTTATATGAAATAATTTTATTTCTGTTTATTCCTTATCATATAAAATGGAAATTTTGATTGCATTTTTAAAGGTGTATTGAATATTTTAATTTTATCGATTGATATTGTGAGGAGAAGAGATTTCACCTGCGGACTCTTTTTAATATATTTCCAAGTAACTAACAGCAATAAATAAACCTGATGTTTCTGGATGGGGAATCTCTATTCGGGACATAGAAATATCTATGGATCTTTTCAGAGTGAAAAAAATATTTAGTTTATTGAAGTGGCTTTTCGTCCCCTTTTATGTCTGGAGAAAAAAAGTTTGATAGACAATATTCTTAAAAATCACATATCATATTATGGACAAACGAATTTATCTTTGCCTGGCTCACATGAGCGGCAAGGAGCAAGATTATATCAAGGAAGCTTTTGATACCAATTGGGTGGTTCCACTCGGCCCCAATGTGAATGCTTTCGAGGAAGAATTGAAACATTTTGTAGGACAAAATAAAGAAGTGGTCGCTTTATCAGCGGGTACGGCAGCAATCCATTTAGGATTAATTCAGCTCGGTGTAGAAGCTGGTGACGAGGTGATTTGCCAGTCGTTCACCTTCTGTGCGTCGGCTAATCCGGTAACTTACCTGGGAGCTGTCCCGGTATTCGTGGACAGCGAGGAAGATACCTGGAATATGGATCCTGCCTTATTGGAGGAAGCGATAAAAGATCGAATTGAGAAGACGGGCAAGAAGCCCAAGGCAATTGTTCCTGTGCATCTTTACGGGATGCCTGCCAAGATTGATGAGATCTGCGCCATCGCAGCGAAATACGATATTCCTGTACTGGAGGATGCTGCCGAAGCTTTAGGCTCTGAATTTGAGGGCCGTAAGTGCGGCACCTTCGGTAAATTCGGTGCCTTGTCGTTTAATGGCAACAAGATGATCACTACCTCGGGAGGCGGGGCACTTGTAACGGAAGACGAAGCCTCTAAGAGAGAGACCATGTTTTATGCCACCCAGGCCCGTGAAGCCTTCCCTTACTATGAACATCAAAAGATCGGTTATAATTACCGGATGAGCAATATTTGCGCAGGCATCGGTTGTGGTCAAATGACGGTGTTAGACGAGCATGTCGCCCACCACCGCCATGTACACGCCTTGTATGAGAAAGGATTTGCTGACGTGGATGGGATTTCCTTGAAGTCGAACCCCGACAGTCGTTTCAATGCAAATTACTGGTTGTGTACCATCCTGATCGACCCGGAAAAGACTGGTACTAATTATGAGGAAGTCCGTCTCAAGTTGGATGGGAAAGGCATCGAAACACGTCCTTTATGGAAGCCTATGCATTTGCAGCCCGTCTACGCACAGAATCCGTGTTATGTAAACGGTGTCTCCGAGAAGTTGTTCGACATGGGCTTATGTATCCCAGCCGGACCTTGTGTGACCGACGGGGATGTGGAGTATATTGTAGAGCAGATAAAAAGGTGCTGTAATGGGTGATGCACTCTGTGCTTGATCCTCTGCAAACATTAAGTATTCGTTGTATGGTCCTCAACGTGGTTCTGTTTATTTAGTGTTCCATTTCTACAAATTTATGCTAAATGTCCTCGTACTCATAAATCCGGTTTGTCCTTGATTTTATAAGCTCCTAAAATAGGTAAGCCCGATAAAGTGCCCGTATAAAAAGAGAATCGCCATAGCAAATTCAAGAAAGCTATGGCGATTCTCTTTTTATATGGGTATTTTATTTGGAACTTACTTTTTGACGGTAATGTGACAAAACGGGGAGAAAAAGTGTTTCAATAGACGTTCGTTTAATGGAACAAAGGTAAAGCTTATCTTCGATACAACAAAATATTTTTATAAACAAAATTCATTATATTTGTTATTTTAAATATTTTACATTGTAAATCAATGGCTTATAAAATGCAATTCAGCAATCCGACTTATCTCTTTTTCTGTTTTTTCGTATTTTCCTTTCTTTACAAAAATAGTGTTCCATTAAACGAACGTTTATTGAAACACTATTTGTTAGTAACTGGTTCGTTTATAATATATTATATCAAAATAACTATTTCATTTCCCTCCTTCTGTGATAGTGGAGGTTCTTGAAATAACATGAATGCATTGAAATTAAAATCAATAAACGCATTACATAACTTGATCGGCAGGTATTTCTTTACTCCGGTGTCCCCAGAATATATCTTAACGTAAACGACGATATTACTTTTAAATATCACATGAATAAAGATAACAATTATTCGTTGAATTGGTATGCGCTTCGCGTCACTTACAGCCGTGAATTACTATTGAAGGAATATCTTGATACGGAAGGTATCGAGAATTTTATCCCGATGCATTACGAATATAGAATAAAGGATGGGCGGAGAATCCGTAAATTGGTTCCTGCTGTTCACAATCTTGTCTTTGTACATACTTCGCGTAATCGTATCGACTGGATAAAAGAATCTGCAGGAATAAACATTCCCATCCGTTACATTATGAATCGTGAATATCGACAACCGGTCATTATTCCAGATGTACAGATGCGTAATTTCATGGCAGTTTCCGGGAATTACGATCAGGCTGTTCTTTATTTCGAGCCTTCCGGGTTGACTCTTCCTAAAGGAGCCCGTGTGCGTATCACAGGCGGTCTTTTTGCCGGTGTTGAAGGTGAGTTTGTACGAGTTTGTCATGACCGTCGTGTAGTGGTTTCAATTGAAGGAGTGATGGCTGTTGCCACTACTTTTATACATCCTTCTCTTGTCGAAATAATTCCATCGGGAAACCTTTAAGAGGATTGGTTTTAATTCATCGTAAATTTATAAATAGTATATAATCTTTCTATGTTAGCATCCGAAATTTCAACCTTGTATGCTCTTGCACATGAGCTATTTTATCTGGGTGTGGACGATAGTCCCATTTATAGTGATCATTTTACAGCATTGAACCGTGAAGTTTTTCACCGTGCCAATATTTTATTTCATCATAAGCCATCGACCATCGATGAGGAAGCTTCCTTGTGTTTGTCTCTCCTGATGGGATATAATGCAACACTTTACGATGATGGTGACAAACAAGAACGTATTCATGAAATATTGGAGCGTTGTTGGAAGATACTTGACTATCTTCCTGCGTCCTTGTTAAAATGCCAGCTCCTTGTGGCTGGTTATGCGGAAGTTTTCGACCGGAATCTTTTAGATCAAGCTCATGCAATTATCAATACGTGGGTTGGCAGGGAATGGACGGATACGGAGCGTGAAACGGTAGAATATTTAAAATCTCTGGAAGAAAATCCCTATCCACACTGGGAAATTGCGGACTGAAATTTGTAAACCGGATGGAATAAAACGACACTTTGCCGAGACGGGAAGAGTGTGGGATGAAAGGAGTTATCAGACTCTCGGATCAGGTATGTTTCAATAATAATTTTAGATAACAAATGGATAATATTAGGATTGTTGTGATCGGTCTTGGGTATGTGGGTTTGCCATTAGCCCGATTATTTTCTACGAAATACGAGACACTGGGTTTTGATGTGAACCGAAAACGTGTTTCTGAGTTGATGAATGGTGTTGATTCTACGTTGGAGGTAACTGATGAATTACTGAAAGAAGCCATTGATTTGAACGGATTCCGCTGTACTTTTGATCCGGATGAAGTGGTGGAGTTCAGGAAAAATGCGGCAGGTTCTTTTTTTTATATTGTGACTGTGCCTACTCCTATCGACCAGAAAAATCGTCCAGACCTGACCCCCTTGTTGAAGGCAAGCGAAACGGTTGGGAACTTTATTAGGAAAGGGGATATCGTGGTGTATGAATCTACCGTTTATCCCGGTGTGACGGAGGAAGAATGTATTCCTGTCATCGAACGTACATCCGGTCTGGAGTTCAATAAAGATTTCTTTGCCGGATATTCCCCAGAACGGATAAATCCGGGAGATAAGCAACATACGGTTGAGAAGATTAAGAAAGTAACTTCAGGATCTACTTTAGAGACAGCACGGAAAATAGATAAACTCTATAATTCGGTATTATTGAACGGTACTCATATGGCACCGACTATACGGGTGGCGGAAGCATCTAAAATAGTCGAGAATTGTCAGCGCGATGTACAAATTGCTTTTTTTAACGAACTCTCCCGGATATTCAATGTGATGGGTATTCATACGAATGATGTAATCGAAGCTGCTGCTTCAAAGTGGAATTTCATAAAATTGAAACCCGGACTGGTAGGAGGACATTGCATCAGCGTGGATCCATATTATTTAATAGAGAAGTCACAGGTACACGGGTATTCTCCCAACATATTGATTGAAGCGAGACGCGTGAATGACAGTATGGGTGAGTTTGTTGGAAATCAGGTTATCCGGTTGATGAATAAAAAAGGAATCTTGGTGAAAGATGCGAATATTCTAATTTTGGGAGTTACTTTTAAAGAAAATTGTCCCGATATCCGTAATACAAAAGTACTAGATATTTATAGAGTTCTCAGTGAATATTCCTCTCATATTACGATTTTTGACCCTTGGGCAGTGGCAAAAGAGGTAAAAAGCGAATATGGACTGGACATCGTAAATTCACTTCCCCGTTCAAAATATGACGCAGTGGTGCTTACTGTCTGCCACAGAGAATTTTTAGGATTGGATATTCCTTCCTTATGTGCTGAGAAGTCGGTTGTCTATGATGTGAAAGGTTGCTTGTCGGAAGAGATAGCGGATGCCGCTCTCTGACAAACCGGGCATGTGGATTTAAACGATAAAAACAAGTGACAGAAATAAAGCAAAAATTAATTTCAGGAGTTGTTTGGGAGTCTATCGGGCAGTTTTCCTCATTGGGCATACAGTTTATTGTCACCATCGTCATTGCTAGGATATTGACTCCGGCAGATTACGGAGTCATTGGCTTGCTGACTGTTTTTGTAGCTATAGCTAATATATTGTTGGATTCCGGTTTTTCACAAGCTTTGATTCAAAAAAAAGATGCAGGCGAGCTTGAATTCTCAACTGTCTTTTTTCTGAATCTGACAGTGGGGGCCTTGTTGTATGCGATATTGTATGTCTGCAGTCCTTATATAGCACGGTTTTATAATATTCCGGATCTTACAGGCTATGCACGAATACTTTTTCTTATTATTCCTGTCAGTTCATTCGGACTGATTCAAAATGTAATTATTCAGAAATACCTTCAGTTTAAAAAGTCGGCTATTGTAAGTGTCAGTGCATCGTTGTTGTCCGGATTGCTTGGCATTTGGATGGCATATGCCGGGTATGGAATAATGGCACTGGTGATACAACAACTGTCACTGTCCTTTATAAGGACAGTGTTGTATACGGCACTTAGAAGGTGGAAACCTACGTTGAAACTCTCTTTGGCGGTAATAAGGGAAATGTTTGCCTTTAGTATGAACCTTATGTTACATTCGTTGATCAATACGATAATGAAGAATGTATATGTGCTTGTCATTGGGAAATATTACAACTCGGATGAAGTAGGGTATTACAATCAAGCCAATCGTTTTGAAAATTTTTCGGCATCGACATTGACAAGTGTTATCATGAAGGTTTCGTTTCCTACGTTGGTATATTTTAAAGACGACCTTTCCCGTACGAAAGAAGCCTATAAACGGATTATCGAAGTCACCTGTTTTGTCATTTTTCCTTTGATGTTTCTGTTAATTTGTATTGCTAAACCGCTGTTTTTACTTTTACTCACTGAAAAATGGTTGCCCGCAGTTCCTTATTTCCAACTACTTTGCTTGTATGGACTTACGCTTCCCATCATGCAGATAAGTTATAATGTATACAGGCTATACAAGAGGGGTAAATTGCTTGTTATTTTGGATTCGGTTCGTCATATTCTGTTCTTGCTTTCGATTGTCATGACTATTAAGTATGGAATATCCGTATTATTGATCGGACAGTTTCTGGTAATGTTTGGAATGTCTTTCGTAAACATGTACTACTCCGGAAAGTTAATTACTTATTCAGTGTTGGAACAGATTGAAACAATTTTACCTTATCTTATTTTGGCAGGTTTGATCGGAGCCGTAATTTGGATGATTCCGGCTTCGGGAAGCAGTTTGGCGGATGTCTGTCTGGATACTATCTTGTTTGTTGTTGGTTTTCTGTCATTGTCGGGCATCTTTGGATTGAAAGCTTTTAAGGAATTTAGCACAATCCTTAGAACGTTTTTGAGGATAAAGTAAGACAAAAAATTGAAACAGGCTCTTAAACAGATGTCATGACAATAATATTTTATAATATGAAAGACAAATTAAAATGATCACAGAAAAAAGAATTGGAATAGAAAACTTGAGAGTAGGGGATATTTTGGTATTTCCGGCTCCGGAAGGATCTAAATTATCTCAAGCAATTGCTTTACTGACGGATAGTTCTGTCAGCCATGCCGCATTAATGTATAAAATAGAGGACGAACTCCTGATTGCGGAATCTACTCTCGAAGGTATACGTTTAACACCATTGCCTGATGAGATGCCTTTTATACGTCGTTATCATTTAAATGCTGAGGAATTAAATAAGTTATTGAATTCTATCGAATATTATATTCAGGACAAGACTGATTATGCTTATATCGATTTAGTTTTACTTGGCATATTGTTAGTTTATAAGAAGTTCAGCAAAAAGACATTGACCAATAAAATTTTCTATACTTTTTTGGAATACATAGCTCGTTTACTTGCTGAAACTGTAAACAATTTACTATCAAAAGGCAAAAATCCAATGGTATGTTCACAGTATGTAGCTCAGTGTTACTTGGATGCCGAATGTCCTCTGAAGTTTAATAAAATGGTGGTTGATTGGGACTATTCGACAAAGTTGTTGAAACGGACAAGGGGAAATGATCGGATATCATTGATTACATTGTTAGGAGACACTCCCTATCTGAGTAATACGCGAGTTGAAAGTAATGTCAATATGTTGAATATGAGTGAAGAAAGTGAGATTTTTAATGACTTCATTCATCTTATAAAAAGTGAAAAAAATGCTGGGATTAAAAAAGGTGCAAGAAAGGAACAACATGTAGAAATAAGCGAACAGCCTTCGATGTGTGGTTCTGAAATACTGGATTTGTCAGATCTTGTAGCTCCTGCACGAGAGATTGCGAATTCATTAAATCTTATTTTGACTGACAAATCAGTGGTTAATAAGATACACCCAATGAATGGATCGTATGAGAAGGAAGTCTTTTTTGTAACTCCTGCCGATCTTTATTTAAATTGTTCGAATGTAGAGCCTATAGGTCAGTTATCTTTTTAATAAAAATGAATCCGTTTAGAGTTGAATGTAAGCCAGGTGTTCCTGCCGATATAACTTCTTTTTTAGAGACGAGATATCAATCGATGTATGTCACTTGGTCTTATTTTAAAGAGCTAAAGCAAATAGAAAAATTACAAACGCTGTTGCTTTATGAAAATGATATTTTGTGTGAAGCGTTTATCTATGAGATATACTCCACGGAGTGTGTGTTGTTGAATAGGGTTACTGATTTTGAGAAAAGTTGTCTGGATTTCTTTACGCGATGGATTTTTGATCATTACAGTAAGGTACGAAAGGTTACTTTTCGAGGATTAATGTCACCTTATCAGGCCCGGAATGCCCTATGTTATTCGGCTTCTTCAGACTTGTATATAAAACTGCCTGCTACGCCTGAAGAGTATGATACCCTGTTGGGAAAGAAGTCCAGAACCCGCTTCAGAGGATATTATAATAAACTTAAAAAAAGATTTTCAGGATATTGAATTCTGGGAAAATGTAAAAGTCAATGAATTGGACGAAGATATCTTTGAAAAATTTGTTCTTTTGAAGGAAAGAAGATTCAAAGAGAAGAAGCAAGTTAATAGTTTTGATGTATCAGCTTCACAAAAACACAGGCGTTTTGCACAGGAATATGGACGAATTACGGTAATCAGGGCTTCAGGTAAATTTATAGGAGGGCTATTATGCTATAAAGTCAACAATAAATATTTTGCCGTATTGGTGGCTTTCGATGTCGATTTTGCAAAGTACAGTGTGGGGCGCACTGTTATTTATCTTGCCATAAAGAAAGCTATTGATGAAAAAGCGGCTGAATTTCATTTTCTGTGGGGAGGTTCAGACTATGTAACCCATTATGGTGGCGATTCTCACTTGTTGTATACTACTCATAATTTCCGGAGCAATAATCTGTTTTATTATATTTGCTCTTGCCGTATAAAAATAGAAGTACTTGCCAAGCGTTTGAAACATATTTCATGGGTGCGTTCTTTGGCCCCATATTACCATCGCTTGATATATGTTTTCTCAAAATAGATTCTGAAATTACTGATGATAAAAAGATTGTTGAAAAAGATTCTTCATACGGATAATCTCACTCTTTATATCCATAAAAGAAGAAAGTGGGTATTCCAAAAAATATATAGAAAGAAGTTTACTACCCATGACTTGACGGATGTATTGGAGTCAATGGGCATGAAAGAAGGTTCAGTGGTATTTATCCATAGTTCGATGACTGAGTTTTATAATTTTCAGGGTACAGCAGAAGAACTGATAAATTCGATTATAGACATTATTGGCTCTTCCGGAACGCTTCTGATGCCAGCCTATCCTAAATGTAAATTTGTTCCGGAACGCGATTTGAGCAATCCGGAATGGATTGATTTTGATGTGAATACCACACCATCGGGTGCAGGATATCTGACTGAGATGTTCAGAAAGTATCCGGGTGTCAAGCGTAGTATAAATATTCAGCATTCAGTATGTGCTTATGGTTATCTTGCCGATTATTTTGTTTCCGAACATCACTTGTCGATGACGGCATGGGATGAACATTCTCCTTATTATAAGCTTTTCTTGAAAGATGCTTTGATTTTCACGTTTGGTTTACCACACCTTTTACCTACGGTTCATCATTGCACGGAAAGCCTTTTAAGAACACGATATACCTATTTTCAACATTTCTTCAATTCAGAAATAGAATATAGGTACAGAGATGCGGAAGGCAACGTAGCTATGCAAAGAATGTTATTTCCTGCGTTGCCACGCAAGCGGAAGAAAAAGAAGGTTATTGAACGTAGTTTCGATAAGTCTCAGTATAAGAAAACGAAAATATCCAATCTGCATATCGAAATGTTTAGAGCAAATCATCTGTTGCAGACTCTTTTAGATCAAGCTGAAGAGGGGAAAGTGATTTATAAAATACCTTCTTCCAAGCCCTTTATGATAAATGGTAAATTGGTGAAAGTTACTTGTTAATATTGAACAAAACACTAAAATGAAATATGAATAAAAATTATTATTGGATTGATTTATTACGTTTTTTCGCAGCTTTTATAGTGTTATTGAATCACTCTAGAGGTGTATTTTGGTGTGAATACGATGATATGCAAGGTAATGGAAAGTTGTTTTTCTACTCGATTACGAGGATGGGACATGAAGCAGTTTTAATTTTTTTTGTATTAAGTGGCTATCTTGTAGGGGGAGCGGCAATAAAAAGAATTGGTATCGGAACTTTCGACCTGAAAAGTTATTCTATAAATAGAAGTGTACGTATTTTATTGCCATTGTTTTCTGCCATATTATTGTATCTGATAACCGCTCATATATTGAATGAAGAAGTTAATTATTGGACATGTTTAGGTAATTTATTATCATTACAAGGCATATTAGTACCTTCATTGGTGGGACCGTTTTGGAGCTTGAGTTATGAGGTTTGGTTTTATTTTTTGATGGGTGCTGTTGCCTTACTTTTGAGTAAAAGAAATGTTTGGACTTTGTTTTCTTTAGTTTTGGTTTTATCCGTTTTTGCATTTCTAAAACCTATTTACTTATTAGTGTGGTTGATTGGTGCTTTTGCTTATGTATGTCAACCTCAGCAACGGAATGGTTTTCTTTTCTATACAAGTATATTAATGATGATGTTGATGGTATTGTGTTATCAGTTTGGGCGTGATAGTCATGGAATAGGCAACTTATCCTTTTCATTTAATATAGGATTGATAGAGCTTGTTTTTTCCTTGTTTGGAGCGATATTTATCCAACAGATTGTTTTGATGCGACCTGAACACAAGTGGAGTAATTGCTTGAACTATTTAGGGATAAAGTTAGCTGTATTTTCATATACGCTTTATTTGGTACATCAAACTATTTGTTTGTTTATATTCAAGTATTTCAATATGAGCCAGTTTGATTCTTTGTCTTGGAATAATCTGTTATTGTATTCTTTGATTCTGATAATTGTTTTATTTATTTCCTGGTGTATTTATTGTTTGTTTGAGAAGCATACGGCTTTGGTAAAAAAGGCAATCAATCGATGGTTGTTGAAATAGATTATAATAAGGGCTGTTTGGTGCAGATGAGAGTATCTAGCATTATTTAGTTGGGAAAAGATAATTATATGAAAAGTTTTTTTGCAGTAAAAATAGGAAGGACAGATTGTGCAAATTTGATAACGGCTTTTCTTTATCTTTTTATTTATAGATATATACACACTTCTTTTTTAGTACCTGTATGGGGATATTTTGGTTACTATAACAATACGTATACCGTTTATGAAGTATCAGTGACAAACCTGATTGCTTTATTCCCAATTTTGTTTTATTCGGTAAAGAAGGTTGCTTCTAACTTTATATCAGTTATGATATATGCTTTGGTGTACTTGCCTACGGTGATAACCATTCAATATCATTTTACAGATTATCTCTCGGTTATAGGATATCAGTTTGCATATATGTGTGCCATGATTCTTTTTTTCCTGGTAGATAAATTTTCGAATAAGAAGGTTGTGAATAAAACTAATACGCTTTCTCTTAATTTTTGGTTGTTTTCCGGAGTTGCTTTAGCGTTGTTTGTCTTATTTCATTATGGTCCGGGAGCATTAAAGTTGGTATCGTTTGAGGAAGTATATGATCTTCGTAATGAAAATTATGAATTGAAGGGGAATTCCTTTATGATCGGTTACTTTGTTTTGTGGATTGGACGTGTCTTTTTGCCTTTATACATGGCTATAGGATTGGTATATAGAAAGAGATCTTTTATAATAATTGCTGTTTTGATGGCTTTGCTGGTGTATATGGCAATAGGGGCGAAAACGACTATATCAGCTCCGGTATTTGCATGTGGTATATTTTTGTGTTTAAAATACATAGGCTTTCGGTATTTTTTCCCTTTTATAGTTGTTGCTTTTTTGGGGGTGATGATTTGGTATGAAATAGCGAAGGTTATGGGATGTGAAGACACCACTATCATTTTTCCTATTTCGGCTCTGTTATTAATGCGAACCCTTGGTATTTCCGGTTTGTTGGGGGCTTCTTATATAGATTTTTTTAGAACAGCGGAACATACTTACTATAGTCATATTGGAATTGTCAATTATATAACGGGAGCATACCCGTTTGGGCACGATGCGTTAGGAAAAGCTGTGTGGTCGGCCTATAAAGGTTTTGATATTGAAGAATCCATGAATGCCAATGCCAATTTTTTAGTTACTGATGGTGTGGCAGCAGCAGGCATCTATGGTGTTATTTTTATTTCAATCGTTTTCTTCTTCTTCTTGAAATACTTAAATAAAGTATCGGCAAGGCATAATCCGGATTTTGTTTTCATTATTCTTCTTGGAGTGGTGAGTGCATTACTGAATGTTTCTCTTTTTACTACATTGATTTCTTGCGGGTTCTTTTTGATATTGATTCTATTTAGATTTTCAACTATAAAATATAAGTGATATGCGGAAAGTAAAAGCGTATAAGGTCTGTATCCTAGGAGCCGGTACAGCAGGAATGGGAGCTGCCTATGCATTGGCTAATCAGGAAAATGTGAATGTTATTTTGGTAGAGCCCTATTTGACATTAGGAGGAACGGCTGTCAATGCCTGGGTGCAAACATGGGCGGAGGGTATCAATCCTCCCTATCTGGAAAAGCTACTGATGGAATATGGGTATAAACCGGAAGTAATACGCAAAAGCATACTGCCTGCCTGTTTTGGAGGAGGAGGGAATTTATTGTTGAACCATGAAAAGTTGGCTGAACAATATAGGAAAGATATGGATGCAGCACAGAATGTCACAGTGCTGACAGGGCATTGGTTCGGAGATATAAAAAGTGTTACTTGTGAGGGTGGAAAACAGAAGATTCATGTAATCACCGTAAAAGATAAAGATGGGAATTGTATGGATATTGAAGCCGATTTCTTTATCGATTCATCAGGTGATGGAGTACTCTGCCGGGCTGCTGGAGTGGATTATTATATCGGTGAAGATCCGTATTCTCGTTTTAATGAAGACTTGATGCCTAAAAATGATCAATATGATGAAACATCCTTAAACGAGCCTTCCTTGTTTTACAGGGTGTTGCCTCCCGAAAAATCTCAAAGTGATAACGAATTTCTAGGTAGTATAGAAACGGTTTATGAAAAAGACGGAAAAGTAGTTAAACCGGATTATATCGATTCGGACGGCTATGCCAATCAGAGATTTTGTAATCCAATGACCGGATTAGGGATGACCGGTTATGAATGTTTAGGAAAACCGGAGTGGGCGTATAAAACCGCGGTAAATAGATTTCTCGAACATTGGAAGTTTGTAAAGACAACTTTACAACAGCGTTATAATGACGGAATGAGTGGGTCGTATCGCGGATATCCCGTTAATCAGCGATTGTGGAATTATACGGGGGAATTTGCTCCTATGCTTGGAATGAGGGAGTCTTATCGGATAAAATGTGAATATATGCTGCGACAGAATGATTTGACAGAGTTGATAGACCCCGATAATTTGAAAGATTATATTGCATGTGGAAGTCATACCATTGATTTTCATATTACCCAAAATATTGATAGAAGAAAAGTTACGCTATTTAATAAAAGCATCAAGCCTTCGGGAATTCCCTACCGATGTATGATCCCCCTCGGTGTAAAGAATGTATTGATTGCCTGCAGAGCTTACGGAGCCAGTCATATCGCTCTTGCTGCGCGCCGTTTGAACAAGGATATGGCACAATTGGGATGGGCTGCCGGATTTGCTGTGAGAGAGTGTATGGAGGGTAACTTGGATGATGTGCGGTTAGTAGATGTAACGCAAATCCAGAAAAAGAGTGGCTTTAAGGAGAATGTGCAACGCTTGATGGATAAGTATAAATAATTTTGAAATGAAAATTGTGTACGTAGCGCGTAAGTTTCTGGAGGGATTTGCCTATCAGGATAATGAGTTGGCGGATATGCATGCCAGGTTGGGGCATGAGGTTACGGTCATAACGAGCCAAAGTGACGATTCTTCGCTTTATTTTGATATGTCTTTGATAAAGAAGAGTAAAGCCGTGTCTAGCAAAAAAAAATCGGCAGACTTTCGGATTATTCGTTTACCGCTTAAACATAAAGTGAATTTTCGATTTTGGGAGTTTAAAAATTTGATAAGTACACTTGAAGAAATTGAGCCAGACTTGATTTTTTTTCATGGTTCTCCGATGTTTTGCCTGTTGGATCTTGCAAAGTATAAAAAGAAACACCCCGGCATCACATTGGTGATGGATTGTCATAATGATTATAATAATGCCGGTCATGGTATTGTTTCAAGGGTGTTGATGCATAAAATAATCTACCGGTCTATTATTTATAAAACGAGAAATGAAGTAGACCTGTATTATTATTTGGCTCCGAATATTCGGATTTTCATGAAAGATATGTATCGTATTCCCGATAGAAAGTTAAAATTTTTGCCTCGGGGAGGAATATTGGAAAATATGGATTTTGCCAATGAGGTAAAGATACGACGAGAAATAAGGGAGCAACTTCATATAGGAACTGATGACGTGGTTGTGATCAGTGGCGGAAAGCTGGATTCAAAGAAAATGAGTCATCATTTATGTGAAGCTATTAATGATTTAAATAAACCGAATGTGCATCTGATCCTTTTTGGTACAGTCGACAAGAATTACGAAGAACAATTGCAAAAGGCTGTAAATGGAAATCCTAAAATTCATCTTATAGGCTGGATTGCTTCGGAGAATGTATATAACTACTTTTTTGCTTCGGATATAGCTTGTTTTCCCGGAGGGCATTCTGTTATGTGGGAACAGGCAATTTGTTGTGGGTTGCCTTTGATCGTTAAAGACTGGTATAAGGGGATGTATTATTTAAATGTAAAGAGAAATGTTCTGTTGCTTGAAGATAGTGATGTGCGGTATATTAAACCGGCACTCAGTAGTTTGATTGATCATCCTGAACTAAGGGTGGAAATGAGTCTGAATGCGCGGAATGAAGGACAAAAGTTTTTCTCCTATCGTCGTATAGCGGAGAGCATCCTTGCAGATACTCGTCTTAAAATTAAGAATCAATGAAAAATGCTGTTGTATTTGCACTCAATTATCTGAGGATGACTGCGTTTAAAAAACGTATAAAACCACGGGTGTTACAGATGCCTGTGACGAGTCGTTGTAACTCACGTTGTATAACTTGCAATATTTGGAAAGATCAGAGTAATCCTGTTGAACTGAACCCTAGTGATTTGAAGAAAGCGTTGGAAGATTCTTTTTTTAATCAGGTTCGGTTAGTGGGACTGAATGGTGGAGAACCATCGACTTATAAGAAAACGGGGGAGTTGATGGATGCATTATTGGTATTGAAGAAGTTAAACCGTGTCCATGTGATATCCAATGGAATTATAGCGTCTCGTCTTCTGCCGATGATGGAGATTATAAGATCTAAATGTAAGTCCCGGGGGATTTTAGTTTATCTGACAATTTCGATAGATGGAGTGGGGGAAGTACATAATAAGGTAAGAGGGATTCCGAAAGTTTTTAATAAAACGGTGGAAACGATAAAATTAATAAAAGCCGAACAGTCAAAATATTGTGATGTACTCGATATAGGGACCACTCTTTCTAATGAAAATATAGCCTACGTCAGTGAAATTGAATATTTCAATACTTCGTTAGGAATTCCAGCTTATTATCATCCAGCAGTTCCCAATAAGCGTTTACATAATTTTGACGGAAAGCAGGATTTCGATATTATGCATTCTAGGTGGTCGCGCCTGTTGGCAACTGAATATTTCTACGGAAAGTTTAAAGAAGGCAGAGGAATGAAAACAAGGCTACGTGCATTTCTTACTTACTATTATCTGAAAAATGGTGGAAAGGGACGTTTGGCAGGATGCAATTATCTGAGAGGCGATGTTACCATAACGGAGAATCTTGACCTTTGCTTATGTGCGACAGCGAGTGACAAGGTGGGAAATTTGAGAGAGAAGACAGCAACAGAATTGTGGAAAAGCGGATTGCTGCGGCAGCAGGAGAAGAAACTTGAAAAGAATTGTGACACTTGTGTCCATTATATTGTGTTGCCCAGCGTGAAAGGACTTATTCTTTTTATTGCAGAACTGCTGAAACCTTCGGTTTGGATCAAATATAAAATCAAAGCATTATGGTTAAGATAGCTATCATTGGCTGGTATGGTACTGAAACTATCGGGGACAGGGCTATATTAGCAGGGATTTTTTCAATCCTAAATAGAGCTTATGGAGTCTATGAAGTGAAGTTAGGGAGTATTTATCCCTTTTTTACGGAGAGGACACTCTTGGAAGATTCAGAATTCTATAGGAAATGTGCAAATAACGGTATAGGGGAGTTGAATTTATTCGATTCTCAAAATCCCGAAGCAATGGACGATGTAATAGAATGGTGTGATATTTTGGTAATGGGCGGTGGTCCGTTAATGGGGATGTGGAGTTTGTATATGATAGAATATGCTTTTTCAAAAGCTAAAAGACTTCGAAAGCGTACGCTGATTTTGGGTTGTGGAGTAGGACCGATGATTACCAAACGGTATGAACGGAGCTTGGTTCATATCATTGAGAAAGCGGATGTTACCATTTTCCGGGATGAGATCTCCACTGGGGAATACAGGCGTATAGCCGGTAAACATTCCAAAGAGGTACTCTCATCAATAGATCCGGCTGTTTTTGCAGCACAACGATATAAATCTTTGCATGCTATTCCTGAGAGAAGGAAAGAGGATATAGTTGCCTGTGTACGTGATTTTCCTATGGAATATAGGATTAATGATGAAATTAATGGTAAGGAAATCAATGAAAAAGTATTTCAGATATTACGAAATCGAAAAGTGAAAAGTGAAAAAAGGCTTCTCTTTCTTCCTATGCATTATTTTGCTATTGGCGGGGATGACCGAAGATGGATGAATAAACTGAAATATAGAATTGATGATGAGGGTGTGGCAGTCCAGAATACCCCATTGAGTTTGGAAGGGACATTGCGGATTTTGGCTGAAAGTAGCGAGTGTGTGGGTATGAGATTTCATTCCATTGTGTTGCAGACGATTTTGAATGGAAATAATATCGTTTTAAATTATACGCATCCTGATAAGGGTAAAATAGTGGGCTTTCTAAGACAGATCGGAGCTTATGACTTTTACCGGGATAGTTTTATAAACTTGCAGGTCAATGAAGAAGTGTCTCATTTATGTCCGGCTTCAGGTTTTAAAGTAAAGGATGGTTTGATATCCGAGTTTGAGAATATCTATTTGGCAGCATTGTCGAAATTATTTTAAATAAACATAGTTGTTTTTTTATGTGGGGTAGGAAAATAGCCAGAGGGCTGATTTTAGATGTTTTGGGATCGTTTGCAGAACCGCAGGCGGGGATACATATATTAAACGGACATAGGATCGCTTTAAAAAATCCTTGTGAAGAGATATTCCATTCACAGTTACGGAAGTTAGAAAAATTAGTCCGGTTTATTCGTTTTGAAGACGCTGTGGAACTCATTATTTCCAAGGTAGTAGTTTCTGAACCTTTGGTTGCATTTAGTTTTGATGATGGTTTCGAAGAATGTCATAGTATGATTGCACCTGTACTAGAAGATTTTAATATCAATGCTGCGTTTTTTATAAATCCAAATTTTGTATCCGGCAACAGGGAATATATAGATTATTTTACAAACAATGTTGTGAAGACTCCGGGGAAATTACCAATGAGTTGGGAACAAATAAAAGATTTGCATAACAGAGGACATGTAATCGGTGCCCATACACTTGATCATTACAATATTAATGATGACAATATTGAGGAATTGGAACATCAGATAGGAGAGTGTCGCACGGTTGTTGAACAGCACATTGGCGTTCCTTGTGATTATTTTGCTTTTCCTTTTGGGAGATTGGAACATGCTAATTCACATTCGATAGATATTGCTGTCAGGCACTATCCATACGTGTTTAGCCAATCCGATTATAAGAATTATTTTTCGTTTGGTGGACGTGTGATTAATCGTCGTCATTTTGAACCGGATTGGCCTATAATCCATTTGAACTACTTTCTAAATACCGAAAAGAAGTATTAATGCCAACACTTTTTCAAATTAATGCAGTCTGTAATTCCGGTTCAACAGGAAGGATTGCAGAAGATATCGGTAAACTGGTTCAGAAAAACGGTTGGCAAAGCTATATTGCATTTGGAAGGTGGTCCAATTCGAGTTCGTCCGTTCTTTATAAGATAGGGAACCGTGTCGACCTTTTGATACACGTACTATATACCAGATTATTCGATAAACATGGTTTTGCCTCGAAAAGAAGCACTCGGGAATTGGTAAAAGTCATTGAACGGGTCAGGCCTGACATCATTCATTTGCACAACATCCATGGATATTATTTGAACATGGAAATATTGTTCGATTACCTTTCATCGAGTGGTATTCAGGTTGTATGGACGTTGCATGACTGTTGGGCAATGACGGGACATTGTGTGCATTTTCAGGATATCGGATGCGAAAAGTGGCTTAAGGGATGTAGTAATTGTCCTAATAAACATGGATATCCTGCGAGTTTATTGAAGGATCGTTCCAAGAAAAACTACCTGCAAAAGAAGGAACTGTTTACATCTGCCCGAAATCTGACTGTCGTCTCTGTTTGCCATTGGTTGGACGGTGTTGTCGGTCAATCCTTTTTAAGTTCCGCTAAGCGTGAGGTGATTGTGAATGGCATTGACCTGGACATTTTTACACCTCGTGTCCATCGCGAAGAGATGCGTGTTCAAATGGGGTTGAACTCACGTTTTATGATACTGGCTGTGGCAACAGGATGGAATAAGACCAAAGGTCTGGATGACATTCTTAGACTTCGTGAACTGTTATCTCACCAAGAGGTCATTGTGGTGGTCGGTTTAACCAAACGGCAGATAAAGAATCTCCCTTCTGGCATCATTGGCATTGAAAAGACAGAAAACGTACACCAGTTGGCCGATTTGTATTCCATGGCGGATGTTTTGATAAATCCAACTTACCAGGATACCTTACCCACGGTGAATATGGAATCATTGGCTTGTGGGACTCCGGTTGTCGCATATGATACGGGAGGTTGTAAGGACATTGTTGACCGGGACACCGGATATATAGTGGAAAGAGGGGATCTAAATTCCATGTTGGTTTCTATCACCCGGATCAGGCATAAAGGCAAATCACACTATGAAGCTGCTTGTAGACAACGTGCCGTGGACTGTTTTGACAGGGCGGAAAGATATCTGGACTATTTAAAGCTTTATGACCGCCTTCTATAAAAGATATCTGTTCGGTGTTTTCATTTTGCGGCATTAAGCTCGAATTATTTTAAAAAGGCATTATCCAAGTCCACTTTCAAGAAGATGGAAGACGAACTTGATTTTATATTTAATTCAATGAAATTTTCTCTTGTAACTGTTACTTATAATAGCGTTAATACGCTTCGTGATACTATTCAATCCGTTCTTTTACAATCCTATCCGGAAATAGAGTACATCGTTGTGGACGGCTTGTCAACCGATGGTACCATAGACGTTATTAAGGAATATGAACCCCAATTTGAGGGACGCATGCAATGGGTTAGTGAAAAGGACGAGGGATTGTATGATGCGATGAATAAAGGCTTCGCACGAGCAACGGGCGATATTGTCGGTATCATCAATTCGGATGACTTGCTGGCTAAAACGACTGCAATTGAAGAAGTGGTCGGTTGTTTTGAAAATAATGAAAATATAGATTGCGTATATGCCGATCTATATTACGTGGCCCAGTATGACACATCTAAAATCATTCGTCATTGGATCACCGGAGAAAAACGATCTTTTTCTAAAGGTTGGCATCCCGCCCATCCTACTTTTTATGTGAAGAGAGAAGTTTATCAGAAATATGGTACTTTCGATTTGTCATTTAAGTTTGCTGCGGATTTTGAATTGATGCTCCGTTTGATGGAAAAAGATCATATCAGAACTTTCTATTTGCCCGAACCTTTGGTGCGGATGCGTTTAGGAGGGACAACCAGCAAAAGCCTGTCTAATATAAAACGGGGGAACATGGAATGCCTGAATGCATTCCGGAAAAATGGTATTCCTGTCAGCATGTTTTATCCGTTGTATCGTTTGCTTCCTAAATTAATACAATTTTTTCAATAGCTTTTTATGAAACTCCTTTTCACTGGCGCTTCCGGTTTTTTAGGGACGAATGTGCTTCCTCTGCTGGAGAAGCGTTATGATGTCTCCACGGTCGGCCTTTCAATGCAAGATAATTATAGGGTCAATTTGGCAAAGGCCGTGCCGGTTTTAGATGGATCGTATGATGTCGTATTTCATGCTGCGGGAAAAGCCCATTTTTCTCCCCGCACAGAAGAAGAACGGAAAGTTTTTTATGACGTGAACTTACAGGGTACGAAAAATTTATGTACCGCTTTGGAAAATGGTGGTATTCCTGAATCTTTTATTTTTATTAGCTCAGTTGCCGTCTATGGTTGTGACTCCGGTGAGAAGATAACGGAGAATCATTCTTTGAACGGAACTACCCCTTATGCATTGAGCAAAATCATGGCGGAGGAATATTTGAAGGAGTGGTGTAGATTGCATCACGTGAGGTTAAGTATTATCCGTCCTTCCCTGATAGCCGGACCTTGTCCACCGGGTAACTTGGGAGCCATGATTCAGGGTATCAGACGGAATCGCTACTTGGGCATAGCCGGTAATAATGCTCGTAAGAGTGTACTGATGGTACAGGATATTGCCAATCTTGTTCCTTTGTTGATAAAGAAAGAAGGGGTTTATAATGTCTGTGACAGTTATTCTCCGACCTTTGGGGAGTTGGAAGAGGTGATATGCAGACAGATGAATAGGAAGAGACCTTTATCTGTTCCTTTTTGGTTAGCCAAGAGTTTTGCATTGGTTGGTGATCGATTGGGTTGTAAAGCTCCAATCAACTCATTGAAATTGGAAAAGATTACTACTTCATTGACATTCAGTAATGAAAAGGCTATGCACGAACTTGGTTGGTTACCTCTGAATGTATTGGAAAATTTTAAGATAGATTGAGTCCTTATGTTTCAATTTTCCTCAAAAGAACTCCAAGTTAAAATAAAACGACTCTGAGAAGCTGACGTGCTTATGTGGACAATAATAATGATAGTGGCAGGAATTATTTTATTGTTATTCTTAGTGATTCAATTATGGTTTTATTGGATAATAAAGAACGGATAATGTACTATTTAATATTGATCGTTCTGCTATTTCTGGCAGAACTTTTTTATTTCCGGGTGGCTGATAAATACAATATCATTGACAGGCCCAATGAACGCAGTTCACACAGCCGGATCACTTTACGCGGTGGTGGCATCATATTCTATATCGGATTCCTCACTTTCTTTCTGGTGAGTCATTTTGCATATCCATGGTTTATGTTGGCCTTGACGTTGGTCACATTCATTAGTTTTACGGATGATATCCGTTCCATCTCTCAAAGTTTGCGTCTGGGATTTCATTTCTCGGCCATGGCATTGATGTTTTACCAGTGGGGGTTGTTTACATTTCCTTGGTGGACAGTTATTGTGTCTTTGATTGTTTGTACGGGTATCATAAATGCTTATAATTTTATGGATGGCATAAACGGAATAACCGGGGGATATTCCTTGGTTGTACTCGTTGCGTTGGGCTATATAAATGTTGAAATTGTTTGTTTTGTTGAACAGAGTCTGATCTTAACACTCCTTTGTTCGGTATTGGTCTTTAACTTTTTTAATTTCCGTAAGTGTGCAAAATGCTTCGCAGGTGATGTTGGTTCGGTAAGTATGGCTTTTATAATTCTTTTCTTAATCGGTCAACTGATACTTACGACTGGAAATTTTAGTTGGATCATTCTTCTTGTGGTTTATGGAGTTGATAGTGTGTTGACAATTATTCACCGTTTGATGCTTCATGAAAACATCGGCTTGCCTCACAGGAAACATTTATATCAGATTATGGCAAACGAATTGAAAATCCCTCATATCATTGTGTCGCTCATATATATGTTGATTCAAGCTTTAGTAATTGTATTGTATCTGTTGTTTTTGGATTTCGGTTATTATTATTTGGTAGGGATTGTCATTATCTTAAGTTTTGCATATATACTATTTATGAAGCAATTTTTCCATTTGCATCATAGGATGAGGTGATGAGAAATTTTCTAAAATGCCACATCTTTATTTAGGTAATTCCTAATAAATTTATTCTTCTGTTGAAAGGAGAAACAAGCGTGTTTCTAAAAAAACATGTCGTTTTTACAATTATTCACTTAATGGCGATTTTATATCCTTCTAATTATATTACTTTTGTCGCACAACATTGAATAAATATAAAACCGACATGAGAACATTTTCTAACAATCCTCTTTTATGGAGGAATTATATCTCCATTCTATTTGTAGAGAAAAGAAGTATGATAGCACTTCTTTGGATAATAATTCTCTGTCCCTGGATTTTTTCATGGTTATATTTATGAAAGTTTATTTAATTGATTTCCAATAACCAGACAATGAGTTCTGGAAAAAAGAATTGGCAGACACACTGAATATACATGATAAAATAAAAACACGTAATTATGAAAATCAAAGTTGGTCTTATTGGCTTTGGCCGTATGGGACGATTTTATTTGGAAGAAATGCAAAAAAGCGAGCGTTGGGAGGTGGCATACATTTGCGACTTGAATCTTGATTCTCGCGAACAGGCAAAAAGATTATCGCCTAGGTCTAAAATAGTAGAGAACGAACAGGAAATTTTTGATGATGAAAGCGTACAAGTAGTCGGGCTATTTGCATTGGCAGATTCCCGTAGAGAACAGATAGAAAGAGCTATCCGTAGCGGGAAACACATTATATCCGAAAAACCTGTGGCAGATGCCATTGATAAGGAATGGGAAGTGGTGGATCTGGCGGAAAACCATCAGTGCTTTTCCACAGTCAATCTCTATCTTCGCAATTCATGGTATCATCAGGCTATCAAACAATTTATTGATGAGGGTGAAATAGGAGAACTTGCTATTCTCCGTATCTGCCATATGACCCCAGGGTTAGCTCCCGGTGAAGGACACGAGTATGAAGGTCCTGCATTTCATGATTGCGGTATGCATTATGTGGACATTGCCCGGTGGTATGCCGGATGTGAATATAAGACATGGCACGCTCAAGGTGTGAACATGTGGAACTACAAGGAGCCTTGGTGGATACAGTGCCACGGTACTTTCCAAAACGGGATTGTCTTCGACATAACGCAAGGGTTTGTGTACGGACAATTATCGAAAGATCAGACTCACAACTCATATGTAGATATCATCGGTACGAAGGGGATCGCCCGGATGACACATAATTTCCAGATGGCGAAAGTCGATCTTCACGGAGTACATCAGACGCTTCATATCGAGAAACCGTTTGGCGGTAAAAACATAGATGTTTTATGCGATTTATTTGCTGACTCCATAGAGACAGGGATCAGAAATCCGCAATTGCCCACGATGCGTGATTCGGCAGTTGCATCTGAATATGCTTGGACTTTCCTGCAGGATGCCCATAAGCACGACTTGCCGGCTATCGGAGAATTGCGGACACTTGATCAGATACGTGAACGAAGAAGAAATATGACAAATGGATATGGATTATTACAAAAAAATAATCCGAAGCCAATTATAAACTCTTAAAAATAATATCATGACAAAGATTTCTAGAAGACAATTTCTGAAAACCGGAACTGCTGCTTTGGCCGGAATTACTATTGCTCCGAGTTCTATTTTGGGTATGAGCCACGGACATGTTTCCCCAACTGACAAGCTCAACATTGCAGCTGTGGGAATTGGTGGTATGGGGCATACCAATATCAATAACGTGAAGGGCACTGAAAACATTGTAGCCCTCTGTGATGTGGATTGGAGGTATGCTAAAGGTGTATTCGACGAATTTCCAAATGCAAAGAAGTATTGGGATTACCGCAAGATGTACGATGAGATGGGTAAATCTATCGATGGTGTAATCATTGCAACAGCCGACCACACTCATGCTATCATTACAGCGGATGCTATGACAATGGGCAAGCATGTATATTGCCAGAAACCGTTGACTCATTCTGTTTATGAATCCCGTCTGTTAACTAATCTGGCTGCTTCTACCGGAGTAGCTACCCAAATGGGTAATCAGGGATCATCTGACGAAGGTACTGATTTAGTTTGTGAATGGATATGGAATGGTGAAATCGGTGAAGTAACTAAGGTGGAATGTGCTACTGACCGTCCTATCTGGCCGCAAGGATTAAACGCACCTGAAAAAGCCGACCGTATTCCGAGTACTTTAAACTGGGATCTTTTTACAGGACCTGCTAAATTAAATCCGTATAATGATGTATACCATCCTTGGAACTGGCGTGGATGGTGGGATTATGGAACAGGTGCATTGGGCGATATGGCTTGTCATATTCTGCATCAACCGTTCCGTGCTTTGAAACTAGGTTATCCTACAAAAGTGGAAGGTTCTTCTACTCTGTTACTAAGTGCCTGCGCTCCGCAAGCTCAACACGTGAAGATGATTTTCCCCTCTCGTGACAATTTGCCGAAGGTTGGAATGCCGGAAGTTGAAATTCATTGGTATGATGGCGGCATGATGCCCGAACGTCCGAAAGGTTTCCCGGAAGGCAAACCATTGATGGGACCTGGTGGTGGTTTAACCATTTTCCACGGAACCAAAGACACATTGATTTGTGGCTGTTATGGTCAACAGCCCTTCTTATTATCAGGTCGTGTTCCTAATGCTCCTAAAGTTTGCCGTCGTGTTCCTAACGCAATGGGTGGCGGTCATGAAATGGACTGGGTACGTGCATGTAAGGAAGACCGTTCAAGCCGCATAATGACTAAATCTGATTTTTCAGAAGCAGGACCTATGAATGAAATGGTAGTAATGGGTGTATTAGCTATTCGTTTGCAAGGTCTGAACAAGACTTTGGAATGGGATGGTGCTAATATGCGTTTCACTAACATCGGTGACACTGAAACAATCAGAACCGTTGTGAAAGATGGATTTAAAATTCATAATGGCCATCCTACTTTCGATAAAACTTGGACTGAACCGGTTAATGCGCAACAATTTGCAGCCGAATTGGTGAAACATAATTACCGTGACGGATGGAATTTGCCTGATATGCCGAGATAATAAATAACTAATTTAGTAACCAAAATAATAAATTGAAATCATGAAAAAAGTATTTTATCCTTTAGCATGTTGCATGATCGCTGGAGTAATTACTTCCTGCGGTTCATCTCCCAAATCGAATAGTGCGCAAGAAGAGCCATCAGCGGATATGGTTGCACTGGCTTATTCTAGTACATTGAAAGGTGCCGAAACCGACAGCTTGAACTTGCCGGTAGATGAGGATGGCTATATTACCATTTTCGATGGAAAAACTTTCAACGGATGGCGCGGATACGGTAAAGACAGAGTGCCTTCCAAATGGACGATTGAGGACGGATGCATCAAATTCAACGGTTCTGGTGGCGGTGAAGCTCAGGATGGCGATGGAGGTGATATCATCTTTGCACATAAATTTAAAAACTTTGAATTGGAACTGGAATGGAAAATATCAAAAGGTGGTAATTCCGGTATTTTCTATCTGGCACAGGAGGTAACTTCGGATAAAGATGGAAACCAAGTTTTGGAACCTATTTATATTTCTGCACCAGAATTCCAAGTTTTGGATAATGCCAATCATCCCGATGCCAAATTGGGCAAGGACAATAATCGTCAGGCAGCCTCTTTATACGATATGATTCCGGCTGTTCCGCAAAACGCTAAACCGTTCGGTGAATGGAACAAGGCAAAGATTATGGTTTATAAAGGAACTGTCGTTCACGGACAAAATGATGAAAACGTCCTTGAATACCATTTGTGGACTCCCAAGTGGACAGAGATGCTCCAAGCTAGTAAGTTCAGTGAGAAGAATTGGCCGTTGGCATTCCAATTGCTGAATAATTGTGGGGGTGATAATAGAGAAGGATTTATCGGAATGCAGGATCATGGTGATGATGTTTGGTTCCGTAATATCCGTGTCAAAGTTCTGGATTAGTTATTAATTTTTAATTGAATAAGCTTCATTGGGGAGGGTCAATGGTGATTGCTCTTCAATGGAGTTTGTTTTTATTTAATATAGGATACAATGAAAAAAAGATATTTTTGGCTCTTGTTCGCTGTGATTATGGCACTACCTCAATTTATGGATGCAAAAAATAAAAAAGAGGTATGCATCCAGCTTTATTCGGTGAGGGATATTATAAATGAGGGAAAGGATATAAATGCCGTATTGAAAGATCTGGCACAAATGGGATATACCAGTGTTGAAGCAGCCAATTATGACAATGGTAAATTCTACGGTAAGCCCCCTAAAGAATTTAAACGGGCGGTTGAAGCTGCCGGAATGACCGTATTGTCTTCACATTGCACAAGAGGATTGTCGGATGAGGAACTGGCTTCCGGTGATTTTTCGGAATCATTAAGATGGTGGGATCAATGTATTGCTGCTCATAAGGCTGCTGGTATGAAATATATTGTAACTCCTTGGATGAATGTTCCTAAGACAGTAAAAGATTTGAAAACCTATTGTAATTATTTCAATGAGATCGGCAAAAAATGTAGGCTGAACGGTTTGCAATACGGATATCATAATCATGCGCACGAATTCCAAAAGGTGGAAGATAAAGTAGTAATGATGGACTATATGTTGGAGAATACCAATCCTGAATATGTATTTTTCCAAATGGATGTATATTGGGTGGTGAGAGGACAAAATAGTCCGATTGACTATTTTAATAAATATCCGGGACGCTTCACTATGCTTCATATCAAAGATCACCGGGAAATAGGTCAAAGTGGCATGGTGGGATTTGATGCTATCTTCCGGAATGCAAAAACAGCCGGAGTAAAGCATATCGTTGCTGAAATTGAAAGTTATAGTTGTGAGGTGGAAGAAAGTGTAAAACAAAGTTTGGATTATCTTTTAAACGCTCCTTTTGTAAAGGCATCTTACAGTAAATAGGGACATTGGCTGAATCTCTCTAAAATTGCTGAATATTTTTAAATAAGCACTGGATAAAAAACAAAACTGTCTCTTAGAGCTTGTTTAAATTTTGCTATGAAAGAACTCCTAAGAGGAAGGCTGAGCAAATTTAAACAGGTTCTTTACTTTTCTGTCTTGAATTCCTTACGAATACTTTCTGGGATATCTAAAAATAATTGCCAGAAGTGCAAAAGTTCCCATCGTGAAAGGATAATACAGATTACCGACAATGCTGATCGGAGAAATGCCGGCTACCCCTGCTGCCATCAACATTTGCGCTCCATAGGGGATGATTCCCTGGATAAAACAGGAAAATGTGTCGAGGATACTGGCTGTTTTCCTACGGTCGAGGTTGAACTTTTTAGCAATATCTTTAGCGATGGGACCGGTGGTGATAATGGCTATGGTATTGTTGGCCGTACAAAGGTTGGCGATACTTACTAAAGCTGCGATACATAATTCTGCACCCCGTTTCCCATGGACATGGCGGGTGAGTTTAGTGATAATGAAATTGATTCCTCCATTAAAACGAATGGTTTCGAGCATTCCTCCGGCAAGCAACGTAATGATAATAAGTTCGCCCATGCCGGTAATACCGTTTCCCATAGCGGCAAAGCAGTCGAAAACGCCAAAACTTCCGGTTACGATCCCGATTATGGCAGTAGAAATAATTCCGAGTAACAAGATAATCATCACATTGATACCCGCCACAGCCGTTCCCAAAACAATGAGATAAGGAATGACTTTTATCCACTCTATTTCCTGAATCGAAGGAATCGCCGTGACGGATAATCCTTGCACGACATAGATGCCCAGTACGATGATCGCTGCCGGAACTACCACCATCGAATTCACCCGGAATTTGTCCCGCATCACACATCCCTGAGTCTTCGTGGAAGCAATGGTGGTATCGGAAATGAAGGACAGGTTATCACCGAAAAAAGAACCGCCTACTACTACGGCCACCATGAAAGGAACATCTATACCTGTTTTTGCCGCCAATCCGGTAGCTACGGGAGTCAGTGCAACAATCGTACCGACACTTGTACCGATGGAAAGTGAGATAAAACAGGCGGCAATAAATATGCCTGCCAGTAATAGATTATCGGGCAGGATATGCAAGGTGAGATTTACAGTCGCATCGATAGCTCCCATCTGTTTGGCACTTTGTGCAAATGCGCCTGCGAGGATAAAAATCCATATCATTAACATGATATTTTTATTGGAAGCACCCACCGAAAACTGATAAATGCGTTGATCCAGTTTTAATCCGCGGGTAATGGCAATAGCATAGCAGGAAGATACTAAAAATGCTACGGTAATCGGGACTTTATAGAAATCATTGACGATGACCGAGGTCACCAGATAGAGGCATAAGAAAACAAATAACGGGCTGAGTGCCAACCAACCTGAAAGGTCCTTATTTATCTTTTCTTCGTTCATTATGTATAGCTGTATTCTTATTTGGGCTGCAAAGATACTAAGAATTTATGAGAAAAGCGACACGAAGTAATTCATGCCGTTTTTGTTATCTCACGAATCTGCAGAACATGTATTTGAACGGATTGATCCCGGTTGATACATCTGCCGGATAGCAGCCTTTGCTATTACGAAAGTTATTGTACCTTTGTACGCCTGCATTATGGTGGCTTAATGTATAAATTGTATAAGTAAGACGATGGCAAAATTTGATAAAATAGCAGTGTTGAACAAAATGGGTTCAACAGGAATGGTACCTGTATTCTATCATAAGGATGCAGATGTGGCAAAGAAAGTGGTAAAGGCTTGTTATGAAGGTGGTATCCGTGCTTTCGAATTTACAAACCGTGGTGATTTTGCCCATGAAGTGTTTGCTGAAACGGTGAAATTTGCCACAAAAGAATGTCCTGAAATGGCAATGGGAGTAGGCTCCATTGTCGATCCGGCAACGGCTGCCCTCTATTTACAGTTGGGTGCTTGTTTCATTGTAGGTCCCTTGTTCAACCCTGAAATAGCAAAGGTATGCAATCGACGTCTCGTACTTTATATTCCCGGATGTG
The DNA here is from genome assembly GCF_014385165.1 of Jilunia laotingensis. Lineage (NCBI taxonomy): Bacteria > Pseudomonadati > Bacteroidota > Bacteroidia > Bacteroidales > Bacteroidaceae > Jilunia > Jilunia laotingensis. The sequence goes on along the minus strand of NZ_JACRTF010000001.1, from coordinate 4,218,524 downwards.
GAACCCTGTCGGAAGTAGGTTTTGCCCAGGAAGCAGGTTGTGATTTATGTAAAATATTTCCAGCGGATGTGCTGGGTGTGAAATTTGTAAAAGAGCTATTGGCTCCGATGCCGTGGTCTAAACTGATGGTGACCGGTGGCGTAGAGCCGACTCAGGAGAATTTAGCCTTATGGATCGAAGTAGGTGTATTTTGTATGGGTATGGGGGGCAAACTTTTCCCTGATGATAAAATTGCTGTTGAAGATTGGGCTTACGTAACAGCTAAATGTGCCGAAGCTCTAGGCTTTATAGCTGATGCACGTAAATAGAAAAGGATTTTAAACAGGCTCAAAACCACCGGAATAAATATTTCAATTCATTCCGGTGGCTTCCCCTTATTTGTGAAATTCTTTTTTATTCTTCGGGAACATAAATAATTTCACCATTATCCAGTTCGTAGGCAATACCTACTTTCTTGCCACGTTTACCATCTTTCTTTTGCTCCTGATTTTCAGAAGGAGTATATCGGTTTATTTTTTGCCCCTCCTTCGTGATAATTTCCATATTTTCCTTTCCCGGATTTTTCACCATAGTATAATCTTCCTGGGAAAATACTTCTGTCATATTATACCGGCTGACGAGTGCTACCATGAGTGCAACGGCAAAAACCATGGCTACATCAAATAAATTGGATACGACACTGATCGGGTCGCTGTCTTCCTCTTTTCTTAGTAAATTACGCTTCATCTCTCTTGATTTTTTCATTGATTAGTGCTGCGATAAATTCCAGATTAGTCATGTCCTGAAGATACCAGCGTTGTTTTACTTGTTGGGTGAGAAACCCGATAGCACCGGCTACAAGTCCCACTACGGTGGTTGCAAAAGCAATTTGCATATTGTACGCCATAGAGGCAATATCACCACTTGCCAGTCCTGCCAATGCAGGTCCCATCGGGATGAGCGTACCCATCAGACCTAAAATGGGACCTAATTTTGTGAGCGTCTTTGATATTGCAAGGTCTTTGTCGGCTGCAATTTCAAAGTTAGCAATGAGGCGTTGCACTTGTGCAGGGGTATTTTGTGCTTCAAGTATCTGTTTTATAGAATTGATCACAAGTGACGAGGAGCTTTCGGGCAGTTTGTCACTTAGTTCATCTAACGTCACTGGAGTTAGTGTACTTAGTTCTTTGCGCAGGATGGCTTCGGTCTTCCGGATAGACAAGTATTGTCCGTAGAAATTGCCTATTAGGAGCAAAGAACGGCAAAACAGGAAAATTAACAATACAATAACAGGTACTAAAAGACCTGTTGAAATCCAATATAAAATGTCTGATATGATATTCATCGTTATTCGTTATTTTTGATTTATTTATATGTCTTTTTAAAGGGGTTTGTAGTAAGAAACATAGGGCTCTCTTTAGAGAAAATTGAAAGAAACCGAATAAAATACATTAAGGTGAGATTTTAAGCCGATTCTTTAATTTCCACCAACACCAGCCGAGGAGTATGCCTGCAACCGTAATTCCTAGGGTACCGGCAAGTGCCATGAAGTTCACTTCACTTACACCTGCAACGGAAGTTCGGCCGTTTACGGTGGCTACAATTCCCAATATAGCGACCAGTGCATTGGTCAGGAAGAATAATTCCAGTCTTAATTCTTTTTCCGGAAGTAACCGGAGAATCAGTAAACGTCCAAGCGGAATTGCTATCAGTATAAATGCAGCGTAACTTCCTGCAATGGTTGTAAAGGTAACACCGGGGAATGTGAAAATAAGATATACCAATCCGCTGAACAGTACCGGAAAAATTATTAATCCCGGAAACCAGCGCAGTAGACGATAGGCGAGGAGCGTTCGGGGCTTTACCGGATAATCATTGGCTACGTGTACTGCTAGCATGGCATACGCCATTTGCAGAGAAACTTCAATGGTCAGAAAAACGGAAGTATCGAGCATTAGAGACGGGTTGCCCAACCAGTCCGCTATCTGAGTCTTTGACTGTTCGATGGCATACGGCCATGTCAATCCGGCAAACAAAGCACAGGCTATAGATAAGATACCTACTGCCATTGCTTTCCAGAAAGTTTGCTTTAACAAAAAGTTAAAAGCAGTCAAGATCATCAATACAAGTACAACAGTGTCCATATTCAGATCTTTTTGCGACGACGGATGAATATCACCAATGCCAGGACAACTAGGACGACTGCAACGCCTACTGCAATATTACTCAGTGTATTGGTTTGCCCCTCGGTCGGCTGATTCATCTCCTCTTTTTTCATTACTACCCCTTTATTATCACCGTCCACCTGTGCTTCACGGATTGTGGCTATGTTCTTTTTATATTGAGAGGCGGTCGGTGCATCCGCTTTGGAAGCAATAAATTCCCGCAATTTGGCATTGTCGCAAACAAATCCTGAACAGGAAGGACGATATTTGTTGACCAGTTCCGTATGCAGTTTTGTCAGTTCGGTTATCTGTGCTTCGCTTGCTTTCCACATTCCTTTACGGATGGTTTCGAGCATGACAGCGCTCATCTCTTCCAAAGCTGCCGGATTTTGTTTCTCGAAATATTCTTTTACACCCAGTTGGAAACGGTCATTGACATATACATCATAGATATCTTCCCATAACTCCTTATCGATGACAGCCGGTTTCATCACATTCCATCCATATGTATTTGTGACGATTTCGGCAAATCCGGAAGCGGAAGAAGATTCTCCTTTCATCTTTTCTTTGATGTAGGCCGGATTGAGGATCGTAGTACGGCTTTCTATTCCAATTGACTCTTTCAACTCTTGCACCCGCATATTGTTACGGTTACGGTAGTCGCTGAAATAAGCATCGGGATCTTTCCCGGTGACATTGCGTACAGCGAGGTTCATTCCTCCCATGAATTCGTATACATGATCTAGGCTCAAGGCTCCCCATGTGTTACTTTGACGAGGTTGTATGACAACATCTGTACGGGTCAGTGCGGCTTCAAAAGCAAATTGCCTGAATGCTTCCCAGTTTTTTTCATTGCCATAATAGGCACCCATATTATTCAAATATACATCGGCTATTTCCGATTCATTTTCCCAACGGTCACCGGCTTGCACCATTCCTTGAATGCCGGTTCCATATCCTCCGTTCACCCCACCGAATACACGGAAAGTGGACATCTCCCGGGCATCTTTCGGACTAAGGCCTTTGTCTGTCAATGTCCTTTCGGCTTCTACTACACTGGCGGCAACCAGATTCTCATAGTTGTCTCCTTTGGCGTTTGCTGCCATTTCTACCGCCCGGTTGATCAGGAAAAGACGGGAAGCTGCAAGATCACGGAGTTGTCCGGAGGTTTGTACTACTACGTCAATGCGCGGACGACCCAGCTCGGCAGATGGAATCAGGCGCAAATCGCTTACACGACCAAATGCATCGCGTATGGGTTCTACCCCCAACATATAAAGGACTTGTGCGATGGTAGCTCCGCCTGTTTCGATAAATTCACTTGACCAAAGGGTATAGCTCACTTTGCGCGGTATGGAGTCGTTGTGACGGCGACGGTATTCGTTGATGGTCTGGTTGGCAAGTTGGATGCCTTTCTCCCAAGCTGATTCCGAAGGGGTAGCTTCGGCATTGATGGCATATAAATTGCGTCCGGTAGGCAGAGTATTCGGATTGGCTATCGGATCGCCACCCGGTGAGGGTATCGTGTATCCGCCATTTAAAGAATTTATAATGCTTCTCAACTCTTTTTCAGGACTCATTTGTAACTCGTTTTTGTAGTTTCCCACATTCTTTACGGTACGTTCCACTTCCAGAATAGCAAGTGCTTTTTCCACCTCCTCTTTGCTGTATTCCTTTTTATTCTTTCCCCTAGAAGCATTCATCTTGCTTGAACCTTTGCCGCCAGCCATCATCATCGCCATCATTCCTTTGGGGGCATTGCGCTCTGCATCTATGGCATGGGCAGTTTCCAGCTCTTGAGGAGTAATTCCGGCTGTGCGGCATATTAACTCATTGGAGACAATGGATGGGTTAGCTATGACTCGTGTCACCAGTTCATGTGCCGGATTGAGATACTGCTGTGTAAATAGGGTACGATGTTTCCGGGTTCGTTCATCTGCCTTTCCCCGTAACTTGTCAAGTGCCAAAAGGCTGTAAGCTATCGGTTCGGTAGCCATGGCATAGAGGGATGAAGTGATACGTTCGGCTTCATAGGGAACGCCCATTGTGTATAATTGTCCGGTTATTTTTTCAGTGGCGAGTTCTTCCGCGAAGTTTTCGATACGTAATATATCCTCTTCCGTGTACGGAACGTTTAACAGGCTGTCAAGACCAAGTTCACGATGAATACCTAATTTGACCGTTGCTGCCTTTACAGCGAGGGATGCACGCTGCAAGTCTTCTGTTGTTCGCGTGTCTTTTGGGGTCGCATGTTCAGGATCATTGCAATTGCAATTCCCTAATTTATTATTGTATATTTTAATTTTCTCGTTCAACTCACGATAGATTCCACGTACACTGCTTTCCATGAATGGCGGGGTAAGGTACGATTGCAGCGTCGCATAGGAACGTCGTTTCGCCATCATTGCTTCTCCCACGTTACCGATAGAATAGATGTAGAAATGAGGTACCGTACCTACCAGACGGTCGGGCCAGTCGTTGCTACATAGAGCTACCTGCTTTTTAGGAGTAAATTCCAGACTTCCGTGTGTACCGAAGTGAATCAATGCGTCTGCTTTAAATCCATGTTGCATCCAAAGGTAAGAAGCTATATAGGTGTGAGGGGGTGCGGCATTCGTGCCATGTACTACTTTAAATGAATTGTCCCCTTTACCGGCTGCATTCTGTGGCAAAAGCACTACATTGCCGAATTGTACGTGGGCAACACCTAGTTTTCCATCGGGAGTAGTCATGTATTCTCCCGGAAATTCTCCGTTTGCCGCTACTACTTCGGCATATTTTTCGGGGCGAAGGCTTTGTTTGATCCATGTCTCATACTCTTCTTTACTGATAAGTGCCGGTTTCCCTGTCTTCATGAATTCACTGAATGCTCCCTCGGCATAAGCACCGAATACCGCTCCCTGGGCTTGGATCATCCGTTCAAGCTCTTTGCTGTTTGCGGGCAATCCCTCTACTTTATAGCCTTCTTGTTTTAGGCGTGTCAATAAGTTGAAGAGTGAGGGGGCTACTTCCATTCCTCCTGCCGTCAGTGCGTTTTGACCTGCTCCTTTATAGTAGTAGATGGCTACTCGTTTTTCGCTATTCGGTTTCTCTTTTAGGGAGAGGTAATTATCTACAGTTTTCACGAAGGTTTCCAACCTTTCGGGTATGGCGAACGAATGTCTTATCCCTTCGTTGTCTGTATATTGGGCGAAGAGTGCAAAGGGGCGTATGGCTCCATCTATTTCGGGTGTCACTACACTTTGGGACAAGAAGCCTCCGTTCATGCCCATCGGATCATTTTCCCACTCTTCTACCAGACTGTTGATAGTAAGTGGGGAGAACAGAAGAATGTTTTTGGCTGTCAGATAGTCTACTACTTGATCACCTAAACGCCCATGTGCCATGTTGATCACGGCATCGGGGTTGATCTCTTCCAGAAATGTTTGGAAACGACGCATGGATGAAACCGGATAAACCGTGTAACCTGTTTTTTCGAGTGCCGCAATCAGATCGGTTGCATCCGCCATCTGACCTGTCACTACGATCTTGTGTGCGCCTTCTTTGTACAATCCATTTTCATGGAGAAACTTTTCGTATTCAGATACCGTTACGAATTCCATTTCTTCTTCTGGGTTTTTCACTCCGGCATGATATAAAATGTCCGATGCTTTTTCTATTACCTTTTCCGGTTCGGGAGAGGAGATCAGTTTGCCGTCGATTTCTTTACGGATATACGACAATAAGCTGCGGTAGTTGCGTTTTCCCCCATTACTGAGATAAGCGCGTATTTGTTTTTGTCGGGTGGAATCTAGATTGCATATATTGTTGGCAGGGTTGGTAGCCATACTGGTATATATGGGAATACCTTTGTCTGCAGCCTGTTGTAATTGCATCCGTTGTTCTTCAACGATCCGTAATCCCATGCCGTTGACAAATACCATATCGTAATCTGTCAGCCGATCGAATTCTTCGGGACTGAGTTCGCTCAATTTGATAAAAGAGTTATCATTCGCTTTCGATAAACTTCCCATTTGCAGGGTTTGGAAATTTATGAAAGCCACTTTTGTCGTGCTGCACAATTTATTCCATACCCCTATTCCTCCTAACAGGAGTAGCACGAGGCAGCCACCGATGATGAGTGTTTTCTTTTTCATTGCTTTTTTAGTATTTCTTTGTTGTTATTGCCTATAGATTGAACATGTCGGCAAGATTAATATTGACGGTACCTACATAACTGATCCCTTTTTGAGGCAGTTGTAATGAACTGTCTGCGGCTTTGTCTTTATAATTCAGGAGATTGTCTATACCGAAGTTCAGGCTAATTCCTCTCGGCAACTGGACTCCGGCATTGAATGAACAGAGGGTGCGCGGATCATAAGAAACCCGTTCATAAGTCTGATCTTGATTGATAGAATAGGTGCTTAATTTGGAAGTCCATTGTCCGTTCAAAGCTGCATTGACTCCTATCTTCCCGAATTTATGGTTGTACGAAGCATTGAAGGTCAGACTATGGGGGCGTACCGATGACGCATTGTGTCCGTCTATCTCTTCATAATCGTTCACATAAGCATAAGATCCGGTCAGCATGAGTCCGAATTCCATTCGATAGCGTATGATACCTTCCACTCCGGTAGTACGGGCTTTTTCCGCATTTACATATTTCATTCCTCCGTCTGCCCTGGCGTAACCTATCTTGTCTCTAAAACGATTGTGATAGGCGGAGACGGAGGCATTGAACCCGCCTTTTTCAGCTTCTGCACTTAAAGCGAACTGATGGCTTGTTTCCGGATTCAAATCCGGATTACCATATAACCACATGAATCCGCCCATAAAATATTCTTGGTATAACTCTTTCAATGAAGGAGACCGGAATCCCATGGAGTAGGAGGCGCGCAGGGTGAATACTTCACAGGGACGATACATTGTCGAAAGTTTGGGAGTGACGTGCAGTCCGTATTTGTCATGATAATCACTTCGTAGCCCGGCTATCAGGTTTACCCGGTCTGTCACTTTCCAATCCTCTTGCAGATAGAGTACGTAAGTTTCCATGCTGGCGTCGGCACTGTCTTTCATCATATAATGTTTCAGATATTCCAGATTGGTTTCAATGCCCGCACTCAACGTATGGTCGCCCATGATCCCCGTATAGCTGATACGGGCGGATTGCGTACGATTCCGGTAATCGGTACGGGTAAATCCTGCATTAAAGTAATTCTTGTCCTTTTTATAGTTATCGTATATATACGATGCTTCCAGCTGGTGATTAATATTGAATAAGTACTTTACTTTGGCATTAACAGCGTAATCGATGAATAAATCCTGGTATACTTTCCCGGTACGGATATCCCGTTGGTTGTGATAGAAAGATCCTTTTAGTTCTGCGCTCAGTTTGTCCGTGAATGAATATCCGAATTTTTGTGAGGCATCCCATATCTGATAGCCATAGACGGTAGTTGACTGCACATTGTCGATGGTTTCTCCTCCTATGCTGCCATCGGGATTGACGATTGTGTTTTTTTTCCCTTCGTCATCACCGACAGTGTAGGTGTCTCTGGTGCGGTAGGTCAGATTGGAATAAGAAGAAAAGCGGCTTTGTTTAGTACCTGCACCTATTGAATACTTTTGTCCGTTTGAGCCGGCATATCGTGCGTTCACATTCCCCGTAAAAGGACGATTGGCACTTTTGGTGATGATATTGATCACCCCTCCCAATGCATTAGAACCATAAAGGGTGGATTGTGATCCTTTTATCACTTCGATGCGTTCGATATCGTCAATGTTGAATCTCGTAAAATCGACGTTATGGTCGGAACCTTCACCGCTGATACGTTCGCCATCTACCAAAAATAGCAGATATTCTCCTCCTACACCCTGATAAGTGATAGTGGGCAATTGGCTCATATTGTCATATCCTATCTGCAAACCGGGTAGTTCGTACTGCAAGAGAGTTTCGATATCCATCGGATTGAGCGTCTGTATGTCCCTTTGGCTGATAACCCGGGTCAGTACCGGAGTTTCTTTCAGGGGCTTTTCAGTATGGCTTCCCGTCACGACCACTTCTGTCAGTAAGTTCTCGGAGGGCGTTAGGCGTATGGTAACAAGGCTGTTATCAGAGGCATCTACTAGGTATTCCTGCGTCTCATAACCGGTAAAACTGATACGTAATCTCTGCGCACCTTTTTCACGTAACTGTAAAGTGAATTCTCCTTTAGCATTCGTCCCTGCTCCGATAGTAGTGCCTTCTACTATGATGGAGGCACCGGGAAGAGCGGTTCCCGTTTCATCGAGAACCACTCCTTTTATGGTGCGTTTTACAATGGCATTGTCTCCGTTATAGTCATCAGCCTGTGCGGTTGTATTCCAAACGGATAACAACATCACACTCGTCATGATGCATAGTAATTTTGATATTTTCATATACCGAATGTTCTTATTCTACGGGATATTCGTAAGTGAAACTTACACGACCTGTATTGCCTTCCGTATCCTGATGATCGGTGAATTTTAGTTTGGCGTAAGTTCCATCAGCGCATTTGAGCAGATAAATCAGATTGGTTTCCTCATATTCGTAAGGAGGCATTCCACCCGTTGGAGTTTTGGTGAGCCATTGGCTGAGTACTCTGTTTAGGGGAGATTTTACATAACCGATCTTTCCATCCATCATGCCACTCATATCTACAATAACCTCATTTTCGGTTTGCTCATCGGCAGTATATCCTTCGGCTGGAATGTTCTTTACGGCATTCATAGCCGTTTCTTCCGTTGCCAGTGCTGCTCCACCGTTGGTCTTTATGTCATAACGATGGATGGCGATATGCCAGTCTATCTTTATTAAAGAGGCATCTCCGGTAGCTTCTTTAGTTTCTACCACTTGACCGTTACTGTAATACTCCCAGGCATTGAAATCTTTCAATGTCTGTGTTTCGCCTGTTTTAAGATTGACATATGTCCATGTATCGTAAGCTGATGTATTTACTGTAAGCGATGCTTGTGACTGGCTTCCGCTGAATATAGCTTTAATCGGAGAAGGCATGGCACCGAGTTGGTAACTGATATTCATCTCCAATGTTTTTCCGTTGACAGTTCCTTCAAAGTTTCCGGTAATGTTGATATCTCCGTCCTTTGCAGAAAGAGTTCCTGTGAGGGAGTAACTTCCATTGTTGTTCAAAGCTACTTTGGCACCCGATTTGACAGACGGAATAGTGCGGCTACCGAAACTGATGGCTGGAAACGTGACATCCACGGTGTCTTCAGCAATACGGTTCACAGATATCTCCACACCTTTGGTGCCTTGCGATGCTTCTTGTACACTTAGTTCAATATCACCGTTGTAAGTGCCGGCAACCTTTTGGGCCAGTTCCGGTTTGGTGTTGTCATCATCATTGTTACATGAGGTGCATGCGCATAGCATGAATAACAGTACTGCTAAATTTCCTAAGTTTTTCATTATTCTTTTAATTTGGGGTTTTGATACTAATTTTGATTCATCTCTTTAACCGGTTGCAAAGTTCGATCATAAAATGAAGTGCTACAATACCTCAAAAAGAGTAAAAAGACCTGTTGAAATCACAATAAGTATGTATTATCATCCTTCAAACTTGGGTGTGGATACCTCACCGGTAAGGAAGAAACTTGCTGATTGAAGCTTTTTTACGTACCTTTGTCCCCCGAACTAACAAATACACTTAGAATCCTATGTTTACTGATTTATTGAACTCCTCTTATTTCGCACTTTTTCTCATAGTCGCGTTAGGTTTCATGTTGGGAAGAATTAAGATTAAGGGCTTATCGCTCGATGTATCAGCAGTGATCTTTATAGCCCTTCTCTTCGGTCATTTCGGTGTGGTCATTCCCAAAGAACTGGGGAACTTCGGACTGGTATTGTTCATTTTTACCATTGGCATTCAGGCTGGTCCCGGATTTTTTGATTCCTTTCGAAGTAAGGGAAAGACATTGATTCTTATTACGATGCTTATTATTTGTTCAGCTTCACTGACAGCGATAGGATTAAAATATGCATTTGATATCGATACGCCAAGTGTCGTAGGGCTGATTGCCGGGGCACTTACCAGTACACCGGGACTTGCGGTAGCTATCGACAGTACTAATTCACCACTGGCATCCATTGCTTATGGTATTGCTTATCCTTTTGGCGTTATCGGTGTGATTCTCTTTGTAAAGTTGCTCCCTAAAATAATGAAGGTCGATCTTGACCAAGAGGCTCGCCGACTGGAAATTGAACGTCGGGGAGAGTTCCCGGAACTGAATACCTGCATCTATCGTGTTACCAATCCGAGTGTATTCGGTAGGAGCTTGATGCAGATTAATGCCCGTGCCATGACGGGGGCTGTGATATCACGTTTGAAGCATGGCGAGGAAATTGCTATCCCTAAAGCGAACTCTGTGCTTTATGAAGGAGATTACATTCAGGCGGTAGGCAGTGAGGACTCCTTGAACCAGCTTGCTGTATTGATAGGCAAACGTGAGGAGGGCGAACTTCCTTTGGATAAGACACAGGAAATAGAGTCTTTGTTGCTGACAAAGAAAGACATGATAAACAAACAGTTGGGCGACTTGAACCTGCAACGTAATTTCGGATGTACCGTGACCCGGGTACGTCGAAGCGGTATCGACCTTTCACCTTCTCCCGATCTAGCATTGAAGTTCGGTGATAAACTCATGGTGGTAGGTGAAAGGGAAGGTCTGAAAGGAGTGGCTCGTTTGCTTGGCAATAATGCTAAAAAGCTTTCTGATACTGATTTCTTCCCTATTGCGATGGGTATTGTGCTTGGCGTGTTGTTCGGTAAGCTTAATATCACCTTTCCCGGGGGGCTTTCTTTTTCTCCGGGACTGACTGGTGGGATATTGATGATGGCTCTGATGTTGAGTGCTGTGGGAAAGACCGGCCCTATCATGTGGTCTATGTCCGGTCCGGCTAACCAATTGCTGCGTCAGTTGGGGTTGTTACTTTTCCTTGCTGAAGTCGGAACTTCTGCCGGAAAGAATCTGGTTGCCACATTTCAGGAAAGCGGATTGCTGATGTTCGGAGTAGGGGCTGCCATTACTTTAATACCTATGCTGGTAGCTGTTATTGTAGGTCGTTTGGTATTTAAGATTTCCTTACTCGATTTGTTAGGTACCATTACGGGGGGCATGACCAGTACGCCCGGTCTTGCTGCTGCCGATTCGATGGTAGATAGCAATATTCCGAGTGTGGCCTATGCTACGGTTTATCCTATTGCAATGGTTTTTCTTATTCTTTTTATACAGATAATAGCTACCGTGGTTGTTTGACGCGGTAATTCCCGCTATCATAGGATATGGTAAATATGCTTTTATCGCTCGATTCTTATTAGATGATGTTCTTGGGTTGGTTTATCCAACTTTTTCGGATGTGATCAATTTTTTCATCTTCCGTCACAAGATAATCCACATCTCCTAGGGATGCCACTGTGTAAGTCTCAGCGGTATTCAATTTCAGACTATTGGCTATAACTATTCTTTGACGTGCCCGCTCCACCATCAGGCGTTTTACGAATGCTTCTTCACGATCGGGGCAGGTTAGTCCCTGTTGAGGATGTACATTGCTTATACCCAATACCAACCAATCCGGGCGAATGGTTTGTAAAGTTTGGAATACCGTTACGCCTACTGTTACCTGCGATGGAGGGAATACTTTACCACCGATAAAAATGAGTTCAACCTGCGGCTTTTGCATGAGTTCGTTTGCTATTGGGAAACTGTTGGTGTATATGGTCAGTGGAATGTCGGGCGATAGTTGGCGTGCCACTTCCAGGTTGGAAGTTCCTCCATCCATCAAGATCACTTCATTACTCTGAAACAGTGGAATTACCTTAGCGGCTAATTGATGTTTGATGGCCATATCCGTATTCAACCTGTCTACGAATTCGAATGAAATGCCGGCTTTAGGGATAGCTCCACCATACACCTTTGTCAACAGTCCTCGTTCGTCTAATTCCGTCAGGTCACGGCGTAAAGTATCGTCCGACACTCCTAACTCACTGCTCAGTGAGGTTATATAAATCCGGCTACTCTCATTCAATCGATTGAGGATGTATTGATGTCTTTCTTCTTTCAGCATATATGTTCTAACTATTGCAAACATCCGCAAATATAGCTATATTTGAGAAGGAATGATCTGTTTTTTGAAGGATTTTCTTTTGATTTGCGGTTTTATGCATAATTGTGTAAACGAATATGAGAAATCGTGCAAGAATAAACAGACTTCCGCAAAGAAGATTTCAAGCCATAACAGTACGTTTCGGAAGAAAACGAATGATTAAAAACTTAATAAATTATAAATAAACAATGGAAAAGCAGATTTTAGTAGACATGGATGGAGTACTGGCTGATGTTTATTCCCAGTACATCAATTATGAGTTCAAGAATACAGGAACTCTTCTACATATGGAAGAATTGGAAGGGAAGTCCGAATTTTCCTTTCCTTCTTTTCGAAATTACGTGATGACACCCGGATTCTTTCGTACCGCACCTGTGATACCGGATAGTGTGGAAGGGTTGCACTACCTGAATGAACGTTTCCGGGTGTTGATTGTATCTTCTGCTACTGAATTTCCCCAAAGTCTGACAGAGAAACAAGCCTGGTTGAATGAACATTTTCCTTTCATTACCTGGCAGCAGATGATTTTCTGTGGCAGTAAGGAGAGCATTCGGGGGGATATCATGATAGACGACCATCCCAAGAACCTCAACCATTTTGTAGGACAAAGGATTATGTTTCCGCAACCACACAATAATGCGTCCCAAGTGGAAAATTGCATCCGGGTTTCAGGTTGGAAAGAAATCATGTCGCTGAATTGGATGGGAGTGCATGCATAATTTAATTAGTTTTTAAGAGATTGTGTATGAATTATTATCGTATCTTTGTTCGTTGTCGGATGATAACTTGACATCTGTTTTCGGAGTACAATAAATTTATAACAGTAATGAAGCGGCAATCTTTCATATGCATTCTTTTTTTTCTTTCCGGCTTGTCCTTGTACGGGCAAAGTATTGAAAGCCGTATAGCCCCTCCTGCGGGCTATGTGCGTGAAAAATGTCCAGCTAATTCTTTTGACACTTACCTGCGTTCTCTCCCTTTATTGCCGGAAGGTAACAAAGTACACCTTTACAATGGGCAATTGAAAAAGAACCAGGCTGCTGCTTATGCAGTAGTTGATATGGAAATTGGCAATAGGGATTTGCAGCAATGTGCGGATGCGGTGATACGTCTTCGGGCTGAATATCTTTGGAGCCAGAAAAGGTACGATGAGATAAAGTTTAATTTTACGAATGGTTTTCCGGCCGAATATAAAACATGGGCAGAAGGAAATCGCATTCGTGTAAGTGGGAATAGGGTAGAATGGTATACTACCGGCTGCCGTGATTATTCTTACAAATCGTTCCGCAAATATTTGGATATGGTATTCATGTATGCCGGTACGGCATCATTGTCGAAGGAGCTTACTACAGTACCATATGCCGCTCTTTCACCGGGAGATGTGTTTATTCACGGTGGCTCTCCGGGGCACGCGGTGATCGTAATGGATGTCGCTGTAAATCCGGAGACCCGGAAGAAGGTCTATTTATTGGCGCAAAGTTATATGCCTGCCCAGCAAATACATATCTTGGTGAATCCGGCAAACTCTTTATTGTCTCCTTGGTATGAACTGTCTTCCAAGGCAACCGGTAAACTCTATACGCCTGAATGGGTGTTTGAAAAGAAAGATTTGAAACGGTTTAATAAGTAACACATCAACAGATTTGTGCAATAATCTATGAAAAATGCTATTAAAATGTCTATTTGCTCTCCTTCTTGACTTTTTAGTTACTACTATGTTTCACAGAAGAGGTGAAACAGGAGGAAATTGCCCCATTTTTATACTCTGAACTAAGTAAACTGGCTTTGCGATGAGGTCAAATAACCTTTATCATCAGTTGAGACTGCCTTTTCCATCCTATGAAATAAGCATTTTCATCGGATGATAATCCCTTTTTCAATAGGAGATATTCCCTTTTCTATCGAATGATGTAACTATCTTTCATCAAAAAGCCTTCTGTTTGGTAAAAAAAGCCATTTTTGACGCTCTCTTTTCTCTATTTACATCCTTTGGGAAGAGTTGTAGAATATAATAAAACGATGGTGTATCATGCTTGTTTCTATTGATTGTGACGGATAAATGACATAAGTCGAATACAATGCTCTAATTTCTCTTGCTTTCCTTACTAATTATAAAAAGCTGATTGCCCTACAATCGATTTTTTGAGAGTAGATGTGTAACGGGACGAATATATGGCATTGTCAATGCTTTATAAATACAAATTGTCACTTTTGCACTTTTCAGATAAACGGTTGCTGTTCTTCTCATTTCATCTGAAAAAGGAAAGAATTTGTCTTTCTTCTATTATTAATGGCTTCTTTGCTTAATTTCTATTTCTTGTTTTTGTATAGTTCAAAATAAATCATTTATTTTGTATTCAATTAACAAAATCTCTGTATTATGAAGCACAAACTGTTATTCTGCGTATTATTGTTGGGTTCGTTCGGTTTAATTTCCTGTATCCATGATTCGGGAAATATGCGAAAGAGAAAAGAGTTATTGGGTGAACAACTGTTTCATGATACATCCCTCTCCGAACCTGCCGGTCAATCATGTGCCACTTGTCATACACTTGAAAAAGCATTTACTGATGTCGATTCCCGCCCCGTTTCCGAAGGGGCTGTAAAAGGGCTTTATTCGCAAAGGAACGCAATGACTATTTCTTATTCAATGTATGTTCCGGATTTATATTATGACGAAAGTGAAGGTACCTATGTCGGTGGCTTATTTTGGGATGGACGCTCGCCTTCGTTACACTCTCAAGCAGCTATTCCTTTTCTGAACCCGGTCGAGATGGGCAATCACAATAAATGTATGGTGGTGGATAAGGTGAAGCGTACTCCCTATTATTCTGAGTTTATCCGAATCTATGGCGAGAGTGAAAATGCAGATTCCATGTATTTTTATATCACAGATGCCTTGGCTGCCTATCAGTCTTCTAAAAAGGTGAATTCTTTTTCTTCAAAATATGATGCGTATAAAAAAGGCAATTATACTATGACCAAGCAGGAAAAGCTGGGGCTTGAACTTTTCCAAAACAAAGGACTTTGTGCCGAGTGTCATATTCTTGACCGTGATGTGCGTGCCCACCGAACGCTTTTTACAGATCATACTTACGATAATTTAGGCATTCCCAAAAATCCGGAGAATCCCCATTATAATGTTCCTGCCGAATATTTTCTATTGACATCCGATTCCATTGATCTCGGATTGGGAGCCATTGTGAATAAAGCCGAGGAAAATGGAAAATTTCGTGTGCCTACACTACGTAATGTGGAGTTGACAGCACCTTATGGCCATAATGGTTATTTCAAGACTCTAGAAGAGATTGTTCATTTTTATAATGTCCGTGATGTAAGTAACGAATTTCCCCCTGCCGAGTATACGGCAACGGTAAATAAAGACGAGTTAGGAGATTTGAAGTTGACCGTTGATGAAGAGGAAGCTTTGGTGGCATTTATGAAAACTTTGACGGACGGATATGTGCGAGAGAAAGATTAGACTCCTGCAAGTGAATAATTATAAAAAGGAACCGTTTTTCCAACAAACCAGCAAAAGTAGAGAAAAGAACTATTGATGAGACACTGGGTTCGCCAAGCACATACATAGGGATATTCAGTAAATCCTATAAAATTAGCCAACTAATTCATACTAAAAGTATTGCGAATTAGTTGGCTTTTTTGTATCTTTAGGTATTCCCCCTAAAATACGGTTTGCCGGCCAAAACGGGGGAAATATCCACACTAAGATATGGCGAAGATACAAAATATTTCAGAAATTCACCCTACTTTAGGGTTTCCAGAATTCGATATTCTGGAAAAATATCGTAAGAGTTTTCATGCGAGTGAACTTGGCAGTCTTCATTCCGTGTTTCCGTTCGAGAGTATAGCCAAAGAGACAGGCCTTTCACAATCCCGCTTGGGTCGCAGGAACTGTTTCAGTCCTTCCGCGAAGATAGCCCTTATGGTACTGAAGGCTTATACCGGATTCTCTGACAGGCTGCTGGTAGAACATCTTAACGGAAACATACATTATCAGCTGTTTTGCGGTATCATGATAGACCCGTCCTGCCCCATAACCAACTACAAGATAATCAGCGCTATCCGTAATGAGGTTGCATCCCGTCTTGACATCGACTCCCTTCAGAAAATCCTTGCCTCACACTGGAAGCCTTATCTTGAGAACCTTCACGTGTGTATGACCGATGCCACATGTTATGAAAGTCATATGCGTTTCCCTACGGACATGAAGCTCCTTTGGGAAAGCATCGAATGGCTCTACCGGCATGTCTGCATGCATTGTGGGAAACTCGGCATAAGGCGTCCCCGTAACAAATATGCGGATGTTGCGGTATCCTATCTATCCTATTGCAAGAAAAGAAAGAGGAAGGCTTCGAGGACAAGAATGCTGAAGCGTCGCATGATCAGACTCCTGGAAAAACTCATCATACAACGGGATGACATTCACAGAGAACACGGCTCTTTACTCAAATATACACAGGATTATCAGAAACGGCTTTCCATAATCAGCAAGGTCCTTGTACAGGAAAAGAAACTCTTTGAAGGCAGGAAGGTCAGTGACCGTATTGTCAGTATTGACCGTCATTACGTACACCCTATCGTAAGAGGTAAGGAAGTAAAATCTGTAGAGTTCGGTGCAAAGGTTAATAACATACAGATAGATGGAATCTCATTCATCGAGCACGTCTCTTTCAAGGCATTCAATGAGGGCATACGTCTGAAGGATTGTATCCATATGCATCAGAAACTGATGAATGTGAGGGTCAGATGTGTGGCCGCCGATTCCATATACGCCAATAATGCCAACAGGAAGTTCTGTACAAAATATGGGATATCAACCTCCTTTGTACGCAAGGGAAGAGCTGCAAAGGACGAGGCGGTGAGGAAGGCTCTCAGGAGTGAACTCTCGAGGGAAAGAGCCACCAGGCTTGAAGGCAGTTTCGGTACACAAAAACAGCATTATTCGCTATCGAAAATCAAAGCACGGAACAGGAAAACAGAAATCCTGTGGATTTTCTTTGGGATACATACGGCAAACGCAATATTGATGATTGATAAAATCAAAAACGGACAGAAGAAAGCTGCATAACATAAGTATAAAGAATCTATTAGAAGAAGTCTCAGGCTTCTTCCGGAACATCGTGCCCAAAAGGAGAAGATTTTAGGTCAGAGAGAAAAAATAGATAATAAAAATGGCATATGAGATGATATGAACAAAGCATCTTCATATGCCATTTTATGTTTTTAAAGACATTTACTGAATGTCCCTACATAAAGAAAAAGGCGAATATAAGAATCATCTTTATATCCGCCCACTTGATTTAATAAAAACGTTGTTGTTTATATTATTCCCAACTCCTTATCTCAAATTTATGATTATGAGTGCATCACCCATTACAGCACCTTTTTATCTGCTCTACAATATACTCCACATCCCCGTCGGTCACACAAGGTCCGGCTGGGATACATAAGCCCATGTCGAACAACTTCTCGGAGACACCGTTTACATAACACGGATTCTGTGCGTAGACGGGCTGCAAATGCATAGGCTTCCATAAAGGACGTGTTTCGATGCCTTTCCCATCCAACTTGAGACGGACTTCCTCATAATTAGTACCAGTCTTTTCCGGGTCGATCAGGATGGTACACAACCAGTAATTTGCATTGAAACGACTGTCGGGGTTCGACTTCAAGGAAATCCCATCCACGTCAGCAAATCCTTTCTCATACAAGGCGTGTACATGGCGGTGGTGGGCGACATGCTCGTCTAACACCGTCATTTGACCACAACCGATGCCTGCGCAAATATTGCTCATCCGGTAATTATAACCGATCTTTTGATGTTCATAGTAAGGGAAGGCTTCACGGGCCTGGGTGGCATAAAACATGGTCTCTCTCTTAGAGGCTTCGTCTTCCGTTACAAGTGCCCCGCCTCCCGAGGTAGTGATCATCTTGTTGCCATTAAACGACAAGGCACCGAATTTACCGAAGGTGCCGCACTTACGGCCCTCAAATTCAGAGCCTAAAGCTTCGGCAGCATCCTCCAGTACAGGAATATCGTATTTCGCTGCGATGGCGCAGATCTCATCAATCTTGGCAGGCATCCCGTAAAGATGCACAGGAACAATTGCCTTGGGCTTCTTGCCCGTCTTCTCAATTCGATCTTTTATCGCTTCCTCCAATAAGGCAGGATCCATATTCCAGGTATCTTCCTCGCTGTCCACGAATACCGGGACAGCTCCCAGGTAAGTTACCGGATTAGCCGACGCACAGAAGGTGAACGACTGGCAAATCACCTCGTCACCAGCTTCTACACCGAGCTGAATTAATCCTAAATGGATTGCTGCCGTACCCGCTGATAAAGCGACCACTTCTTTATTTTGTCCTACAAAATGTTTCAATTCTTCCTCGAAAGCATTCACATTGGGGCCGAGTGGAACCACCCAATTGGTATCAAAAGCTTCCTTGATATAATCTTGCTCCTTGCCGCTCATGTGAGCCAGGCAAAGATAAATTCGTTTGTCCATAATATGATATGTGATTTTTAAGAATATTGTCTATCAAACTTTTTTTCTCCAGACATAAAAGGGGACGAAAAGCCACTTCAAAATATTACATGCTTTTCTCAGTAACATCTCTCTGCCTATCAAAAACGATCGTTTTTATTATTGGGGAATAGCCAGGAGCTTTTCCTTATACCTGTAAAATACGGTCGAGTCATCACCTACATTTTTATCCAAAATCATACCGGCCTGAATTTTATTCCTGTCTCCAATGCTAATTTCCGGCACTGTCGTAGCCCGGATACCCATATAGTTATCATCGCCCACTGTCGTATGCCCACAAAGCAATGCCGTCGCAAAGAAATTATAATCTCCCACTACCGAGTCATGGCTAACAATGCTTTGGGATGTCAACAAGTTAAAATTGCCAATTTTGACATTAGGACCAATCATGACGAAGGGAGATACTATGTTCCCGATACCCAATGTCGCTGTTTTAGCAATTGTTGAAGTGGGGTGGATTAGATTAAGGAACTTTCCTCCTTTACTGGAAATAATATCGACAATCCCCCTCTTGACCTTTGCATTGCCCAAAGCTAAAATAAAATAATCCTCTTCCTGTATTTCATATTCCGATAAAAGTCCCAAAAAGGGCTTGGAATAACCATACATTCGCCAGTTCTTTATACCATCCTGATCCGAGGCCACGTATCCTTTTATTTCGATATTTGAGTCTTCCCCCCATTTACTATCCTCCAAATAGGATGTGAATTCAGCAGAAACAGCGCCTGTTCCAAAAAAAATGATCTTTTTAGTTTCCATATGCCACATTTAAATTATAATCGTCCAGATCAAAAAAGTCCCCATGACCTGCACAAACGACATATCCATGTCCCTTCATTGATTCAAGCGTTTGAATTGTTTTTTTTAAAGCTGACTTGGAACCCGTGTAAAGCTTAGTCACTGTCTTCAGATCCTTGATTAGCGAGTCCCCCGTAAACAGATACTTATTTATGGTAAAACAAATCCCCGATTCCGTGTGTCCCCCGGCCCGGATGAAGTCTAGTTCATACTTTCTCCACTTAAGCTTCCAGTCCACATCCTCTAAAATAATGTCAGCATGATTAATCACAAAGCCCGCCTGATTGTAAAACAGAGAATGATTTCGTTTCGGGTCCTTGATCGCCGTTGCACACTTCCCGGAACAGATTAATTTGCACTTATATTTATTTGTGAGATAATTACATCCCCAAATGTGGTCAAAATGCTCATGGGTCAGAATGATATATTCCGGTAGCAGTTCATGCTCTTCCAGCGTTCGTTCCAAGCTGTCGCAATTCTCACTGCCGGGATCTACCAATATGCACGTGTTCCCCTGGGACTTATCGTATAACACATAACAATTTGAAGCTACCGGATAATTTTCTATTTTCAATACTGTCAAGTTCATTTAACCCGTAATATTAATGGTCCGTCCGCCATCAATGGTCAACTGCTGGCCCGTGATCCATCTCGCCCGTTCTGAAAGTAGGAAATCAACACCATCTGCTATGTCACTTGGATAGCCGAAGCCCAGAGGATAAGTAGCTTTCATTCTTCCTTCCACTTCTTCGTTTTCAAATATGTTTTGTGTCATTTCAGTCATGACGGCTCCGGGAAGTATCGAGTTCACTCTAATTTTGGGGGCCAATTCCACCGCCATGCTACGCATCAATGCATCCAACGCCCCTTTGGAAGCGGCATAAGTATTGAACGCCTTGGCACCCCTGTTACTGATATTACTTGAGATATACACAATGCTTTTTAGAGTGTCTTTATTCCATTTCTTGGAAGACAACACTTTGGTAATGAGCATTGCCGAGATCACATTTGTATTAAAAGTCTCCTGAATACTCCTTATATTATGGCTTTTGAGCGGAAGCATTCTCATTATTCCGGCACAATGCACATAATAGTCTATAATAATCTCGTTCTCTTTTAGAAAGCCAATCAAGCTTTCCTCCAAGGATTCCACAGAGTTCAGGTCACTCTGCCATATTAAAGAAGAATGTTCGGATGAACATTCTTCTTTAACCTGAAGTAACCGCTCCGCGTTACGTCCGTGCAGTATGATATTATATTTCTTAGATAAATTTATAGCAATAGCTTTTCCGATACCTGAAGAAGAACCGGTTATCAATACAAAAGGTTTCATAATTATTTTTTATTGTGCGGTAAAGCCGCCATCCACATTCAGAATGGAGCCGGTAACCCATTTACCCATGTCGGATATCAAATACAAGATGGTATTGGCCACATCTTCCGCCTCTCCCAAACCGAGTGGATGTAAGGCATCTAACCTCTGCGTATAATCTTCTGAGAAGGAAGACGATACATTATCCATCATGGACGTTTTAATAAATCCGGGAGCAATGCAATTCACGCGGATTCCTTTAGGAGCCAGTTCTATGGCCAAAGCCCTGGTTGCAGCTTGAATAGCTCCTTTGGACAAGGCATAGCCCACATTGGCCGGAGAACCTACCAGACCGTATACAGAAGAAATCAAAACAATCGATCCGAACTCACCGGCATACACCTTCTTATTTACAAAAAGTTTTGCCAGCTCTATTGCCGAATAAGAGTTAATTCTATAAACTTTGTCACAGATATCGGGACTTACCGTTTTTAGCGGAGAAATATAAGGAATCCCTGCACAGTGTATAAAACCATTTAACCTGCCGAATTCTAATATCGTATCATGGACTTTTCCTTTAAAACTTTCCGGTTTTGATAAATCCATTTCCAGAACATAGGTTTCACCTGTACATTGTTGTTGCGTATTGTATAGTCCTTCTTTATTTATATCCACCAATACGATACGGGCCCCTTGTCCTGAAAGCAAGATGCTGGTCGCACGCCCCATTCCAGAGGCTGCACCGGTAACCAAATAGGTTCTTCCCGATAAGTTGAGTGAATCAATCATAAATTAGTTGACTTTTGAATCTATCAGAGCCTTTAAACCGCCCACCGTCTGAGCCTCGTTGATTTCTTTGGCATTTAATGTCACACCATAATTCTCATCGGCAAAAGCAATGATAGACAATATGGTTAATGAATCCCATGCATCGAAAGATTTTAGTTCATCTGAAGTATTTACCACATCCTCTTCCAATAATTCCGCAATTTGTTCTAAAAACTGTTCCATCTTCAATAATTTATTTGTTCACAAAAATCCAATTTTCCAATTCTCATTAATAAACTTCCCCAAGTCAATCCTACTCCAAAGCCCGATAAACAAAGGAGCTTCTCGTCCTCTGTCAACATGCTCCCCAAATTATGGGTAATATTGACAGGAATGGTTACTCCGCTTGAATTACCAAAATTTTCGACAATATTGGAAGGCATCTTTTCACGGGATATTCCTATTTTGTCTGCAAGCTTTTGCAGCATGAAGCGGTTGGGCTGGTGAAACATATAATAATCAACAGAGTCCTTTGACTGTCCCGACTTTGCCAGTAGATCATCGATCATGGGAGGAACCTCCAATTGCACAAAGTTGAACACCTCATCTCCCTTCATGACCAGATTGTCTTTAGATCGAAAGTTCCCATTCGCATCTTCCGACATCAGTGCAGTTTCAGCGGTAGAAGGTTCTCTGAATCCTCCAGCGGGAATCATTAAGGCGTCTGCCCGGGTTCCGTCCATCTTTATATTCCCATAGATCAGCCCTGTCTTCTCGGAACGCTCCACCACCGTAACGGCAGCACCGTCACCTATTAGCGGATTGCTGTTGCGATCACGCTTTGATACTTTACGACTTAGCACATCGGCATTCAGTAAAACCACTTTATTCACAGAGGGCTGATCCAGCAGCATGAAAGCCTGGATTAGTCCGAGTACAAAGCCCGCACACCCCTGATTTATATCCATACAGATCATATCTGTTTTCAATCCCATCTTCCCCTGTATGACATTGCTTGTCGGCGGCATGAAATGGTCCGGAGACTGAGTGACCAAAACAAGAGCATCGATCTCCTCCTTTTTCAATTTCGAATGTTCAAACAGGTAGTTCAGTCCATAACAGCATAAATCGGAACAACAAACCCCTTCCTCTACAATGCGGTGTTTGTTGTACCCCATGGCCAACTTTAGCTTCATGGATTTTGCGGTAGAGAAGTTGTAATTTCCCATCTCATCTTCAAAGAGTACCTCCTTTGAAGGTAAGATGGTCAAAATGCCCGTGATTCTTTTGTTGTCAAATACCAGATCCATTATTTCACCCCATTTTTATGCAACAAGTTTATGATGCTGTCAACAGATGAAAAATTTTCAGGAAGCACGTCTATCCCGTCAATGGAAATGCCATATTTAGTGTCCAATTCATTGACCAGGTTAATCACATCAAACGAATCCAGCATGCCCTCTTCTATGAAATCCACCGGTTCGCTGAAATCAAATTCCGGGCGTAGCCCGTTCAATATCGCTATTATTTCCTCTTTCATTATAATTACTTTTTAATTAAGACATAATCATATAATTCCTCAGCCCTGAACCCGTAATGCTCATATCGTTTTATGGCATTCTCGTTACTGGCTATCACCCAGAACAACTGCCTTTTGGTATTTCGCCCTTCGTACATGAAGGCTTCAAATAGCCTGGATCCTATTTTCAACTCTCTGAATTCGGGGGAGACAAACCAATAGCGTAAATACAAGGTAATCCCCAATAATTCATATATGATGAAACCTACGACCCGGTCATCATTTTTATATACCAATATGCCATTGCCCTCAATAAAATGCCGTATTTCCTCCAACGTTGGAAGCTGCTCCGACAAAGGGTCGAAATGATCCGTCAACAATTGACAGACCTCCTCCGCATCTTCCCTGCAAGCCCGTAGCACGTCCGTGCATGTCTTCTCCTGATTAAGAGGCAAGCCGGTACGGCTCATGCGGTATAACGATTCGTACAATGTAAACCTGTTTTTTAGAAACAGTTCCTTGATGGGGGCCGTCGTTTGTTCAGTACCGACCAAATCCAGCACGAGGGGACACTCCAGCCGAGAGATCTCCCCCAGACCG
Source organism: Jilunia laotingensis (assembly GCF_014385165.1). Lineage (NCBI taxonomy): Bacteria > Pseudomonadati > Bacteroidota > Bacteroidia > Bacteroidales > Bacteroidaceae > Jilunia > Jilunia laotingensis. The sequence goes on along the minus strand of NZ_JACRTF010000001.1, from coordinate 4,194,694 downwards.
TCTCTCAGAGAATCAACATCCGTTGAGAAATAAAATAAATAATTGGCCAAAGGACTCCTACGTATCAGAAAGATGCATTTATCATAAGCCATGGAGTACAGCTCTCCTTTGGATATCCAATACGAATGCTTCGATTTGTCGAGGAAGAAATTTGTCAAAAAACCTTTCTGATGATTTTTTATGACATGGACATACCCGTTTATTTCCTCCAACGTGTTGACCCTATCCATTCACCTTCTTATTATAGAATAACCGGTCGATTTTCCCGTTCGTATTTCTCTGCAGCTCGTCCAGACGATGAAAAACAGTGGGAAGCATGTATTTGGGAAGTTCCCTGCCGATCTTTTGGCGGAACTCCGCGGGAGTTATTTCCTGTTCGGACTCGTAAAAGAGGGTGATCTCTTTTTGGGCAAAGTTGTAAACGACACAGCCGTTCCTCACCAGCTTCAGCTTGTTGATGATGATATGCTCTATCTCACCGAGTTCAGTCCGGTACCCCATGTGCTTGATGAGGGTGTCCTTCCGGCCCTTAAACACAATTTCCCCCAGATCATTCACATACACGACGTCTCCTGTCCGGTAGATGGTCTCCGGATAAGAATGGTTCAAAGGATTCTGGACGAAGGCGGCGGATGTCTTTTCCGGATTATTATAATAGCCCATTGCCAAAGAGGTGCCACGAACACAAAGCTCCCCTTCCTCGTTGGCTTTGACCACCTGCCGGTTGTCTTCATCCAGGATCAGGACATCGGTATTCCTGCAAGGATACCCTATGGGGATCGGCTCCTCATCCCTTATCTCTCTTTCAACGATGTAATAGGTGCAATCCAACGTGATTTCAATGGGGCCGTACAGATTGGCGAATAAAGTCTGCGGCAACTGTTTGCGCCAATAATTGAACTGCTTCGTGGGGAACACCTCTCCGGCAAACCACACCGTCTTGAGGGAAGGCAACTGGATCTGCGAAAGTAAATCCATATTGGCTATATTCACCATGATGGTCGGAACCCAGAACAGGAAAGTCACCTTGTGCTGTTCCAGCAATTTCAGGATGGAGGCGGGAAAAGCCGAGAGGCTGTCAGGGATAACCACGATGGTACTTCCTTTTGCCATCAACATGCACAGTTCGAAACTGTATATGTCAAACACAAGCGGGGAGAGAGAGCCTATCACCTCGTCATCCGAAAATTTGAATACGTCCAACGCCCACTCGGTAAAGTCAAAGAAACTTTTGTGGTTGAGTACCACCCCTTTGGGAGTTCCCGTTGATCCCGAAGTATTGATGATGCAGGAGGGGTCGGTGTCTATCAGGCGTTGAAGTCGCGATGCTATAAATGGCTCGTCGAACGGAGCCTCCCAGTCCATCTCATCCAGATTCAGCAACCGGATAGAATCCGGTACCATTCCCGCTATGTTCTTAAGATGCTGATTATTCGTGATAATAACCGAGGGGGATATGACATCAAGGATGTTCTTTATTCTCTCCGCAGGAGTTTTCACATCCAGATTCATATAAAAATTCCCGGAATAGAGTATGCCCAAGTCAGCACAAATACTCTCTATGCTTTTATTGAGATAGACAGCGACCGGACGATTCATACCCTCCTTGATTGAAAGGATGTTGGATGCAACCGACAGGGAATCCTGACGCAACTTTGCAAAAGAAATAGCCCTATCCTTATCAAGAACAGCATTCTTCTGAGGAAAATGTTTAACTGTATCCTCAAAGTATTCAATTAGATTGATTTTCATATCTGTAATTTTTAATTATGCCCATTAAACGGAACGGTAGTAGCACAACCTTCCTTGTTGATGTCAGAACGACAAAAGACTTTTACGAGGGTGAGATATATTATTTTCAGGTCAAGCAGAAAGGAGCAGTGGTCCACGTACCACACATCCAGTTCAAACTTCTTCGTCCAAGAAATCGCATTACGGCCATTGACCTGCGCCCAACCGGTGATTCCCGGACGGACTTCATGCCGGCGGGCTTGCCCCTTTGAATATAAAGGCAGGTATTGGGGTAACAAGGGACGGGGGCCTATTAGAGACATGTCACCTTTCAATACGTTTATTAGCTGGGGTAATTCATCGATAGAGGAGGCGCGAACAAACTTGCCTATTTGGGTCAGACGCTCCTCGTCGGGCAACAAGTTGCCATCCGGATCTCGGTCATCGGTCATTGTCTTGAACTTTATTACTTTGAAAATTTTTCCATTCTTCCCGGGACGCTGCTGAAAGAAGAAAATTCCAGCATTTTTGTTGACAAAATAAAGACAAGTCATTGTAACCAATAATAAGGGAGATATTAAGAGTATCACTATCAAAGAAATTATGATATCCAAATAACGTTTAAATCTACATGCATACATCATTATTTATATGTGTTAAGATATTGTTTTGCATTGTCAGGCGTAAAATTCAAAGCCGCTTTTCGAGCATTTTGTTTATAATATTCCAGCTTTTCCACATCATTTTTCATCTCAAGTATAAAATTGGAAATACGTTCTATTTCATTGGGATTGAAAATTTCTCCCACTTGGTATTCTTCCACAATTTCCTTTAGTTCTGAATCTTTACCAGCAATGCATAACAATGCACAACCCACAGCCATCATAGCATAAGTTTTGCTGGGTACACTTAATTTCGAAGCCAACAAATCCAAGGTAATGACTCCGACATCTGCGGCTCCTATCGAATACGGCAATTTTTCTACAGGCTGCCAAGGTAATAATCTACAATTATTTAATTTATTTTCCTCAATCATCGATTCTATCTTTTTTTTCTTACCACCTTCCCCAATAATAATAAAATAAATATCTTGTTCTTTTTTCAATTTCTCAGCCACCTCAACAATAGTCTCAACCTTGTGAGTATTACCTAAATTGCCAGAGTAGAGTACAATAAATTTATCTGTTAATTTTTGCTCCTTCAAAAATATATTATCTACTTTAGCACATGGCTTTAAATAAGAAACATTCGCCCAATTAGGTATTATGTGAATTTTATCCAATTCAACGTATTGGCTCAAGCATTTAGCCATTCCATTTCCAATAGTATAAATATTACGAGCTTTATGATACAGTTTAATATTTAACTTTTTCCACCAACATACTATCAAACTATTAGCTTTACAAATTCCGGTGCTTATTAACACATCGGGGTAGGTGTCATAAATTAAGAAAGAATAAGGATTCCGACAAAACAAGGGTAAAAGTGTTGCTATAGGAGGATTTGAAACTATAAATAATTCAGCTGTTCTATACTTGAAAATAAGCTTTAACCAAATCTGAAACCATCCCCATAGCCAAGTAAAAATACGTTTTAAAGTACTGCTTTTATCGTAAGAGATTATTTTATCTAATATAACATTATCTGATAACTCGGCTAGATACTTTTCTCCTCCTTTTGTTCCCGTTATTAATACTAATTTCTCATATTTTATTCCAAATGCATTCACAATATCAACCATCAATGTCCCGCTTGACTGATTTATAAATACAATTTGTTTTGAATAAGAAAATTGCGATTTTTCTTTCATTTTTTTAAATACTATATATTTTTTTGTATAAAAAAAGAACTCTTATACATCACAAGATTCAAAATAGCAAGCATGCTTTATGACACGCAGAAGGGTTATAATTAATGACATATAACTATAAAAGAGACCCAAACTCCTACTTGAATATATTATAATATGTGAAATGTTTTTATCTACAAATAATCATGCAAAACTTTTTGGGATAAATGGTTGCATAGCAACCTATATTGTCTGTACATATAGTATTTAAGCATATAAACTCCAAAAACTCTAGGAATAAATAGTCGTATTTTAGCATTATGATAATCCAACTTATGTTATTTTATTTCTATTATTTTACATAGATCCCATAAATTTCTTCATGAGTTGACATCCAGTCATATAATTCGACTAACATAGATTTATAATCAGAAACCACATAATTAAATTTATTTGATTTTGCAATTGATTTATCCACATCATTTGCATTATATGGAAGTATATCAATATCTTGTTTATGCCATATTTCTTTGAATAAATTCAATAATTCAAGTTTGGATATACCTACACCATTCGTTAAATGTATCAACCCTGATATTTCACTATCTATAGCAACACAAATAGCTTTTGCTAATTCTAATGTAGTTACCCCTCCCCATATTGCGGTTTTAAAGCCATTTACTGAACCTTGTTGCATCATAAACCAATGAAATAAACCTTCTCCATTTTTCTTTAATTCAGGCCCAATAATAGAGGTACGAATAGTTAAATCTTTATCATTAATAATTTCACCTAATGCTTTGCTCCGCCCGTACACATCTTGTGCATCCGGAATATCCTCTTCTGTATAATTTCCTTTTTTCCCCGAAAAGACACAATCTGTACTAATATGAATTAACTTTGCCCCGATTTCATCTGAGAGTTTTTTCAATAAATGAGGAAAATAAGCATTAATTAAAATTGCATTATCCGGATATCTTTTTGCTCCTTCAACCAGTACGCCAACACAATTAATTATAATTTCAGGATTTACATCTGCTATAACTTTTGTTACTGCATTCCGATCTGTTACGTCCACAATTATACTGTCTGCCGTCAAAGGTATACGAAAAACAACATTAGTTATGTTGTACTTACCTGTACTTTGAAGATAATAATAGACAACATGTCCGGCCATACCAGTAGCTCCGAACAACAAAACTTTTTTCATTAATAAGTATATTAGTTAAATTTATGCCAAACAGTGCGATTAACATAATCTGTATAAGAAAGAATGATACGAACTACTTTTTTAGATACATTATCCGCTACATAATCAGAAATAGTATGAATGGCTTTTTTATTTTCAGTATATTGCGAAGTTACTATGTCAATAGAATCCAATATACGTTCACTTTTTAATCCAGACATAATAAGGGTACCTTCATCCATACCTTCAGGACGTTCATGTGCTTGACGAATAGTAATTGCAGGAAAGCATAGGATAGAAGATTCTTCCGTAATTGTACCACTATCCGAAATCACACAAAAAGCATTCTGTTGCAATTTTATATATTCAATAAATCCAAAAGGTTTCATAAACTCAATCATTGAATTCGAGTTTATAAAACCAATAGCTTCCAGCTTTTTCCGGGTACGTGGATGGGTAGATACAATCACTTTTTTATGATACTTGTCTACAATTGCATTTAAAGACGATAACAAATCAGAAAAATTCTGTTCTGAATCCACATTTTCCTCTCGATGTGTACTTACAATAAAATATTCACCTTTCTCCAGATGTTCCTTTCTAAGTATATCACTATTATCAATATCTTGTTTATGAAAATACAACACTTCTGTCATTGGAGATCCCGTCTTTATAACTGTCTCAGGTTTAAGCCCTTCTGCCAACAAATAGTTACGAGCATGTTCAGATAATGGCATATTAATATCACTCAAATGATCCACTATTTTGCGATTAATCTCTTCCGGTACGCGTTGGTCAAAGCATCTATTACCTGCTTCCATATGAAAAATAGGAATTTTTCTACGTTTTGCAGAAATAACAGAAATACAACTATTCGTATCCCCATAAAGCAATATAGCATCAGGCTTTTCCTGTTCCATTAATATATCCGACTTTTGGATAACATTAGCAATCGTTTCGGCAGCATTCTTTCCTGCAGCATTCAAAAAATAATTCGGTTTACGTATATGAAGCTCTTGAAAAAATATCTCATTCAATTCATAATCAAAATTCTGTCCGGTATGCACAATTATATGTTCTGTGTACTTGTCCAATTCGGCCATAACCCGGCTCAGTTTAATAATTTCAGGTCGAGTCCCAATAATTGTCATTACTTTAAGCATATCTGTTATATTGATTATTCACTTCTAATTTCCAAGGTTTTCGCTTTCGCTTCTAACCCCATATCCTCTCGTACAAAACGTAATTTCATCAATAACTCTTTCGTCCCTTCTACATTAAGACGATGAGTATTGTGACTATGATAATCTTCTACCTTCGAAACCTCTTCATTGCCTTTAGTGAAAAACTTATCATAATTTAAATCACGAGTATCACAAGGAATGCGATAATAATCCCCCATATCAATAGCCCTCACCATTTCCTCACGTGTAACAAGCGTTTCAAATAATTTTTCTCCATGACGAGTGCCGATTATCTTTACTTCTGTTTCACTTTTATATAATTCTTTCAAAGCATAAGCCAAAGTTGAAAGTGTAGCCGCAGGAGCTTTTTGAACAAAAAGATCACCATTATGCGCGTGAGTGAAGGCATATATAACTAAGTCCACTGCATCATCCAAAGTCATCATAAATCGAGTCATATTAGGATCAGTAATAGTAATAGGTTTATTCTCCCTCATTTGCTCCACCCAAAGTGGAATAACCGAACCACGACTTGCCATAACATTTCCATAACGAGTACAACAAATCGTCGTTTTGGCTCCTTCACCTAATTCACGTCCTTTTGCCACAGCAACCTTTTCCATTAAAGCCTTACTCATACCCATTGCATTTATAGGATAAGCAGCTTTATCTGTAGATAAAACCACTACACTTTTCACGCCATGCTCAATAGCGGAATTTAACACATTTTCGGTACCTAAAATATTAGTCCTTACAGCTTCAACAGGAAAGAACTCACAAGAAGGGACTTGCTTTAGTGCAGCAGCACTAAAGACATAATCCACACCATTCATTGCAACATCCACGGAAGATTTATCACGTACATTACCGATATAATATTTCACTTTAGGATTTTGTAATGCATGACGCATATCATCCTGCTTTTTCTCATCCCTCGAAAATATACGAATTTCCTTAATATCAGAATCAAGAAAACGACGCAAGACTGCATTACCGAAAGAACCTGTCCCCCCGGTAATTAACAAAATTTTATTCTCAAACATTTATATATACATATTATATGATACAATAAAAATACAAATATTTTAACATTAAAAACAAGATATATAAGTTTCAAAAAAATATTTGCATATCGCGATATAGACCAAATAGGTAATATATGGCGTAAATTAATTTGATGATATATCTCATCAATCAAATTATAAGAAAGTGAATATTTAATCACTTTTACAATTGAAAGTATGATGTAAAGATTAGCATCCTGCTTTATCAGAGCCGAAGTTGGATATGAAATATCAAATGCAGGATTATTAACCAAATCATATAATTTTAATGCAACTCTACAATACGAGTGAGCTAATTTTATTTGATGTTCTACATTAACTTTATGAGTAACAGAATCTAAATTATACATCGCATAATTATAAACTATTATATCCAATACAATCGTTTTCTCACAATGTAATAGTATCTCTGTTATAAATAAAATATCTTCACCCCATATTTCTATCGGAAATCTAACACCTATATTAAGTAAAAAATCTCGTTTATATAAACAAAGCCAAGAAGAATAGTGAAATCCATACTTTTGTATTAATTCATCACCAGTCAATATAATATTATATTGATCAAAACTATGATTATAATCTCCATCCTTTGTACAATCATTATAACACAATCTATATTTATAAAAAATGAGTGAAATATCCCTATTCAAATTAGCTAATAAATAATGCAGACATCCTGGTTCTAAAAAATCATCAGAGTCAACGAACTGAATATACTCTCCAATAGCCTTATCTATACCGATATTACGAACCGTTGCAACTCCCTTGTTCTCCTGATTAATAAGAATTAAATTAGAAAATCTCGAACGAAATGATTCCACAATATCACTCGATTTATCTTTACTTCCATCATTAATAACTATTACTTCAAATAAATCAAGTGGAAGCTTCTGATCATAAATAGAGTCCAAACAACGGCCTATAAACTTTTCTGAATTATAAACTGGTATAATGATACTTAATACTTTATTCATACTTTTGATCTAGCTTATACAGGAATTCTGAAATTCTTTTTCCCTGAAAAATGTAATTTTTATTTTCCATAACAAATTTTTTTGCTTTCTCACCCATTATTTTAATACTATCACGTTCATTATATAATGTGATTATTTTATCAGCAATGCCCGCAGCCGTTTCGTCATCAATAATGTAAACATAAGAAAAGTATTCAAGAGGCATACCCGGCAATTGAGTAGTTAGTAAGGGGGTTCCAGAAGCCATATATTCTAAATTTTTTATTGGAAAAGAATATTTAGTAAATTCTTCTTTGGCACTTCTTGGATTTATTAGCAAATCGACTTCAGCTTGTCGCTTTACGATCTCTGAATTAGGTAATACTCCATTATAAAAAATACGAGAATCTAATTCATTAACCTTAAGCAAAAAGTCTCTTAATTCTCCATCTCCGTATAAATGCAATTCTATATCCTTATATGGTATATATTTAAAAGCATCAACTAATTTTTTTATACCATATTTTTCATATAATCCCCCCGAATACATTATACAAAAATTAGATGATTTCGAAGACTTCAATTGAATGGGATCAAAAAAACAATTAACAAGTCCTTCCATTACAATAAATGGTTTTTGATTTTTATTTACCACTTCATTCATTTGACTTGTTATAAAAACATACGAATCAAACTTCGATAAAAAAAGATTTCCTATATGAGCAGTTATAGTCGACAATGAGAAATGAGTCTGTGAACTTATTGAAGAAACCATACTCGGTAAATCGGTTAAAATCAAACAAGTCTTAACTCTAAATATCTTACTAAGTAATAAAATTGTAATACTTGGCCAATAAGAGAATATGTCACATATAATATGGCGTTCGTTCTTATTTTTTTTTGTTACCCAAATCCACTGTAAGAAGAAATATGCTGAAGACAGAATATGCAAAGCCGCTTTTATTACAGGTATTTTTATAAATGGCAAATAATGATAACAGATACCATCATATTGTTCGGAATTTAAAATCACAGTTCTGTTACTAATCCCAGATGCTGGTATTTCGGATAAAGCAGTAATATCAACTCTATTACACTTCAGTCCAGAGACTAACATCTTATGAAATTGCTGAATAGACTGCAAAGGCTTTATCTTACTTTTTTTATATATATAATCAAAAGAAGTTTTTGAACACACACAAGAAATAAACAAAAGTTTCATCACATTGCTAAATTAAAGAAAGTTTTGTAGACTGAATATTTTTCTATCCATGTAGGATCATTGAAAAAACCAATATAATCATAAAGCGTAATAAATATAACTAAAGTAAAAAGCAAAATTTTCACATACACACTTTTTATAACGCTGAAACTCAAAGGAATTAGCAATATCCCAAATATCAAAAAATATTGTCCTAATCTGGTTAACATTAAAATAATAGTAGCTAATGGAATAAAATAAAATCCGATATAATATAATTTAGAAGACAATAGTCCTTCCGAATTAAATCTCTTTTGATAAATTAAACAAATAAACAAAATAAGACTTTTTATAAATATAGCCCTTCCTTGACCTAATTCTTTTTCTTGTCCCATATATGCATCGGCATATTTAGGCAATTCTCCAAGAATATTTTTTATTATAAAAATTTTGATCTGTTCAATATAAATGAAAGAAGAAATAAACAGTAATAACAAAAGTAAAATATGCCAATACTTAAATGTAACATTCAAGTACATAAGTAAGCCAACAGGCAATAAAATCAAAGCAGTTGTATGAAAACTACTAGCTAGTAAAATGAAAAATATGTAGTGAAATATTTTTTTCTCCAATAGAAAGCCAAAAGAATAAACAAATATTATTATAGCCAATGATTGTCTTAACATTGACACATGAACCAACATATTATATGGATCAAAAACCAACAAAAAAATTGATAACCAATACCATTTTGGAGGAACATACTTTAATATAAAGTCACAAAAGACAATACAATAAATAAAAGACCATATAACTATAAGGAACTGAAAAGAAAAGGGAGAGCATAATCTATTAAAAAGTTCCCATCCATATTCTACTTGGGTATCTCTAATTCCATTTTTAATTTCATAAAACATTTGATTATATGCAAGATAATCGTTACCAAAATCATAACGAAAAGCAAGTGCAAAAAATAAAAAGAAAAAAGCAACCTTTACAAATCTTTTGTCATTACAATAGTTTGCCAAATAACCACATAAGACCAAAAACAAGTTAAAACAGGTGATAATTATCATTACATATTTACAATGGAAGAATATAAATCTAAATATTTTTTACACATAACATCTGACGAATAAACGGAAATAGCTTCGACTGAAATATTCTCCTTTGGAGTTGAATCGCTCATCCATTTCCTTACCATACTTTCCAATAAAGACAAATCACCATACTCTACAAAATTGGAATAATTTGAAAGCGCAATTTCTTCCGGACCACCACACTTAAAACCTACAATCGGAGTTCCACAACATAAACTTTCTGCACATACCATTGAAAAAGTTTCTCGTTTACTAGTCAATAAAGTTAATTTGGCAGCAGAATAATACATAGCTAAATCATCTTGATTACTTACATGTCCAACCATCAACACATTACTTGGAATATCTAAATTACCATTGTAAGCACCAACAACAATGAAAAGAAAAGATTTTAATCTTTTCGCTAATTGAATAACATACTCTCCTCCTTTCAAAGGAGAACCAAAGTCGGGTGTTACGTGCAATATAAAAGGCACTTCAGATAAACCATGTTTAATAGCCAAGATATTAGAATGTATATAATGAAAACATCTGACATCAACTCCATTCATTATTATAGAAAACTGAGCTTTCGAAAAAAAAGGAGATTGCCTTGCCCTACTATCTGTCCATGCAGATACAGAGGTCACCCATAATTTAGAAAATTCAGAAAAAGAGTCATACATTAATTTCCAAGCTAAAGCTGTATTATCAAAAAATACGGAATGAGTAGCCTCTTTCAAGTTAGGGCATTTTCCACATCCAGTTTTCCAACGATTACAATCATAAGCATGATCACAATTACCAGTAAAAGTAATATCAGCATGATTCGTTACAACTGTATTGATTCTACGGAAGGCCAAAAAGCGTATAAGCATATAAGGATTCACATAATTACAATTCATGCAATGAAGATGTACTATATCAGGCTTTATCTTAAGAATCCATCTGATTAACAATAATGTCTCCAAGAATGAAGAACAAAATCTTATCCCTAATATCCTTGTAAAATATGAATAACAAATCGAGAAAAATTCGAAAGATATTTTCCTTATTTTCAATGGATTTTCAATACTCCATTTTCTTTTTCCTCGACCATATACAACATATGAGTCATGCCCTGCAAATGATAAAAACTCATGAATGCTTTTTACTAGTTTACCCGTACTTCCCTCAGAGTAAAATATATTAATATTTATAATTCTCATTTTGATGCATTACTATTAAATAGAACTAAATCTAGTAAGTAACTCTTGCAAACCTTTTCCTTTTGATTTTAAATTTTGTTGCAGTAACAATTCCGCACTTTGAATATTGTCAACAAAGCAACAAGACTTAGCTTTTTTTAAAACCTGCTGAAATAGTACCCTTTTCATTTTCTGTTTAAATGGTCCAACAATGAATCCAAAAGAAAATATGCAATACAAAAGGAACATATTATTACAATGATATTTTACTCGAGTAGCAGTACAATAATTCCGCCAAAAACTTTTATACCTCCACAGTGTATTTCCGACAAAACGCATTAAGCTATAATATTTTAAGTATTCAGGAAAGATATCCCTAATTGCAGCAAGAGCAGAGTCGGCCCATATTGTCTCAACACTATAAAAATCGGGAACTTCATTATTCCATTCATACTTATCATGTCCTCTAAAATGAGGAGCTTGATTCAAATTTCCAGTATGCTTACCTGTAGCAGAGTCCGCAGAGCCACTTGTTGAACAAATACCAGAAATAGTCAATGGGTAATCTATAATCAGAAGCTTTTTACACATCAGAGATAAAGCAATTGAACTATAAATATCAGGTGATAATCCACCAATATAATAGCCAGACTTCTCTTTTACATTTTCAAATATATTTCTTTTAACAAAACCATGATAAAATTTCGCAAGATTAAAACTGAGATAATCGACACATCCACCTTTAAGAAACGATTTTACACCTTTATCTGGATTTACAAAATAACAATCATCACTCATATCATAGATATCAAGCCTACCATTGTCTATTCCGTTTAATGAATTTGGCCAAAAATAAACAGCCCGCAAACTTGGAGTAATGGCATCAATATCATGTTCGTACGCCCATTCCAAAAAGTCAATAACTTCTGTATTTATACCATCATCATCACCTATTGAACAGACATAAACTCCCTTCGCTGCCTCTAATCCCCGGTTGAAATTTTCAACAAAAGATAACACTTCTGAAGTATAGTTATAAACCAATCTTTTATCAGACTCATATTGAGAAATAGCAGAAAGAAGTTTATCTTCATCACTATTATCCTGAATCACCAACTGAATTTTATCTGATTTAATTTGAAGAATCTGCTCTATTGATTTTGCAGCATAATATTGCCTATTCTTGGTCGGTATTATAATTGACAAAAGAAATTCCATAAACTATTTTATTTAAGCCAAATACCTTTAGCTTTTAGATTTATTTTTTTACTATACTGAATATGATTAATAATAGCTGCAGGTAAATTAACTATTCCCAATGCTAATGCCATTCCAATAATTCCATACTTATTAAGTAAATAATATGACAAAGGAATAAATAATATGCTCTCTGCTACCACTATATATAATTGCAGATTTAATAAGTTCATGCCATTCAGAAAATTTGAATACAAAGAACTATATATCAATACATAAAAGTAGATAGCCATTGTTAATATTAATGGAAAAGGAACAACTATAGAATCACCAACCCAAAATAATATAATATATTTTGCGGCAGAGATTAGAATTATTACAACCAATAAAAGAATTAATAAAATAACTCTCATTCTTTTCATTGCTTTTTTAATCCATTCTAATTCATTTTTCACATATGCTTCATTTACAGCATTCCACATTGGAGAAAAAACAATCGTTGATACAAAAAAGATACAATTAAAATATTTATATACAATATTAAATGGAGTCACTTCATCAGGTGACAAAACCTGTGATATTATAATATTGGAAGCAGTATAAAGTATCAAACAACTTAATTGTATTAAAAAAAATTTAGTCCCTAATGTCAATAATTGATTTATACATTTGATTTTTATATATTTAATATTGGGACTAATTTCTTTATATAAAAAAGAAAAAGTTATTGGATAAAAAAATAATAAAACTATCATTGGAGAAAAGGAATAAATAATCGAAATTCCTTCAAAGCCTCCGGACGGATAATAATTTATTAAAATCCAAATAAATAATAGAGACAGCAATTGAGATAATAACCCAATAATATTATTTATGACAGGCAATTGTTTGGCAAAATAGACATATGTAATAACCTTCAAAAAGAAAGATACACAGACACTAAAAACTACATAAAAACTGATTACCGATATTTTTTGCCCTAAATCTTCATTGACATTAAATATTGTTGTAAACGATAAAAAATTTTCAACTACCACAAACAATATAAAAAGAGTTATAGAAATTATCATTAACGAAAAAAAAGTTGTACTCACATATGTTCGTGAACTTCTAATATCACCAAAAGCTAATGATTCTGACAATTTATTTCTTAACCCATTACCCAATCCAACATCAAAAAAATCAAGCCATGATAATACAGAACTGATAGTCAACCAAACACCATATTCATATGAACTTAAATAAGTTAATGTCAGTGGGACAATTATTAATGATATTAATATTGTTAATAATTTTACAGCAAAAGAAGCAACTACATTTATTACTATTTTTCTATTCCTTGATCCCAAAACAATCATTTGCTTAGCATATACACTTTTTACATATTAAAATAATCAGGCAATTTTTACTTTATACTAGAAATCTGTTCTCGACATTTTGTAAACACTCATTGTATAGCTACAATACCCTTGTAGGTATCATAGTTTATATTGTATCATTTTCTGATTAATAATTAAGTTACTTGACAATACCTATGCAAAGCCTTTGATAAGCGTTAGAAAGTACCTTCTTTGTATACTATACAGGAACAATACCATACGAAAAGCTTTCATCTATTTTTATATTTCATTCCACGGATACGGATTCTCCTCCATCCCCTTCAGCAGCTCCACTATTTCCGCCTCATCGGGGGTAAGGTCTCTACCACTCCAGCCATGGATGATCTCACGGGCTTCACGGGCCAAATCCTCGTCGAACACCTCACCATAACAGTAGGTCAGCAACTGTACTTTTAGCAATGAGCCGGGCAGCTTGTCGAATACCTCCCAGCAGCGATCCAATACATGCTGAATACGCTCCTGCTTGTCACCGTCGTTGTAAAGAGTTGCATTATAACCCATCAGAAGAGCCAGACACAACGAAGCTTCTTCCTCGGAAGTGGAGCCACGCTGAGTGTACAAAGCATTGGCCTGATGAAAAACGTCACGGTTCAAACGGGTGAAATGGTCGCTATAGATGGGACTCTCGTCCATACCTAAATAAAGGAGTTCATGCGCGGAAGCGTACAAAGCGGAAATGTTTGATTCTAAGGGGTTCATACTTATGTTATTTTTCTATTATCGGTTCTACAAAAGAGGGATGGACAAACGTGGTGGCAACGGCCATGACGCCTTCAATGGAGACTACCACACGACGGTCGTTACGAACACGGACAAACTCGCCTTCGACCCCTGCAAAGATGCCACCGGTGATGCGGACACGAGTACCTTTGCGAATCGACAGCTCGGAAGGCTCAAAGTAGAGTACGGCCTGATCGTAATTACCGGAAACGGCCATGAAACTGCGCATCTGAGGGTCGGGGACGACAATCGGGCTATGGCATTCGCGGTCCATGATATAGCGGATAGGAAGCAAAATGCCGCGCGTCTCCTTGATGGCATCAATCCGGCTACGGGAAGTACGGACAAAGACCAGGTTGTGAATGGCAGGGACCAACTTTCGCACGCGCCGGCCGGCCTTCACGATGTACTCGTAGCGCATTGGAATAAAATTCTCTATATTCTCGGAATTGAGATATTCCTGCAAGGCAAGCTCGCGACCATAGGTTATACGCAAGGCATACCAATGGATGTCAGTTAATTCGTTCACGTCAGGATGTTCTTTGGGGACACCGGAGTAGCGAAATACCTCCCGGTTAAGTTATGTAATGCGGATTGTGTTATGTGACTCCGTGCATCCATCTTATCTCATGTGCCTCCACTATCTCAGAAGGAGGAGCAAGAAATAGTTATTTTAGCGCAAACCAAAGTAATTTGCTATAAACGAAGAGGTTAGAAGCTAAAAGTGTTTCAATAGACGTTCGTTTAATGGCACGCTTTTTTTCTAACATTTCCGAAGGAGTTTTCATCAGAATAATGTGTTAAGATCATAAATTAGAACATTAATATAATATGCTGTTTTACTGATATATACATACTTAGATTCTCACCAACAACAAAAAAAATATCAAAATATTTTGTTGAATCGAATATACCCTTTACCTTTGTGCCATTAAACGAACGTCTATTGAAACACTTTTTCTCCCCGTTTTTTCACATTACCGTCAAAAAGTAAGCCCCAATAAAATGGGATATTCAGTAAATGTCTTTAAAAAGTAAGATGGCATATGAATATGACTTGCTAATATCATCTCATATGCTATTTTTATTATATATATTTTCTCTCTGACCTAAAATCTTATCCGTTTGGGCATGATGTTCCGGAAGAAGCTTGACAACTTCTTCTAATAGATTCTTTATAATCATGCTATGAGGCTTTCTGCTGGCTGTTTTTGATTTTATCAATCATTAACATGGCGTTTGCCGTATGTATTCCAAAAAAAATCCACAAGATTTCCGTTTTCCTGTTTCGTGCTTTGATTTTCGATAGCGAGTAATGCTGTTTTTGCGTACTGGAATTGCCTTCGAGCCTGGTGGCTCTTTCCCTCGAAAGTTCCCTCCTGAGTATCTTTCTCACTGTCTCGTCCTTTGCAGCTCTTCCCTTGCGTACAAAGGATGTTGATATCCCATATTTTGTACAGAATTTCCGTTGGCATTATTGGCGTATATGGAATCGGTAGCCACACATCTTACCCTTACATTCATCAGCTTCTGTTGCATACGGATACAGTCTTTCAGACGTGCGCCCTCATTGAATGCCTTGAAAGAGACGTGTTTGATGAACGAGATCCCGTCTATCTGTATGTTGCTCACCTTTGCACCGAACTTGACAGATTTTGTCTTCTTGCCCCTTACGATAGGGTGTACATAATGACGGTCAATACTGTTTCATTGTTGTTGTAAGGGGTGGGGATTAATGGGGCTTTTGATCTCCTCCCATTATGATTGGGACGTTTCCTCTGTCTTTTTATTTGTTCTACCCATCAGTTTATCTATAATCAGTGCAATCGCTCCATCGCCTGTGACGTTGCAGGCCGTTCCGAAACTATCCATTGCGATGTATAGTGCGATCATTAATGCCTGAGCCGATTCGTCAAATCCGAGCATCGATTGTAGAATTCCTAAGGATGCCATGATTGCTCCTCCCGGGACTCCTGGTGCTGCTACCATGGTGATACCGAGCATAAAAATGAATCCAGCAAACAGTGGGAAGTCATAGGGCATACCTTGCATGATCATCAATGCCAATGCACACGCTACAATTTTCAATGTGCTTCCTGATAAATGGATCGTGGCACACAGCGGTATGACAAATCCCGCAATATCAGCCGATACTCCGTTTTTCTTGGTCTGTACCAATGTGACAGGGATGGTAGCCGCGGATGACTGTGTTCCTAAGGCTGTAAAATAAGCCGGCAACATCCGTCCCAACAGCTTAAAAGGATTGTGGTGGACAAATAATGCTGCAATGCAGTATTGGAAAACCAGCAGAAAAATATGCAATACAAAGATCACCCCGATGATTTTTATAAAGACCATAAGTATTGAGAATACTTGACCGGAATGGGTCATATTCAAAAATATGCCGAAGATATATAACGGAAGGAGAGGGAGAATAACTGAACTGATCATTTTCACAATGATGTCTTGGAAATCCCTTGCCACATTTTTCAGTGCATTGCTATTAAGTGCGGCAAGCCCTAGTCCCAAAGTGAAAGCAAGTATCAGTGCAGTCATTACATTCATTAAAGGGGGAATGCCTACAGAAAAATAGGGCAGGATGCCTTGAGCTTCGCTTACTTCTTCCAGTGACTTTCCCGGTTCGATAAGCGCAGGGAATAAAGAAGCGCCTGTAAAAAATGAAAGGAACCCTGAAAATAACGTGGCTCCATATGCTATAAGAGCAGTGACAAGCAACATTTTACCCGCACCTTTTCCGATATCAGCGATAGCTATGGTGACTAATCCTAAAATAATAAGAGGAATGGAGAAATTGAGGAACTCTCCGAAGATACTATTAAATGTTACAAATACTCTCACTAATGGAGCAGGAAAGATATTACCAATGGCAATTCCTGACAAAATGGCAATAATAATGCGTGGCAACAAGCCGATGTGTATCTTCTTCATAATAAATTTTGGTTTAAACTTTACAAAAGTAGCAATTTTCTTTAAAACACCTGAACAAAATCAGAAAGTATCTGTTGTTAATATAAACAAGTTATTAGATAAATCTTACAATTATGTCAATACAGAATAAAACAGATATCGGGTTGATAGGCTTGGCCGTAATGGGCGAAAATCTTGCCTTAAATTTGGAAAGTAGAGGCTGGCATGTATCAGTTTATAATCGTACTGTTCCTGGCGTAGAAGAAGGTGTTGTAGAACGTTTCATTAACGGACGTGCCAAGGGACTTAATATTGAGGGTTTTACTGATCTTGCAGATTTTGTAAATTCCATCGCTTTGCCTCGAAAGATTATGATGATGGTTCGTGCCGGCAGTGCAGTGGACGAACTAATGGAACAACTTTTCCCTTACCTTTCTCCTGGTGATATTTTGATTGACGGTGGTAACTCTAACTTTGAAGATACCAACCGTCGCGTAGCAGTGGCCGAATCGAAAGGTTTCCTTTTCATCGGTAGTGGTGTCTCGGGGGGAGAAGAAGGTGCCTTGAATGGTGCTTCTATCATGCCTGGAGGTTCCGTGGCGGCATGGCAGGAGGTAAAACCTATTTTGCAAAGCATAGCTGCAAAGGCACCGGACGGTACGCCTTGTTGTGATTGGGTCGGTCCGGCAGGTTCCGGCCATTTTGTGAAGATGATCCATAATGGTATCGAATATGGTGATATGCAACTCATTGCCGAAGCATATTGGGTAATGAAAAGGTTGCTGGACTTGGATAATGAGGAAATGGCTGATATTTTTGCTCATTGGAACGAGGGGAAGCTTCGTAGCTACCTGATTGAGATTACAACGAACATTCTGCGTCATAAAGATAAGGCCGGTGGTTACTTGTTGGACAAGATACTCGACTCGTCCGGACAAAAAGGAACGGGGAAATGGTCTGTAATCAATGCCATGGAATTGAACATGCCGCTTGGATTGATAGCAACTGCGGTTTTTGAGCGTAGTTTGTCGGCCCAAAAGGATTTGCGTGAATTGGCATCCCGGCAGTTCCCTAACAAACATACCCAGGCGGTATACAACAAACCTGAATTAGTGAAGGAGATTTATGCGGCATTGTATGCTTCTAAATTGGTTTCTTATGCACAAGGTTTTGCTGTACTACAGAAAGCGTCCGATTCATTCGGTTGGAATCTCGATTTATCATCTATTGCTCGTATGTGGCGCGGGGGATGTATTATCCGGAGTATTTTCCTGAACGATATTGCTGCTGCTTTTGAAACTGAAGACAAGCCGAAGCATTTACTTCTTGCTCCTTATTTCCGGGATGAGATCAAGGGATTACTTCCTGGGTGGAAAGGTTTGGTGGAGCAAGCCATGCGTGAGGAGCTTCCTGTTCCCGCCTTCTCATCTGCATTGAATTATTTCTATTCACTGGTTTCGGCAGATCTTCCTGCTAACATGATACAGGCACAGCGTGACTATTTCGGTGCGCATACCTTTGAACGCAAAGACGAACTTCGAGGACAATTCTTCCATGAAAATTGGACGGGCCACGGAGGAAATACGAAATCGGGTACTTATAACGTATAAAATCAAAAACAATGGATAAGTTTGTAATGATAATCTTCGGTGCTTCAGGTGATCTCACTAAGCGGAAACTGATGCCTGCATTATATTCTTTATATAAAGACAAGCGTTTGAAGGGAGATTTTTTTATAATAGGTGTAGGGCGTACGGTATATACCGATACGGATTACCGCGCTTATATCTATTCGGAATTAGAGAAATTCGTGAAACCGGAAGATCAGGATAAGGAATGGATGGATGCATTTACACAACATCTTTACTACCTTCCGATCGATCCTGCGGTGGAAGCCGGCTATGTCCGTTTACGTGAACGTTTGGAAGAACTGACCGGAGAAAAAGAACCGGATAATCTGTTATTCTATTTGGCCACCCCTCCATCTTTGTACGGAGTAATTCCTTTGCATATCAAAAAAGCTCATTTGAATCGTGGCCATGCCCGTATCATTGTTGAAAAACCCTTTGGATACGATTTGGAATCCGCAAGAGAATTGAATCGAATCTACGCATCGGTTTTTGGTGAGCATCAGATATATCGTATCGATCATTTTTTAGGTAAAGAAACGGCTCAGAATATATTGGCTTTCCGTTTTGCCAATGGGATCTTCGAACCGTTATGGAATCGCAATTATATTGATTATATCGAAATAACCGCTGTTGAGAATTTAGGCATAGAAGATAGAGGTGGTTTTTATGATTCGACCGGTGCGCTGAGGGATATGGTACAAAATCATTTGATCCAGTTGGTCGCATTGACTGCTATGGAACCTCCCGCAGTTTTCAATGCCGATACCTTCCGTGATGAAGTAGTGAAGGTCTATGAATCGTTGACACCACTAAAAGAAGTCGATTTTGAAGAACATATTGTTCGAGGTCAATATACTGCTTCTGGTAATAAAAAGGGGTATCGTGAGGAGAAAAATGTGAGCCCTGAATCACGTACCGAGACTTACATTGCCATGAAATTGGGCATTAGTAATTGGCGGTGGAGCGGTGTACCGTTCTATATCCGTACCGGTAAGCAAATGCCGACGAAAGTAACGGAGATTGTCGTTCATTTCCGCGAAACTCCCCATCAGATGTTCCATTGTGAAGGAGGTCATTGCCCTCGTGCCAATAAGCTTATTTTGCGTCTCCAGCCCAACGAAGGCATTGTGTTGAAGATCGGAATGAAAGTTCCGGGTGCCGGATTCGAAGTGAAACAAGTGACGATGGAATTCAGTTACAATCAACTCGGGGGAGTACCTATCGGTGATGCCTATGCTCGCTTGATAGACGATTGTATCCAGGGTGATCCGACGCTGTTCACGCGTAGTGATGCGGTAGATGCTTCCTGGCGCTTTTTCGATCCTGTTCTTCGATATTGGAAAGATCATCCTGATGCACCGCTTTATGGTTATCCTGCCGGTACATGGGGGCCTCTCGAAAGTGAAGCCATGATGCACGAACATGGTGCAGAGTGGACTAATCCTTGTAAAAATTTAACAAACACAGACCAATATTGTGAGTTATGAATACTTTAATTTATCCATCGTCCATTGAGACGGCACGTGCATTGATTCTTCATCTTGTTAAATCTATGACGGATGAACCCGATAAAACTTTCAATATCGCTTTTAGTGGTGGCGCTACTCCTGCGCTGATGTTCGATTTGTGGGCGAATGAATATAGAGATATTACTCCTTGGACGCGGATGAAAGTTTATTTTGTCGATGAACGATGTGTACCACCAGAAAATTCCGATAGTAATTATGGCATGATTCGTTCATTGCTATTAGGTGTGGTTCCTATTCCCTACGAAAATGTATTTCGTATAAAAGGGGAAGTTAAACCGGAGAAAGAGGCTATTCGTTATTCAAAGCTTGTTGAAAAGCAAGTTCCTTCAGAAAATGGATGTCCGGTATTTGATTTTATTTTGTTGGG
The DNA here is from genome assembly GCF_014385165.1 of Jilunia laotingensis. Classification (NCBI taxonomy): domain Bacteria; kingdom Pseudomonadati; phylum Bacteroidota; class Bacteroidia; order Bacteroidales; family Bacteroidaceae; genus Jilunia; species Jilunia laotingensis. Next base: position 4,173,542 of record NZ_JACRTF010000001.1, on the reverse strand, counting down.
TGCAGGAGACGATGGACATACATCATCTATTTTTCCAGGACAAGAGAATTTATTATCCTCGGATCATATGTATGAAGTTAGTCTAAATCCGCATAATGGACAAAGACGGATTGCTATGACAGGTACTCCAATAATAAATGCCAAGCAAGTCATATTTCTGATAACAGGCAGAAATAAGTCAGAGGTAGTAGAAGAAATTTGCACTTCAGGAGATACAAGTCCTGCCGCATATATAGCTCATCACGCCAAGCAGGTAGATTTATTTTTAGATAGTCATGCGGCTTCAAAAATAAAAATATAAAGTTTAATGACAGGGGGCTAATAAAAAGCCCCTTGTTTGATAAGGATAGCATTATTCTTCCTCTATTTTTTCTACACAATATTCCCCTTGCTTATTTTTGTGACAATAGCAAACATAATAGTCGGGATTATTTACTTTATCTTTTATGCTTTGAGGCAACTCGATCTCTTTGGTTTTCCTATTAATGGCAACCAAAGCAATTATAATTCCTTCTTTCTGACATTTATCAATAAGAAGTTGATTTAAATTTACTTCTTTTTCGTCCATTTCATATCATATATAATAGTGGTGCAAAGTTACTGATATATTAACTAAAATAATACAGTTGAGGTGATATTTTTGTAATAATCTCTCATTTAGTAGAAAATAATAACGGCCTGCTGTCTTCACAGATGGCCTGCCGTACAAAAAGTTTAAGTTTATATTAAAACAATTATTTAGTTAAAAAGGTTCTTGTTTTGAGGATATTATTAGTTTTATATGTCTATTTCTTAAGCATTGATTTAGTACTTCCATTATAATATAGATAATGGACATATTGTTAATTCAAAGCGGACTGCCAATCATATAATAAAGTATTTAGCTTTCCATAAGTTCAAGATGCTACCATTGTATGTTCTTTTTTATTTGATATGTATTGTTTGTTCATGAAATTTTTTCATGCTTCCGTCAAACACAATTGTTCTTATTTCTTTGGTTTGCTAGCTTCGCATCGTAGGTTTGCAGAAATTAATTATGGGCGGGTTCCGAAAAGCCAGGAAAAGAGTAGGAAAGAAATAAATAATATTATGACTGATTATAGAGAATATCACGTAGCGTTGACTGATGTAACCTCTAATGCCTTTTTAGGGAATTACACAATTTCGACATTTACAAATGAAGGGGCTATAGAGGGAGCTATCATTGAAGCCGGTCGAGCACAAAGTGGACATTCGTTTAGTGCAAAGATTTATTACGACCTTCCAAACGGATTACATTCACCTGTGCAAACTGTAACTAAAAACACTCTTACTCCTATTCCTTAAAAGGTTTTGAGGAGGAAAGATTGATTAATCAATGATCGAATTGAGGGCAGTCTGAAAAGCTGCCTTCTTATTTAGCTTTCTTCACTTCAATAGTACTTACCAATTTTTTATTCTTGAACTCGTTAACTGAATCTATGACTATATCGGTAGTTATATGACGTGTATCTCAGTTATAGGAAATTGCAATTCTTACTTTATCTTGTCCGTTTGATAGGATTTTTGTTGGTATGATAGTTATTTGTGAATAGCTAGAAATCAGCAAATAAAAAAGGGCTTCATGATCCTCCTCTGAGGTAGAAGCCCTTCAACACAAAAACTAAACTAGACTTAACTAAACTATTCTATTCTCTTAGAGTTTCACAACTCCTTTCTGTTCGCAACAAAGATATGTTATAATTACCAGTTTTGCAAATATAAATAGACAAATCTGGACTTTTTATCGATAAATCAGTCGATTTTTAGCTTCTTTCGTCAAGAAATGTCTGAAAAGATGTTTTGTAACTATCGCTGATCGGAATATATGTCTTTTCAAAAACAATGCGTCCACGATCAATAATGCGTATTTTATCTTTCTGAACAATGAATGAACGGTGTACACGCATGAATCGAGAGGGGGGAAGTAGTTCCTCCATCGATTTCATGCTCATCAGTGAAAGTATAGGTTTAGGCTGGTCTTCTGTATATATTTTGATATAATCTTTTAATCCTTCAATGTAGAGAATCTTTCTTAATTCTACCTGGACGAGCTTATAATCACTTTTCACAAAAATGCTTTCAATTTCTTCAGGCTTTTGTACGAGTTCGAACCATTGCAGTGCTTTGTTGGCTGCTTGCAAGAAATCAATGTAAGATATAGGTTTCAATAGGTAATCGAGTGCATTTACTCGGTAACTGTCTATGGCATATTGATCGAAAGCGGTGGTGAAGATGATCCGCGTATGCTTATCGACCATTTTGGAAAATTCCAATCCGTTAAGTTCAGGCATCTGGATATCAAGAAAGAGTAAGTCTATATTCTTTCCTGTGATCTCTTTCATGGCATGGACTGCACTGGAATATTTGCCTATTAATGATAAAAATGGAGTTTTATGAACATAGCTTTCAAGCAAGTCAAGAGCTAAAGGTTCATCGTCAACGATGGCGCAATTGAGTATCATAGAAATTATTATTGATGATTAGTGACTGGTATCTAATGACAAGTGATAAAAAATGTATCTTGATGTCATTTAATTTTAGCCTTTTGCTACTAGATACTGATCACTAATTTGGATGAATATTCTTTTTTGTCTTCACTTATTTTACGTTCCCATTTGTATCGCCCCGGATATATAAGTGCCAGCCGTTTGCTTACCTGTTCCAAACCAATTCCCGAGCCACTTTTGTCCGTTTCGGCTTTGGGGTGATAGCTGTTTGTTATCTCACATTTTACTTCTCCGTTAGTTTCCGAGAAAACAATCCGGATGAAGCTTGGTTCAGTAGGGGAGATGCCATGCTTGAATGCATTTTCTATGAGAGAGATGAAGATGAGCGGGGCAATCTCCGTCCGGTTGTCCGGGTCGATGTTTATATACGTCTCAACTTTCACATTGGATGAAAGGCGAATACGCATCAGTTCGATATAATTACGGATGAAATCCATTTCTTTACCTAAGGAAACATAGGTTTGCTGATTGTCGTAAAGGACGTGGCGAAGAAGCTTACTAAGTTCTTGTACGGCCATTTGGGCTTTATCCGAATCGAAGGCAATTAAAGCATAGATATTGTTCAGCGTATTGAGTAAGAAATGAGGATTCAATTGATTTCGCAGGTTTTTCAATTCAGCTTCCGTACGATTTCTTTCCGCTTCTCTACGGGCATTTTCAATCTGTCCCCAGCGGGTACTCATCTTGATTGCAGCCGCCAAACCGATTGTCAACACCATTGAAAACATGTCACGAACAAAAAATATCCACCCGGGCGGTATATTCTTGGGTGGTTTTACGGGATTATGATTAGAAAACACGAAACTTTGCCATAGGTGAAGCCCACCGCTCATCAGGATGATCAGTGCTAAATTTAGCAACAGATATTCCCGGAGCCGTTCATTAAATAAATAACGGGGAATGAGGATGAAATAATTAAGATAAAATACAATAAGGAAGGAGAGGGGGACACCTACGTGGCGCAGATATCCCATCCAATCAATTGATTCTCCTCCCCGGTTGATAAAAAAGAATGGGAATCCGAATACTATACCCCAACCTATAACGTGGGTTGAGACTTCTGTGAAACGTGTACGGCTATTGATAATTGTTTTCATGCACGCAAAGATAGTTGTTTTAGTGATTTAATCACATTATTCGTATCGTATAGCTTCGATTGGATCCAAGTCGGCCGCTTTCTTTGCAGGGTACCAACCAAAAAATACTCCGGTAACTGTACATACGGCAAATGATAAGAATACACTCCAGGGTTGGATAAAGATAGGCCAGTGAGCCACGCTTTTCACAATCCAACTTGCGCCACAACCGATGATGACTCCAATGATACCACCGGTGATACTGATGAGGATGGCTTCGATCAGAAATTGGCTGAGAATGTCGATGCCACGGGCACCAACCGACATGCGAAGTCCGATTTCGCGTGTACGTTCTGTAACGGACACATACATAATATTCATGATTCCTATTCCGCCTACTACCAGAGATATGCCTGCGATACAAGCAAGTAATGTAGTCATCAGGTCTGTAGTGGAATTAAGCATCGTACTCAGTTCTTGTTGGCTACGAATGGTGAAATCATCTTCATCGGTATCTTTTAATTTATGTTCACGACGTAAGATAGTGGTTATCTCATCGGTTGCATAGTCTGTCATATCTTCCGATATAGCGGAAGCGTAGATACCTTGCAGGTAGGTTACCGCTAATAAGCGTTTCATAACTGTGGTATAAGGTGCCAGTACGATATCGTCCTGATCCATGCCCATTGAGTTATATCCTTTAGATTTCAATACACCTACGACACGGAAAGGTATTTTGCTAAAGCGGATCACCTTGCCTACAGGATCACTTCCGTCCGGAAAGAGATTATCGACAATGGTTTTACCTATGACACAAACTTTGGCCGAACTTTGAATATCGGCTTCAGTAAACATTTCACCATTATCTACCGATAATTGTCGAATCTTCAGATAATCAAGACCTACTCCGTTCACAGAGGAGGGGTAGTTGTTGTTACCATTCACAAGCTGCCCCGACGAGGAAACATTCGGACTGATCCCGGACAGATAGTTTGTTTCTTCACACAGCTTTTCATAGTTTTCCAACTTCAACGTCTGCATTTCCGAGGGATCACGTCTCACACCGCCTCGCATATCGCCTCCGGGATGGATCATGATCATGTTCGAACCCATTTCGGATATCTGAGCTTGGATACTTTTCTTCGAGCCTTGTCCGATAGCCAGCATGGTGATAACCGAAGCTACGCCTATGATGATACCCAGCATCGTCAGGAATGCCCGCAGTTTGTTGTTGGCGAGTGCCCGTAGAGCTATTTTAAATAAGTTGGTTCCGTTCATGATAGTAATGTTTTAATCTTCATCATTTTTTGGTAATGCGGCCAGTCCTTCCTTGGCAGAAAGTATATGAGAGTTGATAGTATCTTCGATCACATGGCCGTCACGTAAACGGATATTGCGACTACTATATTGCGCCAGTTCAGGGTTGTGTGTAACGAAGATAATGGTACGTCCTTCTGCATGTAATTTCTGGAAAAGTACTAAAATTTCGAATGAAGTACGTGTGTCAAGATTTCCGGTTGCTTCGTCTGCCAGAATCACGGCCGGGTTATTGACCAATGCACGGGCAATGGCTACACGTTGCATCTGTCCACCGGACATTTGGTTCGATTTGTGTTCCAGCCGATCACCCAGCCCTACGGCTTGCAGAGCTTCAATGGCACGTTGGCGACGTTCGGATGCACTGACGGAAGCATTGTACATCAATGGTAGTTCCACGTTTTCTATTGCCGTCGTTTTAGGTAGAAGATTATAGCTTTGGAACACGAATCCGATTTTTCTGTTACGCAGAATCGCACGTTGAGACTTACTCATTGCTCGTACCGAAATGCCATCCAGCAGGTACTCTCCGCTGGTAGGTGTGTCGAGGCAACCCAGCGTATTCAGGAGTGTCGATTTTCCTGATCCGGAAGTTCCCATGATTGTGACAAACTCGCCTTCATTGATGGTAAAAGAAATGCCACGCAATGCATGTACAGTTTCTTCTCCCACCTGAAAGTTACGTTTGATATTATGCAATTCTATTACTTTCTTTATCATGATACTTACTTTTTCTTGTTACTTCCCGGAGGGCCCGGCATGAAAGGACTTTTTTCCGAATTTGCATTCATCTCCGGTTGTCCATTAGCAGATGAATTACCAATATTCGCTTCACTGATAACCTGGATACCTTCCGTAATTCCACTGATGATTTCAGTTTTCATACCATTACTGATGCCAATTGTTACCGGATGTGCCGTGAACGTATTACCTTCTTTAGTCCATACTTTATGAGTTCCTTCACAATCATTTACGATGTCTTCCTTTTCTATAAGCGGAATTTCAGGAGTGAAGCGTAATGCCCGCGAAGGTACGCTAAGGACACCTTGCTTGTCCAGTGTGAAAATGGTTACATTGGCTGTCAAACGAGGTTTCAGTTTTAAATCGGGATTCTGGGCTGAAATAACAACTTCATATGTAATTACGCTTGTGCTTGAAGTTGTGGATGTCGTGCTGGTACTTGTAGAGCCGAGACGGATTTGAGTGACTTTGCCTTCGAATGTATCGTTCGGATAAGCATCTACCGTAAAACTCACTCGTTGCCCTTCTTCTACACCACCTATATCTGCTTCGTCTACATCGGCAACTACTTGCATTTGTGTCAGGTCGGCAGCTATGGTGAACAGAGTGGGAGTTTCGAATCCGGCAGCTACTGTTTGTCCTTCTTCTACTGCACGATCTATGACTACTCCATCAATCGGAGAGGTAATGGTAGCATACGATAGGTTACGTTCTGCTTTTGCCAGAGCCGCTTTGCTACTATCAAACAGGCTTTTCGATTTTTCATAATTATACAGTGCTTGTTCATAATCCGTATCACTGATCAGCGCCTTTTCATGAAGCCCCCGGCTACGTTCGTAGTTCTTTTTTTGGTATTCGTATTCGGCTTTGTTTCCGTCATAGGTGGCTTTGGCTGATGCCAATTCACTTTGGAGGGTTATTTTGTCCATTTCGGCAATCAACTGTCCTTTGGTAACGACCGAGTTATAGTCTGCGTACAATTTATCGATGATACCTGATACTTGTGTACCGACTTCTACTTCCGTTACCGGTTCAATGGTACCTGTAGCTGTTACGGAATTGGAAATATCGCTTTTTTCAACGGGGACAGTGACATAGGAGATTTTATGCCGGATCGTAGAACCACTGAAGATCCATACTGACACTCCTGCGATCACTATCAGGGCGATACCGATAAGGATGATTTTCTTCTTATTCATATTATTTATTGGTTAGTTATTTAGTGATAAGTGATTTATATTAGAGTCTATGAGATTAGATTTATTCTCATAATAGCTACAATACTGCATTGCCTTTGCAGTAATGTTGCATTGCTTTTGCAGTGATGCTGTATCGCCTTTGCAGTGGCGCTGCATTGCTTTTGCATTGACGCTGTATTGCTTTTGCGGCATCGTTGCAAAGCTCTTACAGTAAAACGGTAATACTTCTTCAATTGCATAAGGTAAATGCATCAGCGTTGAATACAAATCTATATTATAATAACTCTATTGTAATCAGTAAATTAATGGTAAGGAATAGAAGTGATTAGTGAATCAGTCATTAATTCATTAGCTATGAGATCCGCTAATCACTATAGTTTATTCGCTAATCACAATCTTCTCTCCTTCATAAAATTTGAGTAACTGAGTGTTCAATATAGCCATGTATTTACTTTGGAGCATTTCCTGTTGAGCGCTCAACAAATTATTCTTTTCTGTCAAAAGTTCAACAGTGTTTTTCATACCCAAGTTAAATTGTTCACTAATCAGCTCATAGCTGATAGATGTACTACGTAGTTTTTCTTGAGCAGCGGCAAAACGTTGTTGGGCACTGTTGGCATCGAGCCAAAGTCCTTCTATGGTTTTATAAAGAGTCTTTTGTTCGTCCAAAAGATCGAGCATGCTTGTTTTATGCTGAAGTTTTGCCTTCTGTACGGCACTCTTCGTCTGTCGGTTATTAAAGATAGGCACACTGACAGACAATCCTAATGAATTATTCCATCCGTTTTTCACTTGTTGAGCGAAAGTAAAGTCAGAGCCACTGGTATTATTTGTTCCGATTCCGGCACTCAGACTTATGCTGGGCATGTATCCGGCACGAGCAATATTAATACCCAACTCAGAAGATTGCACATTTAATTTGCTGGATTCTATTTCCGGTCGCAAAGCAAGGGCTGAGTGATAAACATCTGCTTTGCTTGGTAAGGGAGAGAGTACTTTACTATCGTCCAATGTGGGCAGATAGAGATTCATCTCTTCTTCTCCGTCTAATTCAAGAAGTTGCTTGAGTTGAAGTTTATAGTCTTGTAATGTTGCTTGTGCAGTGACTAATTGGTAACGATCCGTACTGACTTGTGCTTCCAATTGTGCCTGATCAGCTTTTGAAATACTTCCTGCCGATAGCAATTCCCTTCCGCGATCGCGTTGTGCTTCGCTTACGGCCAGTGTGTTCTCGTTTACCTTAACTGATTCGGCTGCATAAAGAATCTGAATGTAAGTTTGGGTAATGCTTTCTTCCATACTGTTTTCCGACGTAGCCACCTCAAGTTCGGCTACCCGGTTGTTTAATTTCTCTTGTTTTATAGTCTTAAGACGTTTGTTTCCATTATAGACGGTCCACTGGGCGTTAAGTCCGTAGTTACCATTATAGCTTGTTTTACTACTACTTCTCAGCACCTCGCTACCGCTAATGAAGCTGCTTGATTCTTGGTATGGGCGATTGACTACATTCTGGCTGGTAGAGAAAGAAAGGCTGGGGAAGAGTGCTGCTTTGGCAGTCTTTACATCTATGGCACTACTTTCAGCATTAATGCGGTTCTTGCGTAAAGTAATATTTTGCTCAAGTGCATAATCGATGCAATCTTGTAACGTCCACTGGACAGGTTGCTCTTCTTGTGCATGCAATCCATAACTCAGACTGCTGAAACAGAGTGTTATTACGGTCAATCTTTTTACGTTTATCATAACTGTTTGCAATATTATTTCTGATTTAATACATGCAAAGTTAGATACCTATATTACATATTACAAAAATGATAGACGTAAGGGGAAGTTTCAACGCTGAATGGGAAAAATCTGCCGATTAGTGCAATAACATATTCAGACTATCGGATTCTTTATGTCAAGAATGATATTTATCGCAGTTCGTAGTCAGTCTTGGTAGAGTTTTCTTTGGTTACTTTTTTAATATAAATCATTAAACTGATAACAGCTGTAATAAATGCAAGTCCATCAGATACGGGCATACTCATCCAGATCCCTTCCAGTCCATACCATCCGGGAAATAACAGGAGGCAAGGCAAAAGGTATACTAACTGCCGTGATAAGGAAAGAAAGATGCTTACTTTGGCTTTGCCTATGCTTTGGAAGAAACTTGAAATCACGATTTGAGCGCCTACCAATGGGAACATTAATATGCAAATTCTGAGTCCGGATGCTGCCATGTTAATCAGTTCTTCGTTGTTCGTAAATATGGCGGATACGGTATGCGGAACGATTTCGCAAATAAGGAAACCACTGCTTGTGATCAAAACACCAACCAAGATACCTAAACGGAGGGTCTGTTTTACGCGATCGTGTTTTTGCGCACCGTAATTGTATCCGATGATGGGTTGCATTCCCATTGTGAGTCCCATTACAATCATTACGTAAAGCATTAACAGGCGATTCATAATACCATAAGCACCGATTGCCAAGTCACCTCCATATTTCTGTAGGCTATTATTGATAATGATGACAATTACACAGGCAGTTACGTTCATGGCGAACGGTGACATGCCTATGGAAAATATACTACCGATAATACGCTTTTTCAATCTCCAGAAACCATGTGTGAAATGAACAAAACTGTCTTTGTTGCGGAAATGTTGTACTACCCATACCATACCGATGAATTGTGATAAAACAGTTGCCATAGCGGCTCCCCGGATACCCCAATGGAAATGGAATATAAAGATCGGAGCGATAATGATATTGGCAATTACAGTTACCATAGAAGTCAACATGGCTTTCTTTGGATATCCGGTTGCTCGCATCACATTATTCAAACCTATCATAGTGTAGGTGATAGGGGTGCCTAACAGAACCACTTGCATAAAATCCCTTGCGTAAGGTAAAGTATCGGGACTGGCACCGAAGAAATCGAGTATCGGGTCGAGAAAAAGGAAAGCTATTCCTCCAAATATCACAGAATTGATAAGACATAACATGAGCGTATTCCCCAAAACAGCAGTTGCTCCGTCAAGATCTTTCTGCCCCAGACGGATAGAAGAAATCGTGGCACCACCGGCAGAGATCAATACACAAAAAGCTACTACCAGATTCATTAAAGGAAAAGTAATGGCAAGACCGGAAATGGCCATTGCGCCTACACCATGTCCAATAAAAATGCTGTCGATGATGTTGTAAAGCGAAGTTATGGTCATTCCTATAATGGCAGGAATAGAATATTGCAGCAAAAGTTTGCCTATTTTTTCAGTTCCTAATATTCTTGGGTCGGTCTGTTGTGCCATACGGTAGGTCGTTACATATTTTTAAGTGGTGCAAAGTTATAAAATATTTGTCTGATCGGGCGATTATTCGGAACTTTGCACTCGTATTAATACAAGGTTTAACGTTTTAAGGTAAAAGAATGTTTATATGAATGTAACAAATACGATTGCTGCACTGTTTGATTTTGACGGTGTAATAATGGATACAGAGTCGCAGTATACGATTTTTTGGAATGAACAAGGAAGTAAATATCTGCATTTGGATAATTTTGGAGCTGGTATCAAAGGACAGACTTTGACACAAATCTATGACAAATATTTTCCATGCATGTTAGGGGTACAGGAGCAAATAACCCGTGATCTCAATCGGTTCGAAAAGGATATGTCGTATGAATATCTTTCCGGGATACAAAAGTTCCTTGCCGATCTTCGTTATCATGGGGTGAAAATAGCTCTTGTTACAAGTTCAAATGAAGAGAAGATGGAAAATGTATATCGCACGCACCCTGAATTTAAAGCACAATTCGATCGTATTCTGACGGGGGAAATGTTTAGACGTTCTAAGCCGGCACCGGATTGTTATCTGTTGGGAATGGAGATATTTGGAGTTACCCCGGCAAATAGTTTTGTTTTTGAAGATTCCTTTCATGGTTTGCAGGCAGGACGTTCATCCGGTGCAACAGTGATAGGTGTGGCAACGACAAATACACGTGAAGCAATCATTGATAAGGCAGATATCGTCATAGACGACTTTGATGGGATGACTTATGACAAAATGCTTGAAATACGGAGGTAAGGCGATTTAAGTTGTTTAGAATCGTGTGTTTTACTTTTCGGTGATAGGTAGCTTCTTTCTTGCGGAGGAAGAACATTCATATCAGTAATGAAGGTTGCACTCGTCGATGCCGGGCAAATTCCTCCTTTTTTTCTTGTCCGTTATGGATTAAAAGTTATACCTTTGCGCCCAATTTAATTATTCAAAAAGTAAAGAATATGGCTGGTTATATATCAGATGATACAAGAAAAGTGACTACACATCGCCTGGTTGAAATGAAACAAAGAGGCGAAAAGATATCTATGTTGACTTCCTACGATTACACCATGGCACAGATTGTAGACGGTGCCGGTATTGATGTAATTCTGGTAGGTGATTCCGCTTCCAACGTGATGGCTGGTAATGTGACTACGCTTCCTATTACGCTCGACCAGATGATATATCATGGAAAATCGGTGGTACGTGGGGTTAAACGCGCCATGGTAGTGGTCGATATGCCGTTCGGTTCATACCAGGGAAATGAAATGGAAGGTCTTGCTTCCGCCATCCGTATCATGAAGGAAAGTCATGCCGATGCGCTGAAACTGGAAGGCGGTGAAGAAATCATTGATACTGTGAAACGAATTCTGAGTGCAGGCATACCCATTATGGGACACCTTGGATTGATGCCGCAGTCGATCAATAAATACGGTACCTATACGGTTCGTGCCAAAGATGATGCCGAAGCCGATAAGTTGCTTCGCGATGCACATTTACTGGAAGAAGCCGGTTGTTTTGCATTGGTGCTTGAGAAGATTCCCGCTACCTTGGCTGCCCGTGTGGCAAGCGAACTGACCATTCCGGTAATCGGTATCGGTGCAGGAGGGAATGTGGACGGTCAGGTGTTGGTGATTCAGGATATGCTGGGTATGAACAATGGCTTCCGTCCGCGTTTTCTACGTCGTTATGCAGACTTGTATACGGTGATGAACGATGCAATCAGCCGTTATGTTTCAGATGTGAAGAATAATTTCTTCCCCAATGAAAAAGAACAATATTAACCTATATGGCAAACAATTTATGGACAATTCATTTTATGCGGATATGTATTGCTAATTTGCTGTTGTTCATATCCTTGTATATGCTGTTCCCAATCGTTCCGATAGAGATGGCGGATCGCTTGGGTGTGCCGGTGTCCATGACCGGGGCAATGTTCCTGTTGCTTACCGTAGGCATGTATGTCATCGGGCCTTTTCATGCTTATCTGGTGGATGCTTATAAACGGAAATATATCTGTGCTTTCTCGTTTGCGGTGATGCTGGCTGCTACGGCAGGATACGCTTTTGTTAATGATCTGACACAGTTGTCGTTACTTTGCCTTGTACAGGGAATTGCTTTTGGCATGGCTACCACGGCAGGGATAACATTAGCCATTGATATTACCAATTCTAATCTCCGCAGTTTAGGGAATGTTGCTTTTTCATGGGCGGCTCGTTTAGGTATGCTGGTGGGGATTGCTTCGGGAGTTTGGCTGTATCAATCCTATCCTTTTAAAACGTTGCTGTATGTTTCGGTTGTGGTCGGACTCTTTGGGATACTGTCGGTCTTAAGGGTATATGTGCCTTTCCGGGCACCTATGGTCACAAAGCTCTGTTCCTTTGACCGCTTCTTTCTTCCGCGTGGATGGTTGCCGGCTATCAATCTGATAATGATTGCTTTTATTCCGGGGTTAATGCTTCCGGTGTTTCACTATTCGTTGAGTATGGTGTACATCGGGGAGTTGGAAATTCCTTTTTTTGCCATCGTGGGGATTGGATTTTTGTTTGCTGTCCTGCTTGCCAGGCTGCTCTTTCATGGGGAAAGGACATTAGGGGTGATTGTATCGGGATTAGGCTTGATGATACTTTCCTGTATCCTGTTGCAGGAGGTTCCTTCCGGAATTACAGCTGTGTTATTAGGACTTGGATTAGGACTGGTCACTCCGGAGTTCCTGCTTATATTCATTAAGCTTTCACAACACTGTCAGCGTGGTACAGCCAATACGACCCATCTTTTGGCATGGGAAACGGGAATTACGCTCGGGCTTGCGGCTGCATGTTACTTAAGCGTGGAATCTTCCATCGAGTCTATTTATCACATAGGGCGTATCGTAGCCCCTATGGCATTACTTTTCTTTGTGCTAATCACATATCCTTATTATAAAAAGAAAAGGGTAAGATAGTGTGGATAAGTTGACAACTTGTCAACTTGTCCCTGTGTCACCCCCCCCTATATTATATAAGGTATGAAAATAATTAATCCCACGATTGCTGCTGCAATGGCACATATAAGTACTGCGCCTGCTGCAATGTCTTTAACTTCACCGGCAATGGGGTGCCATTCCGGTGAAACAAGATTGACAAGTCGTTCGATGGCTGTATTGAATGCTTCTGCGGCAATAACCATCCCGATACAAATAACAATGACTATCCATTCGGATCTTTGTATATTAAAAATAATTCCTGCGATAACAGCCAATAATGCTGCCGTCAGATGAATCCAGACATTGTGTTCCTGACAAACAAAGCTTTTGATTCCTTTCCACGCATAGGTGAAACTTTTGATTCGTTTTCTGATGCTAAATGGTTCCATGGGTATGTTCAGGTCATTTATAAATGAATAGGCGGGTGCCCGTATTTTTCTTAATTCCTGCTAACTTGTTTTACACCTTTCACAGTCCTCAGTTTCTTTATCAATGCTTCCAATTTCCCTGTATCGCCCACCATGATGGTTAACATGCCTGAGAAAAGTCCGTCGTGCGAATCTATGCCGATAGACCGTAGTGTGATGTCATTTTCTTTGGATATGATCGAGGTGATATTGGTCACGATACCAATATCGTCATGTCCCACAACACGAAGTGTAATGGGATATTGGGTGCCTTGCGATTTTCCCGCCCAGCGTGCTTTTACAATCCGGTAGCCGAAACGTTCTCTCATCTGGTCGGCGTTGGGACAATCAGTCCGGTGAATTTTGATTCCTCCCGAAACGGTCACGAAGCCAAATACATCATCACCATATATCGGATTACAGCATCTTGCCAGTTTGAATTCAATGCCCTTCAGGTTTTGGTCTATGACGAGTACGTCTTCTTTACCGGTCGTTTCTTCTATCTGGTTCTGTAGATTATAACCTTCCGCACTTCGGTAGATGATTTCATCTTTCGTATCATTATCCTTTTTCTGTTGTTCAATGTATTTGTCAAGCAGATCATTGATGTCCAATGTCTCGTCAGCGATTGCCTGATAAAATTCGGTAACTACTTTATAGCCCATCCGTTTGATCAACCTCATCATGACCGCCTCATCATATTCCATCTTCCGGTTTCTGAATTTTCGTTCTAAGGTCTCTTTGGCAAAATCATGCTGTCGTCCTGCCATCTCTTTTAGGGCCTGACGAATTTTGGTACGGGCTTTTGAGGTCGTGACTATGTTCAACCAGTCTTGTTTCGGAGTCTGCGTGTTCGATGTCATGATTTCAACCTGGTCGCCACTGTTCAGTTTTTGCTTCAACTGCACATTTTTCCCATTGACTTTTGCTCCGATGCACTTGCAACCTAATTTGCTGTGTATATGGAATGCGAAGTCAAGTACGGTAGCTCCTTTGGCTAATTTGAACAAATCTCCTTTGGGAGTGAAGACGAATACTTCATCTTCGTACAAGTCCATCTTGAACTGATCCATTACTTTCATGGAATCATTATCCGGATTCTCAAGTGCTTCCCGAACTGAAGTCAGCCATTCGTCCAGACCAGATTCTCCCTTTACACCTTTGTATCGCCAGTGGGCGGCTAATCCGCGTTCGGCAATCTCGTCCATGCGGCGGGTGCGTATTTGGACTTCCACCCATTTCCCTTCCGGTCCCATCACTGTGATATGAAGCGATTCATATCCGTTGCTTTTAGGTATGGAGAGCCAGTCGCGGAGGCGTTTCGGATTGGGTTGGTACATGTCTGTCACGATGGAGTACACCTGCCAGCATTCTTGTTTCTCCTTCTCCGGTTCCGAGTCAATGATGATCCGGATGGCAAATAGGTCGTAGATACCTTCAAAGGATGTTTTCTGCTTTTGAATCTTATTCCAGATGGAGTGTATGGACTTGGTACGTCCCTTAATGTCAAAATGCAGTCCGGCTTCTGCTACCTTTTTCTTGATCGGTTCGATGAAGGCTGCAATATATTTATCCCGGGAGGCTTTTGTCTCGTTCAACTTATCTTTTATGAAGTAGTAAGTGTCCCGTTTGGAATATTTCAGAGACAAGTCTTCGAGTTCCGACTTCAATTTATACAATCCCAGCTTGTGTGCAAGGGGAGCATATAGGTAAGCCGCTTCATTAGCCACTTTCAAGCGGTCTTCTGCATTCTCGGAATTCTTTATCTGGCGCATCACATTTACCCGGTCGGCAATCATAATCAGGATTACGCGCATGTCTTCGGCAAACGAGAGAAGTAAATTGCGGAAGTTCTCCGATTCGATGGCCGGGCTTTTGGCATACAGTTCATTGGTCTTTACCAACCCGGTGATGATGCTCGAAACGTCTTCGCCAAACTCTTTTTGAACGGTTTCGGTTGTAATGACGTTGTTTTTTACGATTTCGTGAAGCATGATGCCTATCAGGCACGATCCTTTCATGCCTATTTCTTCGGCTACGATGACTGCCGTTTGCAAATCTCTTATGACGGGGTTCATACCAAAATTATTACGCGGCAGATTATTGCATTGCGCAGCGTAAATAAGGTATTTCTTTAATTTCCGGATATTTTCTTTTGTAATACTGTCTCCGGCAGAGCGTATCAGTCTTTTGTATAAGGCGAATAGCTCAACTTTTTCTTTATCGTTGAAAAATGAAATCTCCTCCATAGTTTTTTCTGCTATTTGGTACTTTTCGAATGTAAAAGTAGTTTTTTTTGTTTAGTTGAAGGGCATAAGTGAATAACATTTTGTATTTTTGGGCATCAATTAATAAAAATAGATACGTATGATAACACCACAAGACAAAGAGTTGCTTGCCAAGAAAGGCATTACAGAAGCACAAATAGCTGAGCAACTGGCCTGTTTTCAAAAAGGTTTTCCTTTCTTGAAGTTGGATGCTGCTGCATCTGTTGACAAAGGAATCCTGGTCCCTGATGCTGCTGAAATGAAAGCATCTCTCGATGCATGGGATGCCTATATGAATTCGGGTAAGACCGTAGTGAAGTTTGTTCCGGCTTCGGGAGCTGCCAGCCGTATGTTTAAGAATCTCTTTGAATTTTTGGGAGCTGATTATGATGCGCCTGCTACAAAGTTTGAACATGCTTTCTTCGAGGGTATGAATAATTTTGCTTTTTACGATGATCTGAATGTAGCTTGCCAGCGTACCGCAGGGAATGATATAGCCGGATTGATCGCCACAGGAAACTATAAGGCGGTGGTTGCCGCTTTATTGGAAGAAGCCGGATTGAATTATGGTGCATTGCCCAAAGGCTTGCTTAAGTTCCATAAGTATGAAGAGGGTGCGCGTACTCCGTTGGAGGAACATCTTGCGGAAGGTGCCCTGTATGCAGCGGGGAAGAGTGGCAAAGTGAACGTACACTTTACCGTATCTGCCGAGCATCGTGAGCTGTTCAAAGTATTGGTGGCGGAAAAGGCGGGTGAGTTCGCTAAACGTTATGGCGTTGATTATAACATTACGTTCTCCGAACAAAAGCCGAGTACTGACACGATTGCTGCCGATATGAACAATGAACCGTTCCGTGATAATGGCAAATTATTGTTCCGTCCGGGCGGTCATGGAGCTTTGATCGAAAATCTGAATGATCTTGATGCTGATATCATCTTTATCAAGAATATTGATAATGTGGTTCCTGATAGGTTGAAAGAGGATACGGTACTTTATAAAAAGCTGATTGCCGGTATATTGGTCAGTCTGCAAAAACAAGCTTTTGAATATCTTGAGTTATTGGACAGTGGCAAATATACTCATGAACAGGTGATGGAAATTCTGCAATTCGTTCAGAAAAAACTTTTCTGTAAGAATCCTGAAACGAAGAACTTGGAAGATGCCGAACTGGTCATTTATCTAAAGAATAAACTAAACCGGCCTATGCGCGTATGCGGTATGGTGAAGAATGTCGGTGAACCGGGTGGGGGACCGTTCCTTGCCTATAATAATGACGGTACCATCTCATTGCAGATTTTGGAAAGTTCGCAGATCGATATGGATGATCCTGCCAAGAAAGAGATGTTTGAGAAAGGCACTCATTTCAATCCGGTAGACCTCGTATGTGCCGTGCGTGATTATAAAGGTCACAAATTCGATCTTGTGAAATACGTTGATAAAGCAACCGGCTTTATCTCTTACAAGTCGAAGAATGGCAAAGACCTCAAGGCTTTGGAACTTCCGGGATTATGGAACGGGGCGATGAGTGATTGGAACACTGTGTTTGTAGAAGTGCCTCTTTCTACATTTAACCCGGTAAAGACGGTGAATGACTTACTGCGTGAACAACATCAGTAATTGTATAAAGAAGGATGCACCGGATTTTTTTAAGCAAGAAAATAGTACCTTTGCGGTCATAATTTTATCAAAACAATGCAATCATGAAGAAAATACTTTTGCTCGGATCGGGTGAGTTAGGAAAAGAATTTGTTATATCTGCCCAACGTAAAGGACAACATATCATTGCTTGTGATTCATATGCCCATGCACCTGCCATGCAGGTTGCCGATGAATATGAGATATTCAATATGCTCGATGGCGAAGCGTTGGAACGTGTGGTGCGTAAACACCAGCCGGATATCATCGTGCCAGAGATTGAAGCCATCCGTACGGAACGTTTGTACGATTTTGAGAAAGAAGGAATTCAGGTAGTGCCGAGTGCGCGTGCCGTCAACTTCACTATGAACCGGAAAGCCATCCGTGATCTGGCAGCTAAAGAACTTGGATTGAAAACAGCCAGCTATTTCTATGCTAAATCACTGGACGAACTGAAAGATGCCGCTGCCAAAATAGGTTTTCCATGTGTGGTGAAACCTTTGATGTCTTCTTCCGGTAAGGGGCAGTCATTGGTGAAGAATGCAGACGAACTGGAACATGCATGGGAATACGGATGCAGTGGCAGCCGGGGAGATATCCGTGAACTGATAATCGAGGAATTTATTAAGTTCGATAGTGAGATCACATTGCTTACTGTCACTCAAAAAAACGGACCGACCTTGTTCTGCCCTCCCATTGGTCATGTGCAGAAGGGTGGGGATTATCGTGAGAGTTTTCAGCCTGCCCACATTGATCCGGCACATTTGAAAGAGGCACAGGAGATGGCGGAGAAAGTAACCCGTGCTTTAACAGGTGCTGGTTTGTGGGGAGTAGAATTCTTCCTAAGCCATGAAAACGGAGTTTATTTTTCCGAACTGTCCCCCCGTCCACACGATACGGGTATGGTGACTTTGGCAGGTACACAAAACCTGAATGAGTTTGAATTACACCTCCGTGCCGTGCTTGGTTTGCCGATTCCATGTATCAAACAGGAAAGGATAGGGGCGAGTGCCGTGATTCTTTCACCTGTTGCCAGTCAGGAACGTCCGCAATATAGGGGATTGGAAGAGGTTACGAGAGAAGAGGATACCTATCTGCGTATTTTCGGCAAGCCGTTTACACGGGTCAATCGCCGCATGGGAGTCGTACTTTGCTATGCCCCTTTAGGCTCCGATTTGGATGCGTTGCGTGATAAAACAAAACGTATTGCTGAAAAAGTGGAAGTATTTTAAGAGATAACAAGAGATCGTATTCTTATATTCTAAAGTACGTATTTAACGCTGTGTTAAGTACGTACTTTTTGTTTGTGAAAGTACATACTTTTATTAATATATGAAACACTGCTTCTCATATATTGAAAGATACCTTTTCATATATTGATAGGTATCTCCCGATCGTACGTAATTGAACGATAGAAAGAATGTATGATATATTTTAAAATATCTACTTATTCTCGTTTTTTATAGTCTATATCTTTCAGTTCTATTAAGATGTTTTTTTATTTGCAATAATTAATACTATTGCCTTGATTGTTATGACTTTGTTCTAAAATTCCTGAGAAATGTTCATATAAGGATAGCTGTATTGTCTCCGAACATGAAACCCGTTGTCCCTTTTACTTTTTCTTTTGCAATCTAACTGATTGATCTCTTTTATGAAATTTGAAAACTATATTTTGTTGTAACGTTTTTCTGTTAAACTGAAAGATTAATTGTAGTTTTGTTGGTAAAGTGAACTTTTCTCTGTGAAAGATGGACTATTTGTAGCAATTTTAGGACTAATGAATGTTATCTAAATCCAAAAAATAGCAAATGAGAATAATGAATCGTTATTGTTTTTACATTTGCAAAGTTGTTTGTTTAACTACTTATGTTAATGGTAAGTGAACAAAACAATAATTGGAGCGTTATTTTAATAGTAAAGTTGGTAAAAACGCGGCTTACTATACTACGTTAAGTTTGAAAATAATATATAAAATGATTGCTTATGTCACAGATTATCGGACATATTTCTCAGGTTATCGGCCCTGTCGTTGATGTATATTTTGAAGGTGCAGATGCTGAATTGATCTTACCAAGTATACATGATGCACTGGAAATAAAAAGGGCGAATGGCAAAATCCTGATTGTAGAAGTACAACAACACATTGGTGAAAACACGGTGAGAACCGTTGCGATGGATAGTACTGATGGATTACAGCGTGGTATGAAGGTATATCCGACAGGTGGTCCGATTACCATGCCTGTAGGTGAGCAAATCAAAGGTAGATTGATGAATGTTGTCGGTGACTCCATAGATGGCATGAAAGAACTCAGTCGTGAAGGAGCTTATTCTATTCACCGCGATCCCCCTAAATTTGAAGATTTGACTACTGTACAAGAAGTGCTTTATACCGGTATTAAAGTGATCGATTTGCTGGAACCCTATTCAAAGGGAGGTAAGATCGGTCTTTTTGGTGGTGCTGGTGTTGGTAAGACGGTACTTATACAGGAGTTAATCAATAATATAGCTAAAAAACATAATGGCTTTTCTGTTTTTGCCGGAGTGGGAGAACGTACCCGTGAAGGTAATGACTTGCTTCGCGAAATGATTGAATCGGGAGTTATCCGCTATGGCGAAGCTTTTAAGAAAGGAATGGAGGAAGGAGATTGGGATCTTTCCAAGGTCGATTATGATGAATTGGAAAAATCTCAGGTATCTTTGGTGTTCGGTCAGATGAACGAGCCACCGGGTGCGCGTGCTTCGGTTGCCCTTTCGGGTTTGACGGTAGCAGAATCTTTCCGGGATATGCATACGAAAGATGACAGTCCGCGGGATATTCTATTCTTTATTGATAATATCTTCCGTTTTACGCAAGCCGGTTCCGAAGTTTCGGCATTGTTGGGGCGTATGCCTTCGGCAGTGGGTTATCAGCCTACCTTGGCTACCGAAATGGGAGCTATGCAGGAGCGCATTACTTCCACCCGTTATGGCTCTATTACTTCTGTGCAAGCGGTATATGTGCCTGCCGATGACTTGACTGACCCGGCACCTGCCACTACGTTTACCCATTTGGATGCCACTACGGTTTTGGATCGTAAAATCACAGAATTAGGTATTTATCCGGCAGTTGACCCGTTGGCTTCCACTTCACGTATTCTTGACCCCCATATTGTAGGACAGGAACATTATGAAGTTGCCCAGAGAGTAAAACAGATTCTTCAACGCAATAAAGAATTACAAGATATCATCTCTATCTTAGGTATGGAAGAGCTTTCGGATGAGGACCGTACGATTGTAAACCGTGCCCGTCGTGTGCAAAGGTTCCTTTCACAACCTTTTGCGGTTGCCGAACAGTTTACAGGCGTACCGGGAGTGATGGTTTCGATAGATGATACGATCAAAGGCTTCCGAATGATTCTGGATGGTGACGTGGACGATCTTCCCGAACAAGCTTTCCTGAATGTAGGTACGATTGAAGAAGCTATTGAAAAAGGTAAAAAATTGCTTGAACAAGCTAAAGATTAGAAAGATATGAAAGAACTCCGCTTGTGTATTGTTTCTCCGGAAAAGAAAGTATATGATGGCAATGTACGCAGTGTGACATTGCCTGGTACTCTCGGTTCGTTTACCATACTCCCGCAACATGCACCGATTGTCTCTTCGCTACAAGAAGGAAAATTGAGCTATGTGACGGAGGAGGGTGAAGAAAAGGTACTCGATATCCAAAGTGGTTTCGTCGAGATGAGTGACGGGATTGCCTCCGTTTGCATCTCGTGATCATTCGATAAGGTTAATAACAGAAAAACACAGCAACATAAAATGAGCATAAGTAGAACGAAACGTAAGTATTTGCTTTATTTGACTCTTCTTACCTTGATGTTGGGGGGAGTGGGAGGCTTTACTTATTTTTCTTTGATTCCCGAACATTATTTTGGAGGGTATCCGTTGATTCCGGTATACTTCTATTTATTCGGAGTGTTTAATATCTATATGTTCGATGCCTGCCGTAAATATGCTCCGGACAAGATGTTGCTGCTTTATCTGGCAATGAAGGTACTAAAGATGATTCTTTCAATTATCGTACTCGTGGTTTACTGTATCGTGGTTCATGAGGAAGCCCGGGCTTTTCTACTTACATTTATAGCCAATTATTTGCTATATCTGATGTTTGAGACAAGTTTTTTTGCAAGTTATGAACTCAATAAGAAACGGTTAAAGAAAAATAAGATAAAAGATGAAACAGTTGCATAACATATTTACGGGAATGCTCTTTATGTTGGTGATAATGGTAGCACTTCCTGCTTTTGCGCAGGAAGAAGAAATATCTTCTCAGGAACAGAAAGAGAACACGGTCGATGTGAAAGGCATTGTCTTTGGGCATATAGGCGATTCATATGAATGGCATATTACGACCTGGGGGAATACACAGATAACGATTCCATTGCCTGTGATCGTATATAGCCCGAAAACGGGGTGGCATGCCTTCCTTTCTTCACGCTTAAAAGAAAACGGAGGCGTGTATGAAGGTTTTTCCATTGCGCCTGAAGGTAGTAAATATGAAGGTAAAATCGTAGAACAGGTTGCTGGTGAAGTGGTTCGTCCATGGGATATATCCATAACGAAGGTTACTTTGTCATTGCTGATCAATAGTGCTATACTGGTTATTATTATTCTGAGTGTGGCACATTGGTATCGCAGGCGTGAACAGGGAGCATATGCTCCCGGAGGTTTTATCGGCTTTATGGAGATGTTTATCATGATGGTACATGATGATGTGATAAAGAATTGTATAGGTCCAAATTACAAGAAGTTCGCTCCCTATCTGCTGACCGCATTCTTCTTTATCTTCATTAATAATCTGATGGGATTGGTTCCCTTTTTCCCGGGAGGTGCTAATGTGACGGGAAATATTGCCATCACGATGGTATTGGCTATTTTCACATTTCTTGCCGTTAATATTTTTGGAACGAAACATTATTGGAAAGATATATTCTGGCCGGATGTTCCTTGGTGGTTGAAAGTGCCTGTACCGATGATGCCATTTATCGAGTTCTTCGGTATATTCACCAAGCCTTTTGCCCTGATGATCCGTTTGTTTGCCAATATGCTTTCCGGTCATATGGCCATGTTAGTGCTTACTTGTTTGATTTTTATTTCAGCGAGTATGGGACCTGCACTGAATGGAACCTTAACCTTTGCTTCCGTCCTATTTAATATATTTATGAATGCATTGGAATTGCTGGTTGCTTTCATTCAGGCTTACGTGTTCACCATGTTGTCGGCTGTGTTTATTGGGTTGGCACAAGAGGGGGATAAGACTAAAAAAGTAGTTGAATAGGAAACCGGCTTAGTAAATTTGAATTTAAAAACTAATAATATAAACCATTTAAAAACTGAAAATTATGTTACTATCATCAGTCTTGTTACAAGCAGCCGCAGGTGCTGCTATCGGAAAGTTAGGAGCAGCCATTGGTGCTGGTCTTGCTGTTATTGGTGCAGGTTTGGGTATCGGTAAAATTGGTGGTTCCGCAATGGAAGCTATAGCACGCCAACCGGAAGCTTCAAGTGATATTCGTATGAATATGATTATTGCTGCTGCATTGATAGAAGGTGTAGCTTTGTTGGCAGTAGTTGTTTGTCTGCTGGTATTCTTCTTATAATGTATAATCCCACATTTCCAATGTATGATTTGGCGATATGACAAAGTATCGGCAAAAAGTACATTGCAAATGATAAATAGAAAATAAAATTATGTCATTGTTATTACCCGATAGCGGCCTTTTGTTCTGGATGGTTTTATCCTTCGGCATTGTGTTTGCGGTGTTGGCAAAATATGGCTTTCCTGTCATCATTAAGATGGTTGAGGGGCGTAAGACTTACATCGACCAATCTTTGGAGGTAGCCAGGGTGGCGAATGCTCAATTAGCTGAACTTAAAGAAAGAGGTGAAGCGCTTGTGGCTGCTGCAAATAAGGAACAAGGACGTATTTTGAAAGAAGCTTTGGAGGAGCGTGATAAGATTATTCATGAAGCTCGTAAGCAGGCCGAAATTGCTGCCCGGAAAGAATTGAATGAGGTGAAGAAACAGATTCAATTCGAGAAGGAAGAGGCGATACGCGATATTCGTCGTCAGGTGGCTGTTCTCTCTGTAGACATTGCAGAGAAAGTCCTTCGTAAAAATCTGAATGATAAACAAGAACAGATGGGAATGATAGACCGCATGCTGGATGAAGTCTTGTCACGTAAGTCGTAATTAATAATTTGTAATTAATAGAAATGGATATCGGAATTGTTTCTATGCGATATGCTAAAGCGCTGATTGAGTATGCTCAGGAGCTTAACGTTGAAGATCAGTTGTATAAGGAATTTTGCATGTTGTCGAGGAGTCTAACTAACTTTCCGGCTCTGAAAGATGCATTGGCGAATCCTGTACTGCCCATCAAAGAGAAATATTCTTTGATATGCACTGCGGCTGTGGGCGATGGAGAAGTTGGCCGTGCATTCTCCCGGTTTATTACTTTGGTGTTGGAGAATCATAGGGAGCAATTCTTGCAATTCATTTGTTTGTCTTTTCTGGAACTGTACCGGAAACTGAAACATATCGGGATTGGGAAACTTATTACTGCCGTACCTGTGGACAAAGCTACGGAAGAGCGTATTCGTAAATCAGCCGGTGACGTGTTGCACGCAAAGATGGAATTGGAGACGGTAGTCGATCCCTCTATCGAAGGTGGATTTATCTTCGATATAAACGATTTTCGTTTGGATGCCAGTATTGCTACCCAGTTAAAACGAGTAAAACAACAATTTATTGATAAGAATAGGAGAATTGTATAATGGCTGAAAATATAAATGTAAGTGAGGTATCTGAGATTCTACGTCGCCAACTGGAAGGAATCGATACGCGGGTGCAATTAGAAGAGATCGGTACCGTATTGCAAGTCAGTGATGGAGTGGTACGTATTTATGGTCTGTGGAATGCTGAAGCTAATGAGCTGCTGGAGTTTGAAAATGGCATCAAAGCTATTGTGATGAACCTTGAAGAAGATAATGTCGGTGCAGTATTACTCGGACCTACGGATAAAATCAAAGAAGGTTATATCGTAAAGCGTACCAAACGAATCGCTTCTATCCGCGTGGGAGAAGGAATGTTAGGACGTGTTATCGATCCTTTGGGGGAGCCGTTGGATGGTAAAGGCACGATCGGAGGAAAATTATATGAGATGCCTTTGGAACGTAAAGCACCGGGGGTGATTTACCGGCAGCCGGTAAACCAGCCTTTACAGACAGGATTAAAAGCGGTAGATGCCATGATCCCTATCGGTCGAGGTCAGCGTGAATTAATCATCGGCGACCGCCAAACGGGAAAGACATCGATTGCCATTGATACGATTATCAATCAGCGTGAAAACTATTTGGCTGGCAAACCTGTGTATTGCATTTATGTGGCTATCGGTCAAAAAGGTTCTACCGTTGCCTCTATTGTGAATATATTGCGCGAATATGGAGCAATGGATTATACGATAGTTGTTGCCGCCACGGCCGGTGATCCGGCTGCTATGCAATACTTCTCGCCTTTTTCGGGTGCGGCTATTGGTGAATATTTTCGCGATACGGGTCGTGATGCATTGGTTATCTATGACGATTTATCCAAGCAAGCAGTAGCTTATCGGGAAGTATCATTGATTCTTCGTCGTCCTTCGGGGCGTGAAGCTTACCCGGGGGACATATTCTATCTTCATTCCCGTTTGTTGGAACGTGCGGCAAAGATAATAAATCAAGAAGAGGTTGCTCGTGAGATGAATGATCTTCCCGAGAGCTTGAAGGGTATGGTAAAAGGGGGCGGGTCTCTGACGGCACTACCTATTATCGAAACGCAAGCAGGAGACGTTTCTGCTTATATTCCGACAAATGTGATTTCTATTACGGACGGGCAAATCTTCCTTGATGTCGATTTGTTCAATCAAGGGATACGTCCGGCCATCAATGTCGGTATTTCTGTTTCCCGTGTGGGTGGTAATGCTCAGGTTAAGGCTATGAAGAAAGTAGCCGGTACTTTGAAGATAGATCAGGCTCAATATCGTGAGCTGGAAGCGTTTACAAAGTTCAGTGGGGATATGGATCCTGTTACGGCCCATATCATTGATAAGGGGCAGAAAAATACTCGTTTACTTGTGCAGCCGCAATATAGTCCGATGCCGGTCGAAAAACAGATTGCAATTTTATACTGCGGAGTACACGGATTATTACGTAATGTTCCTCTTGACAAGGTGGAAGACTTTGAAGTCAGTTTTCAGGAAACGCTTGCTATCAATCATCAGGCAGATGTATTGGATGTGCTGAAAACCGGTGTGATCAATGAGGATGTTGAGAAAGGTATCCGCGAAACAGCGGAACTGGTAGCAAAACAGTTTATTAAATGAAAAATTGAAAATGAAGAATTAAGAACGGAGAGTTGATTTCCCCTTCTCCCTTTTTAGTTATTAATTTTTAGTTACTAATTTTTAATCGGAATCATGGCTTCACTTAAGGAAGTAAAAACCAGAATAAATTCGGTACAGAGTACCCGAAAGATCACTTCAGCAATGAAGATGGTGGCTTCTGCCAAATTGCATAAGGCGCAGGGAGCCATTGAAAACATGTTGCCTTATCAGAGGCAGATGAATAAAATACTAAGAAATTTTCTTAGTGCCGATCTTGACATAGAATCTCCTTATATAAAAAGGAGGGAAGTAAAACGTGTAGCAATTGTTATGTTTTCCTCCAATAGTTCTTTATGTGGTGCTTTCAATGCAAATGTTATAAAAATGTTTCTGCATACAGTTGGGGAGTACCGGAAATTAGGTCAGGATAATATTCTTATTTACCCGATAGGACGTAAAATTGAAGAAGCTATCAAGAAAATGGGCTTTTTCCCGAAAGGAAGTTATCAATCTTTATCGGACAAACCCACTTATAAGGAAGCCTCTGCATTGGCCGAACATTTAATGAAACTCTATGCCGATGAAGAAGTGGACAGAGTGGAGTTGATCTATCATCATTTCCGTTCGATGGGGGTACAGGAATTGCTTCGAGAAACATATCTACCCATTGACTTGTCTCAACTGGAAGAAGAACAGGAAGCAGAGGTAGAAGAGAATCTGATGGTAAATGATTATATTATAGAACCTTCGGCAGAACAATTGATTGCCGATCTTCTCCCGAAAGTTTTGTGCCAGAAGATGTTTACGGCTGCAATGGATTCCAATGCTTCGGAACATGCTGCTCGTACATTGGCTATGCAGGTTGCTACGGACAATGCCAATGAATTGATACAAGATTTGACGAAACAATATAATAAGGGTCGGCAACAAGCGATAACGAACGAGCTGCTCGATATTATCGGTGGATCGATGAAATGATGTTTCCCTCTTTATGAATTTTTCTTTTTTCAGGGTATTTGAATCGTTTTGGTTCAGATGCCCTGAATGTTTATAGGCAGTCAGTCAATTAGGGAAGATATCTTTTAAAGAAAATAAGTTTAATAGGTGCCTTCTAAAAAATGTCCGTATAAAAGGTATGGATTTATAAGGTATTTCAGACTGTTTTAAGTACCTTTACCCGGAATAATTATTGCATAACTAAAATGGTGATAAACACGAATACTGAATTGCAACTAGCCTGGCAATTCATAGAGAATACGGGTACGCATCTTTTTCTTACCGGGAGAGCCGGGACAGGAAAGACCACTTTTCTTAAGGAATTGAAAGCGAAATCGCATAAGCGCATGGTTGTGGTGGCACCTACGGGAATTGCTGCCATCAATGCAGGCGGTGTTACGATTCATTCTTTTTTTCAACTCTCTTTTGCTCCTTATATTCCTGATACAACTTTTGCTTCCGCACAGGCATCGTATAAGATGGGAAAAGAAAAAGTGAATATTATCCGCAGCCTCGATCTATTGGTAATCGATGAGATCAGTATGGTACGGGCTGATCTTTTGGATGCGGTAGATGCTGTCCTCCGCCAATATCGTGATCGGTATAAGCCCTTCGGAGGAGTTCAACTGCTGATGATCGGTGATTTGCAACAATTAGCCCCTGTGATCAAGGAGGACGATTGGCAGTTGCTACGCCCTTTTTATGATACTGCTTTCTTTTTTGGTAGTCGTGCGTTGCGACAAACCGAATATGTTACAATCGAATTGAAACAAGTATATCGTCAAAGTGATGCCTTCTTTCTGGATTTATTGAATAAGATACGTGAGAACAGTGCAGATGATACTGTTCTTGCAGAGTTGAATAAACGCTATCTTCCAGGGTTCAAGCCCGATAAAGAAGAGGGATACATCCGCTTAACTACCCATAATTATCAGGCGCAACGATATAATGACAATCAACTTGCCGCTTTGCCGGGCGATGCTTTTTCTTTTAAGGCAAAGATTGACGGTACTTTCCCGGAATCGGCTTATCCGGCGGATGAAGTGCTGACTGTAAAGAAAGGAGCCCAAATCATGTTTATAAAGAACGATACTTCCGGTGAACATCGTTTTTATAACGGAAAAATTGGTATTGTACTCGATACCGGAAAAGATGGAATTATCGTACGTGGCAACGGGGATGACGAATCTTTCCTTCTTGAGACAGAAGAATGGACAAATAGCAAATACATATTGAATCCTGTCAGCAAAGAGATTACTGAAGAGGTAGAAGGGACTTTCAGACAATATCCCATTCGATTGGCATGGGCTATTACCATTCATAAAAGTCAGGGATTGACTTTTGAACGGGCTATCATCGATGCGAATCTTTCATTTGCCCATGGACAAGTGTATGTTGCCCTAAGCCGATGTAAGAGTTTGGAAGGGATGGTGTTAAGTTCCCCCCTCAGATTGGAATCGATAATTACCGACCATACGATAGATGACTTTAATCGCGAAATGGAAATGATGTCACCCGATCGTGTAAAACTGAATTTGCTTCAACGTCAGTATTTCTATGAATTGTTATGCGAACAATTTGACTTCCATTCCTTGGAGCGTGATTTCGGACATGTGCTTCGTATATTGGACGAACATCTGTACCGGCTTTATCCGAAATTGCTCGGGCAATATAAAGAAGCTTTCGAACATTATAAAACAGAAGTCACAAAGGTTGGAGATACTTTTCAATCGCAATATACAGAGCTTGTAAATGCTACAGATGATTATGCCCACGATGAAAAGTTGCAGAAACGTTTGATTTCCGGTGCGAATTATTTTAAAACGAAATTGGAAGAGTTATTATCTCCTTTGCTTGCAATGACAAAAGTACAGACTGATAATAAAGATATCAAGAGAAGAATGACGGATGCTATAAGTACTCTTCAGACGGCTTTACATGTGAAGATAGGCACTTTGTCGTTTACCGGGGAAGAAGGTTTCTCTGTTTCTTCTTATCTTAAGCATAAGGCTTTACTCACACTGGCAGCCAATGATCATAACAGTGCGGGTGAGCATAAATCTCGTAGTGCTTCTTCGTCCGCAAAATCCGATAAGACAAACAAGATAGAAGTTCCTTCGGACATATTACATCCTGAACTATATAAGCAGCTGATTGCCTGGAGAAACTCGGAGGCATCCGGAGCCGGACTTCCTGTGTATACTATTATTCAGCAAAAGGCAATATTAGGAATAGTAAATCTATTACCGGTAGATATTGAATCTTTAATACGTATTCCATATTTTGGAAAGAAAGGAGCCGAAAAGTATGGGGATGTATTGTTGGATATGGTGAATCGTTATGTAGAGGATAAACATATACAACGTCCGGAAATATCTGCATTTACTAACAAGAATGCAGGAAAGGAGATGAAACCGGAGGATGTGAAAGATTCTAAATCGGACGTTATAAAGAAGCCTAGACCAGATACAAAGGAGGTTAGTTATAACCTGTTTTGTCAAGGGATGAAGCTTGAAGACATAGCAAAGGCACGGGAATTGGTGACCGGTACAATCGCTACCCATCTGGAATATTATGTTCGTCAGGGTAGAATAAAGATTGATCAGCTCGTGTCACAAGATAAGATAGAGAAGGTAAAACATCATTTACAGCAGCATCCCGATATGCGTGGATTGACGCAGATAAAGGTGGCCATGGGAGATGAAGTATCATATGCGGATATAAAGTTGGTATTGGCTTCTATATAGTTAATATAAATAGTTTGCTATTGTATTTCAAAGTTTTCTCCCTTACTTCCTCGTACGGGAACTACCGCCACATAAAGCACGGAAGTCGCAATATTCGCAGGCTTTCGTGTTTTCTGTTTGCGTAAAGGGAACTTCATCTCCGAAAATTTCTTCCAATAGAGCTTGTAATCGTTCCCGGAACTCATCTTCGAAAAAGGCGAAATTATTAACGGGCAACTTGGGCTTTCTTGGTTCACCCATTTCGATGACAGGGGTATAGTTTTCATTGGCAGCCCGGTGGATGTAAAGCAATGCCGGAGCTATTTTTAGCGATTGCTTCCGGCTCATAATGGCAGCATAAAGGAAGGTTTGAAAGATATAATTCGGTCTTCCTTCAGCTGGGGTGAAAAGTTGTTCGATGCTGGCAGGTGTCTTTGGACTTCCTCCTGTCTTATAATCAACAATACGGAGCGTGTCGTCTTTGCAATCCATTCTATCAATTGTCCCGCCAATGCGGACACTTATCGATCCGGACGGAGTCTTGACCTGCATTTCTTCACTAACTTTTTTCTCCATTCCAACCATGGAGAAAGGAGCATATTGGAGATCGTTTCTTAATAGCTGTTTCAGATAAGAATAGATAACTTTGGAATTTAGTAACTGAATCCCATTGTATTCCGGCTTCTCATCCGGTTCGACATGGAAGAATTCTTCTTTAAAAGCCCTGTCTACGTACCCTTGAAGGCGGATATTGTCTCGTAAAAGTCTCTCTAAATCTTCTTTCCGTATTTCTTTGCCGTTTGCGCTCAAATCATTGTAAGCCAGTTCGGCTGCACGATGGAAAATAGTGCCGAACAGGGATGAATCTATTTCGGCACTGACCTCGTCGGGAGCTTTCAGCCCGGCCACATAGCGGTAATAAAAGCGTAGTTTACAATCCAAGTATGCATTGAGTGCGGAAGGTGAAAGCGGGAATGCCTTCGGGTTCCGCGTGAAATCGTATTTATAATTTATTCGATTGAGTATTTCCGGTGTTTTATCGATGATGATCTCCTGGTTGCTTTGAGGTGACTGCCCGGCTTCGAGGAACTCGCGAACGATGTCGTGCGGCCACTCTACGAGGAATTGTAACATGAAGCGGGATTCTTCTCCCCGATTTAACCCGTCGGAAGAGGTGTTATAAATCAATGTGATGTTTTCTGCCCTTTGGACCAGTCGATAGAAATAATATGCATATACCGCATTCTTATGTTCTATGGTCGTCATTCCGAAAGCTTTGCGGAGATTATAAGGAATAAAAGAGGATTCGCCTCCGGCTTTCGGCAACTGGCCTTCATTGAGTGAAAGCATGATAAGATTGCGGAAATCAAGATTACGTGTCTCGAGTACTCCCATGATCTGCATACCGATGGCAGGCTCTCCGTGAAAAGGAATATTGGCAGTCGTCAATAGACGGTTTAGTAGCCGTTTGAAGGTATCGATACGGATTTGTAATTCTCCCGTTTCAATCAAATTGAGCAAACGGTTCACCAACGTGAAGCTTTTAAATAATGATTCACGATAAAGCTGATTGAAGATATCGTCATGTTCCGATTGCTGGCGGTAGAGGATGGATATTTCTTTTAGCACCCCGGTGATGTAGATGCATAACTCATGAATGTTCTTGCATGGAGTGAATAGGAGTGCAAGAAAACCATCCTGTTTCAATTCCGTTGGTAATGGATAGAAACGGTTCGTCTTTGTCAGGTCACGTTCCAACGGTTCAGCTTTGGAAGATAGTTGCCGGGTATATGGGTGTTTCAGTATCGCTTGTACTGTTTCATAAGTATAACGTCCGGTATCCGGGCGATACCCCGTGGTTTGCAATTCAAGGGCGGCATTAATGAAACTGTATACCGGGGTTTGGGATAATGGAAATCCCATAGTGATATTTACATTCTTCACTTCGGGCGGAATCGAATGAAGCACGGGAAGTAGCAAAGCCTCGTTACAAAGTACCACAGCGTTTTCCTTTTCGTTGCTGAGCTTTGTTTCTTCCTTAACCACTTCTCTGACCCATTGCGGCAGATAACGTGCCTGTGCATTTTCGGTAGGAGAGGAGATGAAGCGTACTTTCTTAGGCTTGCGTAAGCAATCGAAAACTTCTTCAGGGAGTTCATTCGGGAAAAGCTTCAGGTTTCGGAGTATAAACTCTCCCGCTTCGTGCCTATGCTTTGAAAGACGAGTGTAGAAAATATCGTAATCCCAGTAGAATAGAGCCTTACCGGCATCTTGTAGCAAAGAGAAAAAATGGTTTTCCACTTTGTTTAATACATTGAATCCTACAAATACATATTTATCGTAACGGAGCTTGTCTGTAGAGAGGTTCTCTATCACATTGCGATAAAGCATCCCTTCATACGCGATTCCCTCTTCTTCTAATTTCATACGGAAACGTTGGTATATAGTTCCCAGTTTATCCCAAAGAGAGATGAATTTCTCTTTCAATACCGTGCGCTTCTCAATGGAAAAGTTCTGGAAAAACTGCCGGATGGCGCTTTCCTGTTCTTCATCGAGGAAATCGAAATCATCCATTATGTTTTTGAGATCCTTGATGTTGGTGAAGAGTTTACCGGCATCAACCAGATTCTTGTCTACATCATCGAAATCACTGATTAGCAATTCTCCCCAGAAATAAAAATCATCAAGCGATTCTTCGCTCTTTGTTTCCTCACGGAATATTTTATACAGTTCGCATACCAATCGTATGGGATCGCCCAACTTTTGTCGGGACAATTGTTGGAACAGTTCGCTGATACTGATATAAGCCGGTGACCATAATGGATGATCCGACTGTGCAGCCAGATGTTCATTAAAGAATAAGCCGGCACGTTTGTTTGGAAATACGATTGCTACTCGTGAGAGATCGTTTCCTATTTTGGTGTATAGGTCTTGCGCGACCAGTTGGAGAAATGTTTCCATTGACTATTGTATTCTTTTATTCACTTTTTCCACTTTTCCTTCGTCTACATACCACAAGTATCCGTTGATCTGTTCTTTTTCATATCCCATCCGGACAAGTAGGTTCATGTATCCTTTTACTTGTTTATTATACTTTTTATTCGGTTTACCGAATTTGAAGTCTACCACTACCACTTGTCCTTCCCTCATCATCACTCGGTCGGGACGGCGGGTTTGTAATTCCCCTCTCTCCTTATATATAATGGTGCATTCATTGAATAGCGTCCAGTTGCCCGAATACCAGTCCTGCACTTCCGGCAAAGCGAAAGCTTTTTGTGTCAGATTCCTAATGTCCTTTTCCATTTCCTCGCTGCCGATGACTCCTTCGAATATCAGCCGCTCAATGGCCGGATCGATGTCCTGTTCCGTTTCAATGGCCGAAAAGAGCGTGTGCAATAATCGTCCGCGATTGATGAAGCGGTCGTCCGAGTCCTCCTCGTCAATGCCTTTGATAAAATCTGCCGAACGGTTCGATTGGCGAAATTCTATTTCATGCCGCATCGATTCCATTTTTACAGGAAGCTTATCCGGTTTCCGAGTCAGTTTATTGGTGGAAATAGCTTTCTTTTCAGGGGAAGACAAACAGAGTTTGCCCTGTTCATAAGGTTCTTCATCGTTCCACTCCTGATGAGACCTGCGTGCCACTTCGGGTAATGCGGCCGTTAGTAATTCTGCCATTGTGCCTTTTTGCCCTTTCCGGCTCCACACTATCAGGTTTTTGCCTGCACGGGTGAAAGCTACGTAAAGCAAATTCAGGTTATCTACCCACAACTGCAATTGTTCTTGCTGGTAATCCGATCGGTATACCGATTCTGCCATTTGTGTTGAATAATTGACGGGCACGATGTCCAATGCATTGAAAGGGGCTTCTGTAGGAATACACCATACCAATTGGTTGTTTGTCTCGTTTTCCATTTTCCAGTCGCAGAAGGGGAGGAGTACGGTATGGAATTCAAGTCCTTTCGATTTATGAATGGAGAAGATACGGATACCTTCGATCTCTCCGCTGGGAATGGTTTTGCCGCATAAGGTTTCTTCCCAAAAACGGACGAAGCT
Source organism: Jilunia laotingensis (assembly GCF_014385165.1). NCBI lineage: Bacteria > Pseudomonadati > Bacteroidota > Bacteroidia > Bacteroidales > Bacteroidaceae > Jilunia > Jilunia laotingensis. The sequence goes on along the minus strand of NZ_JACRTF010000001.1, from coordinate 4,139,924 downwards.
GTCCAGTTCGGATGAATTGCTTTGCAGATAGTCTGTCACCGCATCGAAGAAGGCGAAAAGATAGGCGTCTTGACTCTCGATCCGGTTCATTTCAAAGATACTGAATAGTTCTTCCAACAACTCATATAGAGGCATCAGACGAAGTGTTTCCCTGTTTTCAACAAACGCCTTGGGGAGCAGTTCTTCCGGGCTACCGGTCAATAATGCATCCAGACCCCTGTCATCGCCTATGATCTGTTGCCTGTAGTTCGTTATCAGCGATGCTCTCGCAATCAGGTTTTCAGGGTCGGAAAGATAGCGCAAGGCATCTATCAACATACATACGGCTAAAGAGGCATCCAGTCGGAATGCTTCATCGGAGACTATTTTATATTTAAGGGTTTTGTCAAAATAATCGGCAATTTGTGGGATGTTCTTATTCTTGCGTACCAGTATCGCCATGTCATTTAGCTTGACTCCGGAAGCTAAGAGACGTTCCACTTCTTCCCCCAGGCTGATAAGCGTCTGTTCGGTATAGTCATACTCTTCGTCAGGTTTGAGAAATGTTACCTTGACATATCCTTTTTGTTCTTCTTTAGGGGATTCTTGCGCCACGTCGGAGTAAGCTTTACGTAGTGCGTCTTTACTGGAATTGCCGGAACAAAGGTAATTGACAGCGGCAGTAAATAATTTGTTATTAAAATCGATCACATTGTTTTCACTTCTCCGGTTTGTCTTAAGGGTCTTCACACGGATGGGGAACTGTTCTATCCGTTCGTTCAGTCCGTTCAATATTCCCCAGTCTCCATTACGCCAGCGGTAGATGGATTGTTTCACATCGCCTACTATCAGGCTGTCGGCACCTTGTGATAGCCCTTCCAGCAAAAGAAGCCTGAAATTGCCCCACTGCATACGGCTGGTATCTTGGAATTCGTCGATCATCACATTGCGGATGTTCGCCCCTATCTTTTCAAAGACGAAGGAAGAATCACCGTCTTTGACCAGTTGGTGGAGCAGGGCATTTGTGTCGGACAATAGGAACCGGTTGTTATCCCGGTTCAATTGGCGTACCTCTTCATCGATATTGGCAAGTAACTGCACTTTGTTAAGATGTTGCATGGATAGCCGGCAGCTATTTATTATCCTACTATTCTTCATCCGGAATATTTCGGCTTGCACCAAAAGTGGGATAAGGCTGTCCGTTGCCAGTTGCAAGATATCACTATAGCGTGGTGATGCTTTGGTGGCCCAATTCTTCGGGTCATCCAGGCATTTTTTAACCGTTGCATTGCATATGTCGTCACCGAGTATTCCATTGTTGAGTTTACGAAAATAGCTGCCAATGCCTCGCACACCGTTTTTCAACTCATCTGCACAGAGCGCATGTCCCTCCAGTTCGCTTTCAAACTGGTCATAGAAGCCTTTCATTTGTTCCAATGCCTCCGTCTCCATCTCTTTCAATTCGTGGCGGTAGTCTTTGATGAGGCTGGGATTTTCGATGAGTTTCCTTCGTAATCCTTCTCCCTTTTCTATATAACCTTCGTCGAAAATGTTACGCCCGAAGTTTTTCACCTCTTCCGATACATTCCAACGCTTATCGTCCGCAATGCGTTCGTTGATATAATCCAACAGCCATGCCAATACGGGAGAAGTCGGCCCGAGCTTTTCGATCATGCTGTCGACGGCATCACTCAGTACCTCCTGATTGTTTAGTTCGATGTTCAGGTTCGGGCTGAGTTCCAATTCCCGTGCCAGGTTACGCATCACGGATTGGAAGAATGAGTCGATGGTTTCGACTCGGAAACGGCTGTAATCATGCAACATGTAGCTTAGTGCCGTTCCTGCGGAACAGCGTATCTCTTCTTCCGATTTTCCGGTTTCTTCGATCACTCGTTTGAGGTAAGGTTCAGATTCTTTATCTTCTGTCCAGATACCGTAAAGCTGACTCAAAATGCGCTCCTTCATCTCTGCCGTGGCTTTGTTGGTGAAAGTCACAGCCAATATTTGCTGGTAAGCCCGGGGATTCAGAATGAGTAATTTGATGTATTCCACAGCCAATGTGAAAGTTTTTCCGGAGCCGGCAGAAGCTTTGTATACTAAGAGTTCCATAAATAATCACTTTTGATGCGGACAAAGGTAATTCATTTCACTTTAAATGCAATTGGTAAGAGGAGAAAATGCAGATAATGCTGCCATGCCTGCCTTTTCGATGCAGGGCGGTGAGTAAAGAAGCGTTAGGTATAATGCAACGAGCCGGATCTTTTAAGGTAACGTTGTCAGACACCCCCATGTTTCACTGTTAAACACCCCCATGTCTCGCTGCGTTACACCCCCATGTTTCACTGCGTTACATGGGCATGTTTTACATTGGACAGTTGCAAGAAAAAGAATGGAGGATTAAAACAAAGGGAACGCTTCTCTACGGGGAAGGCATATTTCCCTCATAAGAAACAGACAGATGGAAGCATTACCTTATATAAAAGGCTTATTCTCAAAATACCTAATCCTCTTTTTCGCCATTATAAACACTAATATTGCAGGATAAACGGTTATATCGGCAAGATAATCACTTTGCGCTATAAATGGGTTTGGACATCTAAAGATATATTTTTAAATTTGCAAACGTTAAACCTATAAATAATGACAAACATTCTTATAAAAAATTGGCTGATAACAGGGTTCATCCTTTTTTGCACAACAATACAAACAATTTCAGCCCAGAATAAAATAGAAGTCTCTTCTTTTCAAAGAATAGAAAATGACATAACGGCACGAGTAACTGCACCCATGCGGGATCAGAATGGAGAAGTATGTGCATTAATCCGTGTAGTGACCACTATACAAGATCTCATGTTTGAACCGGACGCACTTGGAATTACCGCCCGTGAAAACAAACCGGGAGAAATATGGCTATACGTTCCGAGAGGGGCACGGCGAATTTCTATTATGCATACGCAACTTGGAATATTACGGAATTACTTCTATCCAGATATAATAGAAAAGGCCACTGTATACGAAATGGTCATCAATACCGGAGATGAAGTTTCCAAAGTACCTGCAGTTACGAATACTCAACTCCTCGTCATCCGTCCCGAACCTTCCACAGCCGATATCTACATCGATGGAGACAAGGTTCCAACAGAAAATGGTCTGTTCACAGCAACCATGAAAAAGGGTACACACACCTACAAGGCAGAAGCCCCTATGTATGCATCCGAATCAGGTACAATCGATCTTGGGGCAGAACAAAAGATCATGAGCATTTCTCTAAAACCGCGCTTCGGATACGTGGAGATTTTCTCACTGCCGGAGCAGGACGCAGATGTATACGTAGACGGTGCGTTAGTAGGACGCACTCCTTATAAAAGCGACCGCATGCCATTGCAAAGTTATAAGATCCGTATTGAGAAAGCGACTTACTTCCCTATCGACTCGACTGTTACCATAAAAGCAGGCGAGACTTCGGGACTTACATTCAAAATGACCTCGACCATACGTCCCAAGGAACCACGCCGAACGCTTGTCATGGCAGAAGTTGGTTATCATCCTTCACAGATATCTTACGGAGGCATGATAGGTTTTGTTCGTAAAAACGGATTCTACGCACGCTTTAGAAGCGATTTTGGTTCTGCTTCAACGGAATTGGAATGTGACGACAGCGGTATATTGACTGAAAACGGACAACAGGCTTATTATAAAGAAGGTGTTACCCACAAATCGCGTCTTTCAATAAGCGCGGGATACCTTCGCAGGATTTTTCATCCCCTTTACTTATATGTAGGTGCGGGGTATGGTAAACGTACATTAGCTTGGGAAACCGTAGATGGGGAACTTGCAAAAAACATCGACCATTCCGCCTCCGGCATTGCAGCAGAAATTGGAGCCATCGGGCAATATAAAAAGATAGCACTTTCGGTGGGCTTCCATACCGTCAATTTCAAATACAATGAAATTTCCATTGGACTTGGAATCATGTTCTAATGAATAACAATACTATTATGAAAAGGATAAAACACATAATAAACCTCACGATTTATATACTAACGATCTTATTAAGTATCGCTGGTTGTGAAAAAGATACCGAACCGTCACTCCTACCACCGAGTGTCTATACGGGAGAGTCTTCGGACATAACACGATTTGAGGCGGAACTTTGGGGAACTGTTACCCCACATCCGAAAGCAGCAGATATTCAAGAAAACAAGGTCTCTTTTATTTATTCCAACCATTCCCCTAATCTGCTTGAGAATGTAAAAACAGTAGACGCTGTTAAAGCTGGGACGAACGAATACAATGTCCATCTCACCGAATTGGAAGCAGGAAAAACTTACTATTATTGTATCGTTACAGATTGTGGAAAGACATCCATAAAAGGGGAGATTAAGAAGTTCAACACTATCTCTACTGAAGCTCCTTCACTGGAAGTATCGACCAATGGTAATACCGAGTATGCCATTTCATTAACAGGAAACGTAACCGACGATGGAGGAGCAACGATCGACAAGCAAGGATTTGTTTACAAGCTTTATTCAGAAGGCATCGAAGCACCGACCACAGAAAATGGTACAAACGTACCCGGGAATACGGGAGTAGGAAAGGACTTCTATGCCGAACTTACCGAATTGCAACCGGAAACGACCTATATCATTCGTGCATATGCCACTAATTCTGCATCGCATACAGGATATAGCGAAGCTATTCAAGTGACGACAGGAAAATTGCTCAAACCTACAGTCAATACAGGAGAGGCAACCGACCTTACTGCACAAACCGTTCTATTCCACGGAACCATCGTTTCTGATAACGGATACGAAATATCAGAATGTGGTTTCTGTTATAGTTCCGAAAGTCAATCACCGACAATCGATCATCCGTATGTAAAAGTAGAATCAATCACTAAAGAGTTCAGTGCAAAGGTAGAAAAGCTTGAATCCACCAAAACATACTATTTCCGCGCGTATGCAAGAAACGAAAAAGGGATCGCATATGGTGAAGTTAAGCAATGCACGATGCCCGAAGTGCAATCGTTAACGGTTACTGCCCCGGTTGTCACCGATATTATGATTGAGACTGCCCATGTCACAGCTTCCGTACATGTGCCGGAAGGTTCTTCCGTATTTGAAAAAGGCGTATGCTATAGCCCGACCGTACTCGAACCTACTACTAATGAAACTACGAAAGCAGATCCATCTTCCGGAACGGATATTGCCTTGTCATTAGATGAGTTGCAAGAAGGTACACTATATAATGTTCGAGCCTACGCAATCTCACGGGATGGAACATTCTATAGCTCGACCACACAATTCACAACCATACAAACCCAAAAGCCAGAAATCACCGCTCCGGAGGTTTCCAACATAACCACCACATCCGCTTCACTAAGCAGTCATATCACTTCCGACGGAGGCGCTTCAGTAGAAACGAAAGGAATATGTTATAGCCAGAATTCACAGAATCCTACCATTGACAACTCTGCGGTTGATGATACATCAGAGGGAAACAATATTCAAATAGAGCTTGATGATCTTGAGGAAGGGATGACTTATTATACTCGCGCCTATGCCCGAAACAAGAATGGAATAAGCTACAGCAATACGACTTCCTTCAAAACAACAGCGCATTACAAGCCTGTTCTCTCCGGATTGACTGCCATCACTATAAATGACGATAATGCGACCATGCAGGCCACTCTTACCGATGATGGCGGACTGGCGGTGACCGAATGCGGATTCTGTTGGAGTGAAAATTCATCCGAACCGGATATCGATCATGATTCTAAAGTGAAAGCTAAAACCAGCTCCGGCACATTCGAAGCTAAACTGACCGGATTAAAATACAGCACCGAATATCATATCCGTGCGTATGCTATCAATGAGAAAGGAATCAGCTACAGCGGATATCTTAAAATCACGACTAAAAGCTCTACCGTACCAACTCTAGGAACATTGACAACAAGCAACATCACACCGTCTACAGTAGATGTAGCAGCCACCGTTACAGCAGATGGCGGTGCGGAAATTACTGAGAGGGGGTTCTGCTACAGCATCGACAGTACACCTGATGCCGATCATTCTAAAAAAGTGGTGGTTACTGGAGGGAATGCGATGTCTACCGTACTAAACGAATTATCTGCTTATACCCATTATAAAATAAGGGCATATGCTCGTAACAAGAATGGAGTAGGTTATAGTAACACCGTAGGAATCACCACAAAGAAGAAAGATCCGGGAATAGACGATTCTGCTTTTCCTGACAAACAGTGACATTAACAAATTAAAACAAATAGAATTATGAAAAAAGAGTTCACTACATTGATGTTGATCCTGATAGGTTTAACTGGTGTAAAAGCACAGGATGTGCAATTAGTAACACTTCAAAAAGGAGAAGAAACGCAAGTATTTTACGGTGCTGATGCTTTTATTGAAGCGATGGCAGCAGCAGACCACGGAAATACAATAACGTTGACTGCAGGAACATTCAATGCAACAAATATAACAAAGGCGGTAACTATTTATGGAGCTGGATATGAAACAAATGTAGATAAAGAAAAGCTTGCAGAAGAACCGGAAAAATATCCAACACGGATAAATGGAAACTTTGACATTGCATTAGATTCGATAGAGGGTAGGCCAGCAGAAGGTTTGTATATAGAAGGGATTTATTCAAATAAAACAATTACAGTACAAAACAAATTAGTTGCAGCGAGCTTTATTAAGTGCCGGTTTGGATTTTTTAAATTCGGAAATGTGAGTGATGGAGGAACAAAATCAGAAGATTGCTCATTTATACATTGTAGGATTGCAGACCGATTCTTTCCAGGAGAATCAAAATCAATGTCCATAATTAACTCCATTATCAATGCTTTTCTTGGAACTTATAATGAGAGATCAACCATAATGATACAAAATAACATCATTATAGGTTTGGCCGATAAACTTGAAGGAGGAGTATTAAAAAATAATATCATTGGTGATGTATACTTCCAAGACCTTGAAAACTTTACTGGCGACTATTATCATAGTCTTTCCAATTACCCTGTTTACACCAATATAGCTACATTTCACAATTTATTTGGCAATAAACGAGCTTTAGACAGCGTAATCACTAAAGATGGCAATTGGATTGATACTAACTGGGCTACCATTCTTTTCGGTGAAAGTGGAATAAAAGAATATAGCGATACCTATTCATATCAACTCACAGAAGAAGCAAAAAAAACATATTTAGGTACAGATGGCACAGAAATTGGTATCTATGGAGGTGAAACCCCTTTCAGTCCCATTCTCACCATTCCCCGTATCATAAAGAAGGAAATTGCCCCAAAAACTGAAAACGGTAAATTGAAAGTAAACATCAAGGTTGAAATTGGAAACAACTTTTTATAAGTAAATGCATTACTTATGAGAAAGTCAATTTATATATTACTTCTACTCCTCTTATCTATAGGGATAAAAGGACAGGGGTTAGTTGGATATGAATATTGGTTTGATTCAGATTATCAGAATAAAGTATCTGTCACCGATTCACAGAAAGAAATTCAACTTTCACCCGATGCCTCTCTATTACAGAAAGGAATACATTATTTCAACTTCAGAGTCCAAGATAGTCGAGGAAAATGGAGTTCCATACTAACCCGATATTTCTACCGTACAAGTTCCGATGATATAGCAGACAATGCACTCGTGAGTTACGAATATTGGATGGATGGTAACTATGCAGAAAGAAAAGTAACTGCAAACACCGGAGGTATTATTAATGTAGATATAGATGCAAGCAAACTGCTCCATGGAATACATTACTTTAACTTCAGAGCTAAAGACAAAATGGGAAACTACAGTGCATTGATCACACAGTACTTCTACCGAATGAGTTCCGACAATATAGCTGACAATGCACTGGTAAGTTATGAGTATTGGCTGGACAGTAATTATGCTGAAAAGGAAGAAGTGCCAAACGCGGACGGTATCATCAGCCTTGATGTAGATGCCAGCAAACTCCGAAAAGGGATGCACTACTTTAACTTCCGGGCTAAAGACAAAATGGGAAACTATAGCAGTCTAGTTACTCAATATTTTATGAAGCCTCTTGTTGGAGTCAGCGATAATAAAATCTGCCAATACCGATATTGGTTCAACGATAATGGTGAAACCTTGCAAAAAGTAGATATTACACCGGTAAATCCCCTGGAATTGTCCAATGCTTTGATCGAAGTGCCTAACTTAATTCCAGCGAAAATTCCCGATGATATTCAAATGGCTACCAGCAGTTCAGCTACGAAAAAAGCATTTCTCCTACCATTGAAAATGCAAATAAAATTGCAGTTCAAGGATCTTGCAGACCAGTGGAGTGCGGTGCAGACAGACAGTTTTGAACACAACAGCCAGGTAGAGCTTGAAATTAGAGCGTTAACCGTAAACAAAGCGCAAACGTTGAAAAAGCCGGCTTCCAAAGAATTAGTAGGTTTCAGCATCGATGTCACAAAAGAAGACTCGCTTTACTGGCAGGCAGACCAACCTTGTATGTTGGATTTCTTTTCTCCTTCAGGTGAAAAGCTATGCAGGTTTTCAACCTCAGAGAGCCTGAAAGGAAAGAAAATTGAAACCAAACAGAAAGGTATCTATTACGTCTTGTTGCATAGTACCATCCACGATGAAACTTACAATAAGGATAAGCTGACAATCATAGGCATCGGCAACAACGTTTCCGACACGATCGAAGTAAATCCCGCAGGAACTCTTCCCGAGCTGGTAAGCGACCCTGAAGTAATCGTCAACCTGACCCTTACCGGTTACCTCAACGGTACGGACATCCGTTTCATCCGTAGCTTGCCATGCTTGGCAAAACTGGATATCAGTGCCGCCCATATCGTAGAAGGGGGAGATACTTACTACGAAAACTATCGTACAGCCGATGAAGTCACCGGTGACTATATGTTCAGCGATTTACCGAAACTGACACGTCTTGTCCTTTCGAATACCACCATCACCCTCGGCAAAAAGGCGCTCTATGGTTGTACCGGTTTAACGGAACTTTCCATACCGCATAGTATAAAAACCTTCGGTGAGAAAGCTATTGGAGGCACGCAAGGGAACTTGTTACTCATACATTGGAACACTCCTGCTGCAATTGCATCTGCCACCTTTGACACACCGGAAGAGATGGGCAATTGCCTTATCTACGCACTGCAAGAAACAGAATGTACTTATGAAGGTAATGTCATCATCAACGGATTAGCCGACAAAATCCGCCTGACAGATGCCAAAGGATTCCGTTGTCCCACTGCTTTCAAAGCAAAAGATATCTCCTATACACGTACCTTCAGCATGACTTCGGGTAATAAGGAAGCTGCTGCCGGATGGGAAAGCATCGTTTTACCTTTCGATGTCCAGACTTTCAGTCATGCGGAAAAAGGAGAACTCGCACCTTTCAATAGCGGCAAAAAGGGAACACATCCTTTCTGGCTTGCCGAATTGTCCACGGAAAAAGGTTTCAGGCATGTGACGGAACTGAAGGCTAACATCCCGTATATCATCTCCATGCCGAATAGCGATGCGTATGAAGAAGAATTTAATATATGTGGCAATGTCACCTTCCATGCGGAAAACGACAATGGAGTAGAAGTAAGGAGTACATACTCTTCCGCTATTGTCCGTTCCGAAGGCCCCCAATTTACACTTGTACCTGCTTATGAGACAGTCTGGCAACATGACTCTGTGTACGTCATCAACCGTACTATCAGCAACGGCAATCTGCCGGGTGGCGCTTTTGTCCGTAACCTACGTAATGCAAATCCTTTCGAGGCTTACGCGGTCAGCAAAGATTCTCCGAATCAGGCACCGGCATATTATAGCATCGGCACGAATGGAAGCCTAACAGGTCTTGAATATTTGCTACGTCGGGCAGAAGAGTCATTGAAAGTGTACAGCATCGGTCGGACGCTCTACATAGAAACCAATCGCGCCATCACCCTTCCCATTTATGATAGGGAAGGCCGTACGGTAAGGATTATCAAAGCTTCTGAAGGTAGGACAGAAATAACCGACCTGCTGGATGGCATTTACTTTTCAGGAGGGAGAAAGGTGATGATCGGAAGATAAAGATCCCTCCACAATTAACTGGTTTTATTTAAAAAGAGACAGCCCTGACACATTGTCAAGGCGGTCTCTTGTGGATTTTAATCAGTACGACGAAAGTAGCAATTCTGTTATTATCTACAAAGTAAAAGGGTGACGAAATCGCTACTATTCTGTTTTTTTTAACCATGCAGGGGCATTACTGTGTCAAATGTTCTCTCCATGCTACATGATTCGCTTTGTTAAATAGTGTGCGGAATGAACCGCATTTTTCCCTATTTTGTATTAAAATGCAATCAAAATGCAGTATATTTAAGAAAAAACGTCAAAATACGCCCTGCTTTGTAATTCATATTGATAGTTTTATTATCTTTGCCGTCCATTTATTCTATGAGTAGAATAATTTAAAGAGATAATTGATAGACTAACTGATGAAACTGAAAACAATCCTGCTGACTACGGTGGCCACGGGTACCCTTCTGGGGGAACCTCTCATGGTGTATGCCGTAAATCCTAACCCGGAATCGATGGGGTGGTTCCGTAAGAGAAAGAAAAGTGAATCTAACGACAGTATTAAATCAAAAAATGAGTATGAGAAACTGACGGGTGATGGCAGCATCGTTCGTCGGGGGATGTTTAATGTATACCAGAAGAAGAACGACTATTACTTTGAAGTACCGGTCAGTTTGTTGGGAAGAGACATGCTGGTTGTAAACAAGCTCCAACGTGTACCCGAGGAATTGAACGAAGCGGGCGTGAATCGTGGGACGAATTACGAGAATCAGATGGTACGTTTCGAACTGGATAAGGCGACGAATAAACTATTGATTCGTCAGAGCCGTCCGTTGCCCCTTGCACCTGCCGGGGACGCGATCAGTGAGTCTGTACGCAACAACTACATCTCTCCGTTGATAGCCGGTTTCAAAGTCGAGGCTTTCAATAACGACTCTACCAGCATGGTTATCAAGGTGAATGATATCTACGACGGAACAGAAACCAGCATTAATAATGTATTTACAAACATCAATCTGGGCACGTCTTCCATTAAGAATCTATCACGTATCCTTTCTATTAAGTCGTTCGAAAATAATGTAGTGGCAACTTCCGAACTGACAACGAAAGTAACCGAAGGTACTACTACCGTATTCGTGACCATTGAAGTAAGTTCTTCACTCATGTTGCTGCCTGAAACACCGATGGTCGGTCGTTTGGATAATGCGCGCGTAGGTTACTTCACTAATCCTTTGCTGAATTACAGTGACGGACAGCAACGGGTGGATAAGAAACAATTCATTACCCGTTGGCGTTTGGAGCCCAAACCGGAGGATCGCGAACGTTATCTGCGCGGTGAACTTGTCGAACCGGCCAAACCGATTGTTTTCTATATTGAGAACTCTACTCCCTATCGTTGGAGAAAATACATAAAGCAAGGTATCGAAGACTGGCAAGTAGCTTTTGAACGTGCAGGATTCAAAAACGCCATCCTTGCAAAGGAAGTCACCGATAGCATGACTGTGGATATGGACGATGTTAATTATTCTGTGCTGACTTATGCCGCTTCGACCAAAGCTAATGCGATGGGGCCGTCTATCCTCGATCCTCGCTCGGGCGAGATACTGGAGGCGGATATTATGTGGTGGCATAATGTGCTGGGCATGCTTCAGGAATGGATTACCGTGCAAACCGGAACCGTTCGTTCCGAAGCACGCGGCATCAAACTCTCGGATGAGCTGATGGGAGATGCCATGCGTTTTGTTGCTTGCCATGAAGTAGGACACTCTTTGGGGCTGCGCCATAACATGATGGGATCATGGGCATTCCCGACCGACTCTCTTCGTTCCAAATCGTTTACCGACCGGATGAACTCTACATCCTCCTCCATCATGGACTATGCCCGTTTCAATTATGTGGCACAGCCGGGTGACGGAGTGACTGCGCTCTCTCCGCATATCGGACCGTATGATCTGTTTGCCATCGAGTATGGCTATCGCTGGTACGGGAAGGAAACTCCCGAAGCCGAAAAGGAGTTGCTTTTCGATTTCCTTGGCCGTCACACCGACCGCCTTTACAAATACAGTGAAGCACAGGATGTGCGTGATGCCGTTGATCCCCGTGCGCAGAATGAAGATTTGGGAGATGATGCCGTGCGTTCCTCACAACTGGGCATTGCCAATTTGAAACGTATAGTTCCGGAAATAATAGAGTGGACAACGACCGGAGAAAAAGGCCAGACGTATGAAGAAGCTTCCCGGCTTTATTATGCCGTTATCAATCAGTGGAACAATTACCTGTATCACGTGCTGGCTAATATAGGTGGTATCTATATTGAGAACACTATAGTCGGTGACGGGCAGAAAACTTATACGTTTGTAGAGAAAGAGAAACAGCAAGCAGCGTTGAAGTTCTTGCTCGATGAGGTGCTGACCTATCCCAAGTGGTTGTTCGATACCGAAGTAGGAGAATACACCTATCTGCTTCGTAACACTCCATTGGGAATCGTAGAGAATGCCCCCACGCAGGTATTGAAGAATGCGCAATCTTACATCCTTTGGGATCTGTTGTCAAACAATCGTCTGATGCGTATGCTTGAAAACGAATCGGTGAACGGAAAGAAAGCGTTTACGGCAGTAGAACTGATGGACGGCCTGCATCGTTCCATTTTCTCCACCACTGAACGGGGCGTATTGCCGGATGTCATGACCCGTGCTTTGCAGAAGAATTTCGTGGATGCTTTGATCACTGCCGCTGCCGAAAGCGAAGGAGTGAAAATCAATAAAAAGTTGATGGACAATCACTTCCTGCTTGACAATCGATTGCCGTTATGCAGCCACGACGAGCATGTACATCGTTCTTTGGACAGCGACCGGATGGGTGCCCGTCGTGAACTCAACTTTTATGGCTCTCAACTGAATCGTATTTCAGATGCCATATCGGTGAAACGGGGTGAACTGCTTCGTATCAAAGATTTGCTACAAAGCCGTCTGGGAACATCGGATGTAGCTACAAAATACCACTATAAAGACATGATCCTTCGCATCAACACTGCGTTGGGAATTAAATAAAATATATCCAAACTTAATCCTATTATAAAGTATAATCTTTTTAGACACGAGTCACGCAGATTACACGGCTTTGACAGATCGAGAAGCCGTGCGATCGGTGATATCTGTGTCTAAAGAAGAATTATAATAATGTATCACTATTAATTTTATATGTTGTAACGAATGAAAAGACATTTATTTATGGTAATCCTTTTCCTCGTGGGAATGCTCTCTACCGTATTTGCCGCTAACCGGCAAGTGCAGGGGGTAGTTATCTCTTCCGAGGATGATCAGCCTCTTATCGGAGCTTCTGTCTACGTGACGGCTGATGACCTGAAGAAAGCCGGAAATTCTCAGACGACGATTGGCGTCATCACTGATATTGACGGTAAGTTCTCCATCTCCATTCCCGATGGCATTACACGCTTTTACTGTAGTTATGTCGGTTTTGATGCACTTGAAGTAAAGCTCGTACCGGGCAAAAATCAATATGAAATCACTCTTAATCCTTCTGCACACATGCTCGATGCGGTAGTGGTGACGGGATATCAGACGGTTGAGCGCCGTAAACTGACAGCGGCTGTGTCGAAGATTGATATATCCGATCAGATGGTAGGTGCGGCTAAAAGTATCGATCAGGCTTTGGCCGGGCAAATAGCGGGGCTTTCGGTAAGCAACGTTAATGGTACTCCGGGCGCGCCTGCGAAGATTCGTATTCGTGGTACAGCCTCTTTGAACGGTACTCAAGACCCGTTGTGGGTTTTGGATGGCATACCTTTGGAAGGTACGAATATTCCGAATATGGACGTATTGAAAGATGTCGATAATATCGGACAGACTGCGATTGCCGGCCTAAACCCTTCTGATATAGACAATATTACTGTTTTGAAGGATGCGGCTGCAACGGCAATATACGGTGCCCGTGCTGCAAATGGTGTGATCGTGATCACTACCAAAAAAGGAAAAATGGGTAAGCCTGTAGTTAATTTTTCTACTAAGCTGACCTATTCTCCTAAGTTGAACATGGATCGTCTGAATCTTTTGAACTCGGAGGAAAAAGTCGGATTGGAACTTGACTTGTTGCAATCTGGTTATCCTTACAGAGAAGAAAAGGGTGAAGTCTATCGTATTATTTCCGGTTTGGGAGAGCTGAGTCAGTTTAAAGACGGAGGATGGAACGCTTTGTCGTCAGATGCCCAAAGTGCTATCAACCGCCTGAAGGCGACTCATACGGATTGGAGTGATATTCTGTTCCGTGATGCTTTTACGCAAGAATATAACCTGTCACTCTCCGGTGGTGGTGAAAAGGCTACTTATTATACTTCATTAGGATATATGAAAGAGAATGGTAACATACCTTCTGTGTCTTCGGAACGTTTGAATATGGTGATGAAAACCAGTTTCCAAGTCAATAAAATGCTGAAAGTAGGTGCATCGCTGTTTGCCAACCGTCGTAAGAATTCCAGTTATCTGCCGGATACGGATGGTTTGACCAATCCTATGTTTTATTCGCGCTTGGCCAATCCATATTTCACTCCATACGATTCGAACGGGAAATATAATTATGACCTCGATATCGAAAATGACGTGGACATGGATTTCGGTTTCAATCCTTTCGAAGAACGGAATAACACCACCAATCAGACAACCATTAATGGTTTGTCTTCCATCATCGATGCAGAACTCCGTTTCGATGATCGTTTTAAAATCACCACCCAACTCGGACTGCAACTCGATAAAACGTCTATCGAAAAAATAGCCGATGGAGAATCCTATGTAATGCGTTTGGAGAAAAAGAATAATCGGCACAATGGGGTAACTTATCTGCCGGAGGGAGGATTTCATAAAGCAAATGAGAACTCTAACTCTCAGATCACCTGGAAAGCAATGGGAGAATATCGCGATACGTATAATGACATCCATGAATTTGAGGTGATGGCAGGTACGGAGATTCGTAAGACGTGGTATGAAACATTATACAGTGCAGGTTATGGTTTCGACCGGAAGACATTGACTACGAAACCCATCATTTTCCCTGAGGAGAGCAGGGCCTTCGATTTACATAAAAAGACGAATCAGGAGAATGCTTATGTCTCAGCTTTCTCTACACTTTCATATTCACTCTTAAATCGTTATACGCTGGGAGGAAGTATTCGTTTTGACGGTTCCGACCTATTCGGAGTGGATAAGAAATACCGTTATTTGCCTCTCTACTCTGTCAGCGGATTGTGGCGGATTTCTCAGGAACCTTTTATGAAGAAAGTCAAATGGGTGGATAATTTGGTACTTCGTGCTTCCTATGGTTTGCAGGGAAATATCGATAAGAACACTTCACCTTACTTGCTGGGTACATACCGTATTGAGAATATTCTGCCCGGTGGTTCGGAAGATATGATTGATGTCTCCGGGGCTCCGAATGATAAATTGCGTTGGGAGAAGACTCATTCTGTCAATGCCGGATTCGATCTTGCTATTTTAAATCAGGCGATAAACCTGAGTGTGGACTATTATTATCGGAAAGGAGTAGATTTGATTGGCATGCAGATGTTGCCATTGGAAACAGGATTTGAAATGATGACAATCAACTGGGCAAGTATGCGGAATCAGGGTGTGGAAGTAGGATTGAGTACGCGTAATGTTCATACGAAGCACTTTATGTGGACTACCAATTTCAATTTTGCCTACAACGCCAATACTGTATTGAAGGAGGCGCTTCGTGAAGATGCTCTTTATCCCGGACGCGAAGGGCGACCGGTAGGGGCTTTGTTCGCTTTGAAAACAGCAGGATTGGACGAACAGGGATATCCTATGTTTTATAATAAAGAAGGAGAAGCCGTTTCCGGTATGGAATTCTTTAAATTGCAAGAGTGGGGTTTCGGTGCAACCGACCTGACCGCAAAGGAACGTCGTGATTTATATACTTATGTAGGAACAACAGATTGTCCTTACACCGGTGGTTTTAATAATACCTTTACTTACAAGGCTTTTGAGTTGGGAATCAACTTTAGCTTCGATTTTGGTGGAAAGGTACGTACACAACCAACCTATTCTATTGTGGATTTTGATAAAGGACGAAATACGAATCGTGACATTCTGAACCGCTGGACACCGGATAATACTAATACTAATCTGCCGGCACTTTTGAGCCAGAATGAGCGATTGGATGAATACATGTGGTATTCTAACCAGTCGGAGATTTATCGATATATGGATATTTGGATCAAGGATCTTAATTATGTCCGTTTGCAAAACCTCCGTTTGGGATATACGTTACCTACCGGTTTCAGCCGTAAATTGGGCATGTCCACTGCTACTATTGCTGTTGAAGGACGTAACTTGTTTGTCTTTGGCTCTAGTTATAAGAATTATCTGGATCCCGAAACGATGGGGAATCCTTATGCAACTCCGGCTCCGAAATCTGTTACTTTGAGCCTGAACTTGAATTTTTAATGAATTAATGTATGATAGAATCGATGAAAAAAATATATGTCATGTTATTGCTAGGCAGTGTATTCTTGCTGACTGCCTGCGATATGTTGGATATTAAGCCTACAGGAAAAGTAATTCCTACTACGCTGGCAGAGTATAGAGCTTTGATGGCTTCGGCTTATAAATATGTACCTGATACCCGGGGAGTGGTTAGTTTTCGTTCGGATGAAATGTTTGTAAAAGATGACAGTTGGGAACTCGACCGCTATGGGAAGATAGAACGTTGGGATGATTTTAGTGCGCCCGGGCAAACCGTTGCATTTGAATGGAAGAATTTTTATTCGACAATATTCAATGCTAATTATACGATAGAACACCGGCATGATATTACTGAGGGTAGTGAAGAAGAGGTGAACCAGTTGATTGGTGAATGCTATTTGCTCCGTGCCTACATGCATTTCCTGTTGGTAAATCTATATGGACAACCCTACACTCGGCCGGGAGCTTTGGATACCAAAGCGGTGCCTTTGAAACTGGACAGTGATATCAATGAATTGCTGAAGCGCAGCACAGTCGCTCAGATCTATGAGTCTGTCATTGCAGATATCGATGAAGCAGAAAAGCTGATCAATAAGGAGTCGTGGGAGGAGAACTTCAAATACCGTTTTACAACTTTGTCTGTTTTGTCCATGCGCTCTCGTGTACTCTTGTATATGGGGCAATGGAAAGAAGCCTACGATGCGGCCGAAGTCGTACTAGCCCAAAAGAATACTTTAGAAGACTTCAATGCGGAAAGTTATAAATTGCCTAATCATTATCAATCCGTTGAGAACATTACTGCGTTAGAACGTGGGATGAATTCCAATTACAATCAGGCAGGTGTGGCATCCGAGGTTCTTCTCTCGTCTTATGCTGAAGGTGATTTGCGTCGTGATGCTTATTTCAAGGAACCCGACAAGAATGGATATCGCTTTAGCCAAAAAGGTGGTAAAGATGAATTCCGTTGTTCGTTTCGCGTTGGAGAGATGTACTTGAATGCAGCCGAAGCGGCAGCTCAATCGGATAAATTGCCACAAGCTCGTACTCGTCTGTTAGAGTTAATGCAAAAACGTTACACACCGGAAGTATATGTAACTAAAGCGACAGAAGTCAATGCTATGAACAAAGAAGCATTGATACAGGAAATCCTGAATGAACGTACACGTGAACTAGCTTTCGAAGGGCATCGTTGGTTCGACCTTCGTCGTACTACTCGTCCGCGTATTGAAAAAGTCCTGAAAGGAGAGACTTATATACTTGAACAAGATGATGCACGTTATACGCTCCAAATTCCGAGAGATGCTGTTGCTGCCAATCCGGAATTAGCGAATTAATAGATCATAGTACCTGAGAACCATACGGGTCATTCAAACGATAATAAAGTAACTGTTTATGTCGTTTGTATGACCCGTATTTCGTTAGGAAAGCTTTGTACTGGTTAATTGAGGTGGCCATTGTAACTGGATATTAAGTAGGAAACAGGAAATGTTTTGAATAAAATTAAACCAAGTATTAATTATATTCAGTATATTGTTTGTTTTGTTTAATATAATCTTTATATTTGCAAATAAAATAATAAACCTTTAAATACGAATGTTATGAAACGTATCAGTTTTGCTTTAATCACTTTGTTCTCTTTTTATTCGCTTATTTGCCATGCGCAGATGGCTTTACCAAATGAAGAGGATGTAACCCTTACTACGAAAGAAGGATCTATTAATGGAAAGTTGCTTATCCCCAATAGTGAAAAGTCGTGTCCGGTAGTGATATTAATTGCCGGTTCGGGGCCGACTGATATGGACGGAAACTCACCGGTTATTAAAGGGAAAAATAACTCTTTGAAATATTTGGCAGAAGGATTGGCAGGGTACGGTATTGCTTCGTTACGTTTTGATAAACGTGGAATAGCAAGCAGTGCGGCAGCGGGTAAGGAAGAATCCAAATTAGTTTTTGAGGATTATGTCAACGATGTGATAGCTTGGATTGATTACCTTGCTCGAGATCAGCGTTTTTCAGGCATCTCGGTGGCAGGACATAGCGAAGGATCTCTGATCGGTATGCTGGCTTGTCAAAGTCGTCCTAAGGTGAAAGGGTTTGTTTCATTGGCAGGAGCCGGTCGTCCGGCCTATGAAATTTTGGAAGAACAGGTCTCTTCACAGCCGGATATGATAAAGAAGGAGGTCGCTTCTATCAATGCATCGCTTAGAGCAGGTAGACAAGTGGGTGATATATCGGCATATATGCAGGCGTTGTTTCGTCCTTCCGTTCAGCCTTACTTGATTTCCTGGTATAAATATAATCCGCAAGAGGTGATTGCTTCTCTGAAAATGCCTGTGCTTATTATCCAGGGGGAAAAAGATATTCAAGTATCCGTAAATGATGCCGAATTGCTGAAAAAAGCAAGGCCGGATGCAGAGTTACTCTTGATCAACACAATGAACCATGTTTTAAAAGATTGTGATACGATGGATATGCAGAAGCAGATGGTTACATATGGCGATCCTGCATTGCCGGTGAATGCAAAATTGATGTCTACTTTAACAACCTTCGTGAAGGGCCACCGTTAATAGAATAATTATGGCGAATGAAATAAAAAAACGTTTACCTTTACAATGTCCCGCTTGCGAATCTCTATTGAGGGTGAGCCGCTTGTTTTGTGGACAATGCGGGACGGAAGTATGTGGTAGTTTTGAATTACCTCTGCTTGCCCGTTTGTCGGAAAAAGAACAGCAGTTTATTATTGACTTTGTTAAGTCGAGTGGGAGTTTGAAGGATATGGCTAAAAACATAGGAGTCAGTTATCCCACCATGCGCAATATGCTTGACGATTTAATTGAAAAACTTATAAAGATAGAGAAACAATGAAGAAACAAACTTTAAATGTAATACTTAATCCGTTTATACGTATTGCCGGAATGAAAGCACTGACATGGGGAGCATTAGGTTTGATGGCATCCACGTTGTTGAGTTGGGCATCTGGTTACCATTATCATGGATTACTTCATTTCGGCCCTGCACCCAATCCGGCTTGGTGGTGCTATCTTACAGAACATCTGATTGTATGGTTGGTCCCATCGATGTTGTTTTATTTGGGTGGAATAATCTTCTCTCATTCTAAAATCCGCTTGGTGGATGTGTTGGGGACTGTCCTTTTTGCACAGATACCGATGATTGTTATGAATCTTATATATTGTTTGCCTCCTATGCGGGTGTTGGAGCAAATTACACCGGAAACTGCTCCTGCGCAACTTCTTTCGACTCCTGATTTTCATATTGCAATTCTGTTGTCAATGGTCTGTTTGCCTTTTCTGATAATTACTCTTATCTGGATGGTTCTGGCATTGAAAGTATCCTGTAATTTGAAAAAGGCAGGTTTGTGGATTGTTGGTTTTGTAGGTATCATTGGTGGCGATATCATTTGCAGGTGGCTGATAGGACAGCTTTATTAATTACAAATTTCAATATCCGTCATAACATGATGGCAAAGGGATGAGAGTGAAGTTCAGGAATTATATTCCCTTTCAAGGCATATGTGAATATGCCTTTTTTTGTGGTTAACCGATCGTATATTTGCTCTCTGCCTCTTACAAATCTCAAGTTCCTGCATTTTTCGGTAAATCTCTCTGATATTTAACAAAATAACGATGCTTGTTGAATAAAAATACATATCTTTGTGCAGATAACATCTCACTTTAGATTATGTCTTTCTTCTTTAGTTTATAACCTGGAATCACATACATGTAAAGGCTGCCTCCTAATATTTAAAATCTATATTATGAAAAGTGTATGGCTCCTTATTTTATTTATCACATTTAGTATTGTTGGATACTCTCAGTCTAAAATGTCCACAAACACCTCCTTGTTGTTAATGTCATTGAAGCACGATACGCTGTCGGAAAATTATTCGAAGAGGATCGATAAACGTTTTGCTGTTCGTATGCTGGGAAATGAAAGATATGTCAATGCTTTTATTCATTTATCGGATGCAGATAAAGCTTATCCTGCGTTAGAGGAACTTGGAGTGAAAGTGAATTCTAAGTTTACGGGTGTAATCACAGCGAGTGTTCCGGTCAATGAAATTGAAAGTATTGCTGCCCTCGATTATGTTACTTATATAGAAGTCGGAACTCCTGTACATGACTTAATGGACAATGCCCGTGTTGCTATTCAGGCGGACGATGTAAGACAGGGGATAGATTTACCTCACCCGTTTCTTGGGACAGGAGTGATTGTGGGAGTGGTCGATATGGGCCTTGAATACGGGAATCCTAATTTCTATAATTATGATAAAACTGAATTGAGAGTTAAAAGGGTATGGGACCAGCAGAATTCCACAGGAACTTCTCCGGAAGGTTTTCATTATGGCACGGAATTTACTACCGAAGATGATATCCTCAATGCTGAATATGATACGGATTCCGAATGCCATGGTACGCATGTTGCTGGAATTGCTGCAGGTGCAGATACGATTGATAATGTATTTTATGGAATAGCTGGTGATGCGGATTTGGCTTTTGTGGGTTATAATGGAGAATTTGATGGATGGGATAATATAAGTATTTGTGATGGAATCAAATATATCTTTGATTATGCTACTTCGGTAAATAAACCTTGCGTTGTAAATCTAAGTTTAGGAGCATGGTTTGGACCTCGTGATGGAACCTCAACTTTTGACAAACTTACTGATAGCATGCAGGGGGAAGGTCGGATAGTTGTTGCTGCTGCAAGTAATGAAGGCGATTTACCGAACCATATATCTAAGACTTTTTCTTCTGAATCGAATGATTCATTGAGTTCTTTCACGAAATTTTCGATTGCTACGGAAGGTTTTGTCGAAATTTGGGGCGAAAGAGGAATGAAATATACTATCCAATTATTCTCATACAATATTGTTGATAAAAAGGTTCGAACCTATTTTGATAGAATAGATGCGTCTTTGGAAGCAGGGAATGAAAAGATTTATTCGTTTACGGATAGATATAAAGAAGGATTTGAAGGTGAAGTGTCCATCGTTTCCGAAATAAGTCCGCTGAATGGTAAGCCGCATGTAACTATTTCGCAAAACTTTCATCTATTGATAGGAGGGAATTATATTGGATTTACCATTCGCCCCATTACCTCGGGAACTGTACATGCTTGGGTTGATGACGAGAATGGTATGACTTTTACAAATCTTGGTATCAATGGATATACGAGTGGAGATGGAAAAAACTCTATTACTGAGATTGGCAGTGGGAAAAGGATTGTGACTGTTGGGGCTTATGTCACTAGGAATAGTTATACCGATATGAAGGGTAAGAATCATAATTCAGGGGAAATAAAAGGGGATATTGCTTCTTTTTCTTCATTAGGTCCAACTCCGGATGGTAGAATAAAACCAGAAGTGACTGCACCCGGTTCAATGGTTGTTTCTTCTATTTCAAGTTATTACGATCATTTAAGGTCTGAAACTATTTTGTATAAGAAAGAATGGAACGGTCGAGAGTGTTACTATGCAGCGAAACAGGGCACTTCCATGGCTACTCCTTGTGTAGCGGGTGCTGTGGCTACTTGGCTACAGGCAAATAATAATCTGACTCCGGAAGACGTCAAAAGTATCTTGAAAAAGACTTCGATTCAAGATTCTTTTACCGGCCGGTTGCCGGAGGACGGAAGCAACACGTGGGGATATGGCAAGCTCAATGCCTGGGAAGGTGTCAAGGAATGTTTGAAAATGAATCCTGAAGGAATAGAGTCCGAAACAGTAAAACCTGTGATTATCCTATCCAATGATAGTAATGGTTTTAATCTGCTGTTTACTCAGCCGTCTGATCATACTAAGATATCCGTTTTCGATATAAATGGGAGACAAATCAATGACAGGCAAATCAATGGCGTTGGTTCAGGGGAGGAAATTCCAATTCGGCTGGAAGGGGTATCATCCGGACTTTATATTGTAAAAGTTATAAGCGGATACTATTCATTCGTATCAAAAGTGATATTGAAATAGTTTTTTCCAGGCAAAAAACTAAGCATTTATATAATTCTATAAGAGTATTTTCTAAGCTTTGTATAGCTATTTAAGAATCAATATTATGAAAAACAGTCTTTTATTCTTTTTATTAGGTATTTCATTGAGCCTTGTTGGATATTCTCAGTCTAAAATGTCCACAAACACTTCCTTGCTGTTAATGTCATTGAAGCATGATACTCTATCAATTGAGAATTCGAAGAAAATCGATAAGCGTTTTGCCGTTCATAAACTCGGAAATGAAAGATATGTCAATGCATTTATTCATTTATCGGATGCAGGTCAAGCTTATTCCGCATTAGAGGAACTTGGAGTGAAAGTGAATTCTAAGTTCACGGGTGTAATTACAGCGAGTGTTCCGGTCAATGAAATTGAAAGCATTGCCGCCCTCGATTGTGTTACTTATATTGAAATCGGAACTCCTGTGTCTGGTTTAATGGACAATGCCCGTGCTGCTATGCAGGCGGATGATGTAAGACTAGGAGTGGATTTACCTCATTCATTCCTTGGGACGGGAGTGATTGTAGGAGTGGTCGATTTGGGTATTGAATATGGTCATGTTAATTTTTGGAATTATGATCGTACCGAATTGAGGGTAAAAAGGGTCTGGAATCAATTTGATTCTACTGGAATTCCTCCGAAAGGTCTTCATTATGGCACGGAACTTACAAGTGGAGATGAAATTCTCAATGCTAAATATGATACGGATAGTAGTCTGCATGGTACGCATGTCGCGGGGATTGCTGCCGGTGCAGACACGATTAATAATAAATATTATGGAATAGCTGGTGATGCGGATTTGGCTTTTGTGAGTTATAATGGCGAACTTGATGGATGGGATAATATAAACATTTGTGACGGGATAAAATATCTCTTTGATTATGCTGATTCTGCTAACAAGCCTTGTGTCGTTAATTTGAGCTTGGGATGTAGTTTGGGATCTCATGATGGGACTTCTACTTTTAGCAGAATCACCGACAGTATGGTAGGTAAAGGTAGAATAGTGGTTGCGGCAGCAGGAAACTCAACCGGACAGAAAGAGCATATCTCTAAGACATTTACACCCGAAATAGAAGATTCATTAAGTACTTTCTTAAAGTTTCGGATGCATCATGAAACGCAAGTAGATATATGGGGGGATAAAGGGATGAGATATACCATTAGGCTTTTTATTTATGATGATAATAAAAGGAAAATAACAAAGTATTTTGATATATTGGACGCATCTTCTGAAACCGGTAATGAGAGGGTTTATACGTTTAGTGACAGTGATAAAGAAGGGCTTGAAGGGCAAATATCTATCGTATCAGAATTAAATCCGATTAACGGTAAACCTCATGTGCTTATTTCAACAGATCTTCCGGTTATCAAGAATTATATTGGATTCACTATTCGTCCTGTTACGGCAGGAAAAATAGATGTTTGGGCGGAATCTACAAAAGCATCTCTAACAAATTTTGACCGTGTGGGCTATATGGAAGGTGGTGATCAGGGTACGGTTTCTGACTTAGTATGTGGAGATAGGGTGATCGCTGTCGGAGCCTATGTCACTAAAAATAATTATGTCGATTGTGATGGGAGAAAATATAAAAGTAATCAAACAATTGATGGAATCGCCTCTTTTTCTTCTTTAGGCCCGACTTCCGATGGACGAATAAAGCCGGACGTAACGGCTCCCGGAACAACTGTAATTTCTTCTGTTTCGAGCTATTTTGAATACATTCCGTATGATTTAGTACCAATAATTAATAAAACAAACTGGAATGACCAGCCTTATTATTATTCTGCGAAACAGGGCACTTCTATGGCTTCCCCTTGTGTGGCGGGAGTTGTGGCTACTTGGCTACAGGCAAATAATAATCTGACTCCGGAAGACGTTAAAAGTATTTTGAAAAAGACTTCGATTCAAGATTCTTTTACCGGCCGGTTGCCGGAGGACGGAAGCAACACGTGGGGATATGGCAAGCTCAATGCCTGGGAAGGTGTCAAGGAATGTTTGAAAATGAATCCTGAAGGAATAGAGTCCGAAACAGTAAAACCTGTGATTATCCTATCCAATGATAGTAATGGTTTTAATCTGCTGTTTACTCAGTCGTCCGACCATACTAAGATATCCGTTTTCGATATAAATGGGAGACAAATCTATGACAGGCAAATCAATGGCGTTGGCTCGGGGGAGGAAATTCCAATTCGGTTAGAAGGGGTATCGTCCGGACTTTATATTGTAAAAGTTCAAAGTCGGCAAAGCTCACTCGTATTGAAAATGATATTGAAATAATGCCTATAGAATATTGGTGAATTGTATATTGATTCCGAATGAGGCAGTGTTTTTTAAGTAACAATAAAATCTAAAGAGTGAGTATTATGAGGACGTTATTTTTGTTTTTACTATGTATTATATTTAGTATTGTAGGGTATTCTCAGTCTAAAATGTCGACAAATACTTCTTTGTTGCTAATGTCATTGAAGCATGATACTCTATCAATTGAGAATTCGAAGAAAATCGATAAGCGTTTTGCCGTTCGTAAGCTCGGAAATGCAAGATATGTCAATGCATTCATTCATTTATCAGAGACAGATGCTATTTTTAATGCACTAAGAGAACTGGAAGTAAAGGTTAATTCGAGATTCTCGGGTCTAATCACTGCATGTGTTCCTATTAATAAAATAGAAGCGATTGCTATGCTTGATGATGTGAAGTATGTTGAAACCGGAACTCCTGTAACTATAATGATGGATAATGCTCGCACTGACATGAAAATTGATGAATTACATTCAGGTGTAGATTTACCCCATCCTTTTCTTGGAACTGGAGTTATTGTAGGAGTAGTTGACTTAGGTATTGAATATGGACATGTTAATTTCTGGAATTATGATCAATCGGAATTAAGAGTGAAAAGAGTATGGAATCATTACGACACTACAGGTACCCCTCCACAAGGATTTAATTATGGTACGGAACTTACAACAAAAGATGAAATTCTCAATGCCAAATATGATACTGACATAAATTTGCATGGCACCCATGTAGCTGGAATTGCTGCCGGTGCAGATACTATTAGTAATAAATTCTATGGAGTAGCCGGAGATGCGGACCTTGTTTTTGTGGGTTATGATATACAACGCGATGGTATGGATAACGTTGGTATCTGTGATGGCATGAAATATATATTTGATTATGCAGCTTCTGTCGATAAACCATGTGTCATCAATTTAAGCCTTGGATCTTATCTCGGTTCGCACGATGGAACATCTACATTTGATAAACTTACCGACAGCATGGTAGGTAAAGGCAAAATTGTGGTTGAAGCAGCAGGCAATGCGTCTGGAAAGCAAAGTCACATATCTAAAACTTTCACATCTGAACTTTCTGATTCATTGAGTTCATTTTTAGGTTGGAGAATATCGAATAGTAGAGAAGTTGATATTTGGGGAGATGAGGGGATGAAATTCACCATTCAATTATATGCATATAATAGTAGTGATAAGATTGTTAAAAAGACATTTGATGTAATCGATGCTTCTCTTGAGACGGGAAATGAAAAGATTTATAAATTAAATGGTTATAACGGGATTAAGGGAACACTTTCCGTTGTTTCGGAAATAAATCCTTTGAACGGTAAACCTCATGTCTTTATTTCACCCGATTTTAATCGTATAGTAGGATCTAATTATATTGGTTTTACGATTCGAGCATATAGTTTCGGTAGAGTAGATGCTTGGGCTAATGAAGATACATACTTTACTGATCTCAATGTCTCAGGTTATACGAAAGGTGATGAACAAGGGTCTATTTCTGATTTTGCATGTGGAAAAAGAAATATTTCGGTAGGAGCTTATGTCACAAAAAATAGTTATATAGATTGTGATGGTAAAGAGTACGATACAGAAAATTCGATGGGTGACATCGCTCCTTTTTCTTCTTTAGGACCTACTTCGGATGGCAGAATGAAACCGGACGTAACAGCTCCGGGAGCAGCGATCGTTTCATCTGTTTCTAGTTATTGCATTTTTCATGAATCCTATCCTGTTATTAACAAAAAGATATGGAATGACCAGATTTACTTTTATAATGTGATGGAAGGTACTTCTATGGCTTCCCCTTGTGTGGCGGGAGTTGTGGCTACTTGGTTACAGGCAAATAATAATCTGACTCCGGAAGACGTTAAAAGTATCTTGAAAAAGACTTCGATTCAAGATTCTTTTACCGGCCGGTTGCCGGAGGAAGGAAGCAACACGTGGGGATATGGCAAGCTCAATGCTTGGGAAGGTGTCAAGGAATGTTTGAAAATGAATCCTGAAGGAATAGAGTCCGAAACAGTAAAACCTGTGATTATCCTATCCAATGATAGTAATGGTTTTAATCTGCTGTTTACTCAGCCGTCTGATCATACTAAGATATCCGTTTTCGATATAAATGGGAGACAAATCTATGACAGGCAAATCAATGGCGTTGGTTCGGGGGAGGAAATTCCAATTCGGTTAGAAGGGGTATCATCGGGGCTTTATATTGTAAAAGTTCAAAGTCGGCAAAGCTCACTCGTATTAAAAATGATATTGAAATAATATTAGTGAACTTAAGCAATAAGTATTTTGATTTCAAAGGAGCATAAAAAAAGGGCTCCGCCGAGCCCAACCTTTGTTAACCTTAAAATCTAATACTATGAAAAACACGATGCAAATATACGGACTTCCGGAATATCTACAAATAAATCAAGAAAAAATATCTGTTTTATAACATATATTTAAATTTGCTATTCCCATATAAAGTTCTATTAAGAAATTTCCCGGCATGATCTATTTCATAAGATCCTTTCTGTTTGATGAAATAGTTAAGTACGAAGAAATACGCAAAGAATTTGCTTCTTCCTATTTAACCTTTGTTCTTTTATACTTATATTTGCATTTGAGTCTTTGAAACTTTATTTTGAAACAGTTTGTTAGTAAGCAAATGAAAGGTGGAAAAGAACTTCTGAAAATATGAATGTAATAAACAATCCAATAGAAATACGCGATGTGAACGTTACCCGTTACATTATGCCATTGCGTGAGGGTGGTTCACTGCCCGCACTGGCGGAAGCAGATGATGGTTTTAAATACGTTGTCAAATTTCGTGGTGCTGGACATGGTACGAAAGCGCTTATAGCCGAACTGATCGGAGGAGAAGTCGCACGTGTCTTGCGGTTACGTTTACCTGAACTTGTTTTTCTGAATCTGGATGAGGCATTCGGTCGTTCCGAAGGAGACGAAGAAATTCAAGATCTCTTGCAAGGTAGCCGGGGATTGAATTTAGGATTGCATTTTCTTTCCGGGGCACTTCCTTTTGATCCTGTAGTGACAAAAGTGGACGAAGAGCTTGCTTCCCGTATCGTATGGCTGGATGCTTTTTTGACGAATGTGGATCGTACGGCAAAGAATACGAATATGTTGATGTGGCATAAAGAACTTTGGTTGATAGATCATGGTGCTTCTCTTTTCTTTCATCATTCCTGGGTGAACTGGCGAAAACATGCTTTGAGCCCTTTTACTCAGATAAAGGATCATGCTCTGCTTTCCGAAGCGAGTAGGTTGGAAGAGGTTGACAAGGAATACAAAGAACTATTGACCGATGAAAAGTTGAGAGAGATCGTAAATTTGATACCGGATGACTGGTTGCATTGGAGAGATGCTGAGGAGACTCCTCAGGAAATACGGGATATTTATTTTCAGTTTTTAATAGAGAGGAAACGTAATTCCGAAATATTTGTAAAAGAAGCACAGGATGCCAGAAAAGCACTTATATGAATATGCAGTGATCCGTATAGTTCCAAAGGTGGAACGCGAGGAATTTATGAATGTAGGAGTCATCTTGTTTTCAAAACAGGCCGATTGCATTAAGATGCGTTATCAGATTGATGAAGGCAGGTTGAGGGTATTCGCACCGGAGATGGATATTGAATCTTTTCGTGAACATATGGAGGCCTTTGAAAAAGTCTGTTCTGGCTGTGAGGAAGGAGGAGCTATTGGGTCTCTTGATATTCCGGAGAGATTCAGATGGTTGACAGCATTGCGAAGTTCTTGTATACAGACTTCAAGGCCGCATGTGGGCTTGTCTGCCGATTTGGAGAAAACATTGGATGATTTGTTTGAAGAATTAGTATTGATTTAATCGAAGGGTCTGAATTATCTTTGCCTTTAATTATCAGTTATTTATCATCAATATAATTATATGTAAATGCCTGTCATGCCAGTTATTAATAACTATCATAATAAGTATTAATATCCAGCGTGTTGGATATTAATGGTCAGCGTGATGGGAATTAAAGGTTATCGCGCTGGATAATAATAGCCAGCAAATCAAGTATCAATACCCTATAAATAGAAAAAGAGGCAAAGAAATTATCCTTTTGCCTCTTGATACATAAATCTCTTGATACTTTTCTTGGCTGTCTTTTCGAACTCCTCAAAATGTATTTTTATTTTGGTGATCTGACTATAAGCTGGTAATTCCTGATTTAATTCAATACGATTTGCTTCCATTGCTTTTTCCACATCTGCTTGTTGCAGCCCATGTGCGAATGCGTCATCGAAATCGGGATAGATTAAAGCAACCAACTTATCATTTTGTAGTACGATAAGTGATTCTGAGACGTAAGGCATATTGTTCAGTTTACTCTCTATCTCTTCGGGATAGATGTTCTGTCCGCTTGAGTTCAATAAGAGATTTTTGCTGCGCCCTCGTACGGTGACATAGCCCTCTTCGTCCATGGTGGCGAGATCTCCTGTGTGAAGCCAGCCGTCCGCATCGATAATCTGTGCGGTTGCTTCGGGATTCTTGTAATAACCCAGCATAAGGTTGTCACCTTTACACACGATTTCACCGGCATGCGTGTTCGGGTCGGGAGAATCAATCTTTACCTTCATCCGTGTGGCGGCTTTACCACAAGAAGCCTTCTTCAGGTCTTGCCAACGGCTGGAACAGATGATCGGTCCGCATTCTGTCATGCCGTATGCTATCGTATATGGGAAACCGATCTTTTTGAGGAAATCTTCTATTTCTGCATTGAAAGGGGCTCCTCCGATAATAATATCGTTAAAGTTTCCTCCGAAAATTTCCATAGCCGTCTGTCTCGCCCTTGCTTTCAACTTATCATTAAGGATGGGTACGCGCAAAAGCAACTTGCCAATTTTATTATCCAGCTTGGGTAAAACATCTTTTTTGATAATCTTTTCCACGATCAAGGGGACACATGAGATCAATTTAGGTTTGATTTCTGCAAATGATTGTGCGATAATCTTGGGTGATGGCATACGAGTCAGGAAATAAAGATGCGCTCCAGCGGCAAATCCATAAAGAAAGTCGTACGTCATACCGAAAACATGTCCCAACGGGAGCATTGAAACAATGGTATCTCCTGGCTTCAGAGGACGCATTTCGTAACAATAAGTGATGTTTGACCATATACTGCGCGAAGGAAGCATTACACCCTTTGAATAACCGGTAGTGCCTGAAGTATAATTGATGATGACTAGCTCCTCAGGGGATGTTTTCCGGTAGGCAATATGTTCCGGTCGAAAGTTTTTTGGATATCGTTGGCCGTAAATCTCATTACGATGCTCAAAGGCATAAGTAAGTTGCTCGCTGCGTGAAACGAGTGCGGTGAAGTCTTTCAAAGAAGCTATGCCCATTAGCAAGGGCATGGCATCTTCATTTAGGTTTTCCCAGGCTTGATCGCCAACGAATAAAAGCTTGGCTTCGGAATGGTTGACAATGTTGTGTATGTTATCTGCTTTAAATTCATGAAGAATAGGAACTACTACAGCTCCATAAGTGACAGTGGCAAGAAAGGCGACTGCCCAATGCGCGCTATTACGGCCGCAGACTGCTATTTTATCTCCGGGCTGTATACCCGCACTTTCAAGTACAATATGAAATTTTGCTATCTTACGGGCTACATCTTTGTATTGCAATGTGATTCCTTTGTAGTCTGTCAAGGCGTTATAATCCCAGTTTTTTATAATACTTTGCTCAATATATTCGATGAACCCTTGTTGTTCCATTATGTAATTTGCACATTTAATTTAAAACTGCGCAAAATTAATATTTCATTAACGTAAACGAGATTCTCCGGAAAAGTTTTACGGTTAATTAACGGGGGAATTATTCGTGGGATTTATCGGGGATTGCAGTGGATTTCTATGTAAAGAAAATCCCATTATATATAAAGCTTCCTAACAATATATGTACTGGTATGTTACATATATTGTTAGGAAGCTTTACACATAATGAGCTTATTCTTTGTTACTCTTTTCAGAGATAAGAAGTAACTTGTCGTTTACATGCAATTTTAGACTTCCGTTAGGTATCAGGTATTCGTCACCGCGTTTCACGATCATCACAAGAGTACCTTTTGGCAGGTTCATTTCCTTTAGTGTATCGGCTCTTTCGATCATTTCCTGTGTTACGGTCACATCCTTCAGATCGGAATCTATTTCTTCAGGGAGTTCTACTCCAAAATCATTACCTGTTTTTTCGAGTGGGGTGGAAAGGTTAAGAAGGCGTGCCACATAAGATACAGTAGTTCCCTGCACGATCAATGAAACGATGGTGATGAAGAATACGATATTGAATATAGCATTCGAACCTTCCACATTAGCCACTACGGGATAGGTCGCGAAGATGATCGGAACAGCACCGCGGAGTCCCACCCAAGATACAAACAATCGAGACTTGAAAGTTATTTTCCGGAAGGGGAGCAAACAAAGGAATACACTGAGCGGACGTCCGATTACAATCATGAATACACCAATGAGTGTGGCTACACAAGCTACTTCGAGCATCTCATGCGGATTTACAAGCAAACCGAGCATTAGGAACATGATGATTTGGAACAGCCAGGTCAATCCATCCATGAATGTGGCGATCTCTTTGCGATACATGATTTTGTTATTGCCTACCATGATTCCGGCAATATATACAGCTAGATAACCATTGCCATGTAAACGGTCAGTGATGGCGAAAGTGAAGAATACGAATGATAATAACAGAATAGGGTAAAGCGATTGATTATCGACATTAATCTTATTGAGTATCAGTATGGCAAGTTTACCTAATATATATCCGGCAGCGGCACCTACCAAGAACTGTACGATAAATGAACCTAATATGGTTCCTGTTTCCATGCCGGAAGATTGGATGAATTGTATGAGAACAATAGTAAGCATGTATGCCATCGGATCATTACTACCGCTTTCCAGTTCGAGCATGGGGCGAAGGTTGTATTTCAGGTTCATTTTTTGTGACCGCAAGATGGCGAAGACCGAAGCCGAGTCGGTAGATGACATAGTGGAGGCAAGCAAGAGTGATACGGTTATTGGAAAGTAAACGTTTGTCCAACTCATCCCGGAAAGCCACCAGATGAATAATCCAGTGAACAATGCTGTCAATAATACGCCTACTGTCGATAATACTATTCCCGGTGTAAGAATAGGACGGATTTCGGTAAACTTCGTGTCCATTCCACCGGAGAAAAGGATAACGCTAAGTGCTACCATACCAATGAATTGTGCTGTTTTAGCACTGTGGAATTGGAATCCTAGACCATCGCTTCCGAAAATCATACCTACAACAAGAAATAATAATAAGGCAGGTACACCGAAGCGATAACCGGTTTTGCCGACAACGATACTGATAAAAAGTAAAATCGAACCTACAAGGAGGATGTTTTCTGCTGTGAATAACATGGGCTATAATTATATGGGTTATAAAAATGTCTTTATCGTTTCACTCCGCGAAGTTACGTATTTTTAATAACAAATGGAATTTATGTTTGGATGTAATTTATGCCTGTAAAGGTGGTTAAATAGTTTAAAAATGTTATTTAGCATTCAAGACTAACGTTTATTTAAATCTTAGGATAAATGAAGTTTCCTTTCCGGGTAATAGGGTAATGCTTCCACCGGACAATCTCATGATTTGTCTGGAGATACTTAGTCCAATGCCACTTCCTCCCTCTTTGGTTGTAAAGAATGGGATAAAAATATGTTCTGCTATTTCGGGGGAAATGGTTGGTCCGTTATTTTTGACTTCGATCATTATTTCTTCATCTTCATTGCACCAGGCACGAAGAAATACCTGCCCGTCTGTTTGTTCTCCTATAGCCTGTGTTGCGTTCTTCAATAAGTTGATTACTACTTGTGAAATTAGATTCTCGTCTGCATAAAGGATAAGATCGGCAGGTGTTATTTCACTGTGGAAAGATATATTCCCAGCAGGGTTTTGATGCCGGGCAAGTTCTGTCATACGGTCGATAAAGGCTTTTACATAGAAGAGCGAAGGTTCCGGTGTGGGTATTCGTGTGAAACGCCTGTAAGATTCGACGAATGAGAGTAAACCTTTGCCTGTAGCGCTGATGGTCTGTAGTCCGCTCCGTATTTCACTGTCTGTCGTTTTTGCCAAAGAAAGAAGCGTATCGCTGAGTGATGTAATAGGGGTCACCGAATTCATAATCTCATGTGTTAACACACGGATCAAACGTATCCATGAATCGATTTCTTTTTCATCGAGTTCCGTATTGATATCATTAAGAGCGAGAATGCGAAGATGTTCCTTTCGAATGGTGATGTCCGATACACGGACAGACAAGTGAACCGTTTCTCTCTCATTGGTGAAAGTGATTTGCAATTTATCATCTGCCCGGCAAGATGAAAACGTTTCCATCAATCTTTTATCGATTCGGCTCAATTGCTGTATATGAGTGAAAACATCCAGTCCGAGAAGCCTTAAGGCTTCATTGTTTTTCTGGTAAACAGCCCCATTGTCGTTCAGCACCAGTACACCGGTATTGATGCAGTCGAGTATTAATTCGTAATATTTTTCTTGTTGGGCAGTTTCGGCTTTCACATTATATAATATATGGCTGACCCGGTTTAGTGCGCGATTGATAAGCCGGTTTTCCGTGGTACCCAAGTCTTCCGGAAACCGGAAAGCATTATCATTATTTTCAAGGGCGGCTATCATAAAGAGAACTTGTCGCGTATGCTTGCGATAAAGCTTTAATTGCCACCAGAAACTAAGTATCAATAACCAAAGACTTAATCCCATCCCGATATAAATGCCTTTGACAGCGAGCATGACAGTTGTGACGCATAAGCATAGACTTATCAGCACCCGGAACCAATAATAGTCTATTAAAAGATGATGTTTTATGTTCATAAGCCGAATTTCTTCATCTTGTTATAAAGTGTTTGCCGGGTGATGCCTAACTGGTTTGCCACGGCCGACAGGTTGCCACCACATTTCTCCAATGCTTTCTGTATCATTTTCATTTCCATCTCTTCCAGAGTGGATGCAGCGGCTTCGGGCATATCGGAGCGGCGGGGAAGTTGAAATGACTCCCCTGAAATGATGGCACCATCACTGATGATAACTGCTTTCTCAATGGCATGTTCCAGTTCACGTATGTTGCCATACCACGGGTGTGTCGTCAGTTTATCTTTGGCAGAAGGGCTGAGGGAAACGGGTGGCTTGTCATATTGTTTGCAAAAACGAGCAATGAAGCGTTCTGCCAAAGGTACAATGTCTTCTTTCCGTTCTCGTAAAGGCGGGATTTCTACATGAATGGTGTTGATACGGTAAAGTAGGTCTTCCCGGAATTCATCGCGGTTGACCATCTCTCGTAAATTACGGTTGGTGGCACAGATCAATCGGATATTAACAGAAACCGGTTCATTGCTGCCCACACGCACTACGCTCCGGCGTTGGATAGCTGTCAACAGTTTGGCTTGTAAGTGATAAGGAAGGTTCCCTATTTCGTCCAAAAAGAGAGTGCTGTGGTTGGCGGCTTCAAACTTTCCGGTACGATCAGTGTGTGCATCGGTAAATGAACCTTTCACATGGCCGAAAAGCTCACTCTCAAAAAGAGATTCGGTGATGGCACCCATGTCTACTGCGACTATCTCTTCTTGTTTTCGCGAAGATAGGGCATGTATTTCGCGTGCCAGCATTTCTTTCCCTGTACCGTTTTCACCGGTGATAAGAATGTTTACGTCCGTGCTGGCTACCTTTTCTATAAGTTGTCGTAACTGTTGCATGGCGTTACTTTCTCCCCAATACATGGCACCATCCTCTTTTTTTGCGTTTCTTTTCTTTCCGCTTTTATTTATGGAAGCTGCTGCTTGCAACGTTTCCACTAGCTTTTGGTTATCCCACGGCTTTACGACAAAATCGCTTGCTCCTTCTTTAATACCTCGCACAGCAAGGTCGATGTCTGCATAGGCTGTAAATAATACTACCGGTAAATCAGGTCGTAATTTCTTAATTTCATGCAGCCAGAAGAGTCCTTCGTTTCCATTGTTAATGCCGGAGGTAAAGTTCATATCCAATAAGATGACTTCCGGTGTTTCTTCGCGTAGTACGGTTGGGAGTGTGACGGGAGAGGATAAGGTGATTACTTTATTGAAATAGTTCTTCAATAGCAGTTGGACGGCTGTCAATACTCCTTTATTGTCGTCAACGATTAAGATGGTTCCCGGTTTATTCATATTTGATCGGATGTAAAAACGGAACAAATATATAATATGTATCGGGAACCTCCTAACGACTGTCTAATAATTAGACAATTTATAATAGTTGTATAGGCAGATTATAATAATTGCAATTTTATCCCGAAGGATAAACTGAGATAATCTTTGGGACGAAGATAGCGGTTGGTAACAGCACTGATTAGGTGAAAGTCACATGTACTCAATTCATAGAATACGGTTATGGACTTTGCTGTGTATCGTCTTTGAGGGTCGATGTCATAGGTGAGCCGTTGTCCGAGAAAGATATGTGAACGTATCCTGCTGGAGAAGCCGTAATATCCTTTGGGATAGCGATCTGGTTCGTGTACCCAGAATTGGTCGCCGAAAACGGTATTGAAATAAAGTCCGCAGGAGAGGGGTTCCGTGGAGAAACCTTTTCCCAGTTCAAGGCTCCACGGCATATAATTTTGTTTTAGAGTCATTGTAATTTTAGTGCGCTTTGACTGATATTTGGGTATAAAGCCCAAGAAGATGTCCGTTTCCCACTGATTCTTTTTGCCATAATCCCATCCTGTACCGAAAGAGAGAAGCCCCATGTTGCCTGCGAATTGGATTTTTGTATGAGTCGGGATTAACTTCTCCCAATGGCAGCGATAACGATGAACGCGCTTATCATATTTTGTGGGATGGCTGCAAATGCTGTCCTGTGCCGCAATCTCCTGCCCACACAGTATAAATAACATTCCGGCAAGTATGTATTTAATAGTAGACCACTTCATAATCATATCCTTCAGGTTTAATAGTAAATAATAGGTAACAGCGATCTTTCATGCAAGTACTTCCATAGTAAATGATGCCGTCTTCGAAAAGATCGCGGACGGTAACATTGTGGTCGTGGGCTACGGTACAGAATTGCAGTCCGGGATATTGGGTGACATAATGGTGGAATACTCTCGACACATTCCTGTTGAAAACATCCGATACCGGACTGACATGCATGCTGATTACTGTTTTCGTGAATTCCCCTTTATGCTCTTCAAATTGTGACTCCATGAAACTAAAGTTCGGTATGGGTTCGGAATAGTCGTATTCCATGGCATTTGTATTGAGGCAGATAAATTTCACATCGCCTGCGATAAAGGCGAAATTAGTGTTTCCGAATACCGCTTTGTATGTTTCTTCTCCCGTGCCGATGCAATCATGGTTTCCGATAATGACAACATACGGAACATTCAGTTTGCTCATAATATCTCTTTGCCATAAAAATTCGTTTGTAACTCCGAAATCACTCACATCACCGCCATTGATAACGAAGTCTATATCATTGCGTTTATTGATCGTTTTCACGAAATCTTCCGTTTCATCATAAAATCGTTGGGAATCACCCATTACTGCAAAGCGCAATGTCGTTTTACCTTTGCAATTGGCTTCTATTCTTTCAATATTATGAGCATTGACATCTGTTTCTCCCTTTATCCGGACATCATACGGGTGATAATCTATCATGTCGCATCCCGACAAAAGGAACAAACTTATTAGTAAAGCATACATTGTTTTATTCTTCATCATTCTAATCATATTAGTTGAAAACTCGTTGCAAAGATACAGTTTTGCCCTTTGGAAGCAATGTGATGGGAGTCGATTCAGAGTTATGGGACAATATCAAGGAAATATTGTCTAATAATTAGACGTACGGTGTCTAATTATTAGACACTTGTTTGGACTCTTTGTCTGGCTATGCTACTGTACTTTAATAGGTTACTTGTTCTGGCACAGTATCTGCATTGGGAGATGATAATTGAATATGATTTCTTAAAGATAAACTGGCTTCATGCAATGGCCAGATGGGAAGAGACGTTGTGAAACGTTTCTTCTCCAATGATACAAACTTGCATGGATCAAGCTATCTATTAAGAGACTTATTGAAATCGAATGAGAAAGATCAATTACCGCGAATGAAAATCCGGTGAACAGCATTAAGTGTAAATAAAGACAAAGAATAAAACAAGAACAGATAAATAATAAACAGTTATGATACAGATTAATGACATTAGTAAAGTATTTCGTACTTCAGAAGTAGAGACGGTAGCTTTGAATCATGTGAACCTAGATGTGAAAGAAGGTGAGTTTGTAGCCATCATGGGACCTTCAGGCTGTGGAAAATCCACATTATTAAATATTCTGGGATTATTGGACAATCCGACGGAAGGTTCATATAAGTTAATGGGTGAGGAAGTAGCCGGACTGAAAGAAAAAGAACGCACCAACGTACGTAAAGGCAAGTTAGGATTCGTTTTCCAGAGTTTTAATCTGATCGATGAATTGAACGTATATGAAAACGTCGAGCTTCCGTTGACATATCTCGGCATAAAGGCTTCCGAACGTCGCTGTATGGTGGAAGAGATGCTGAAACGCATGAATATCAGTCACCGTGCCAAGCATTTTCCTCAACAACTTTCCGGTGGTCAGCAACAGCGTGTTGCCATAGCCCGTGCTGTAGTGACTAATCCTAAATTGATTCTTGCCGATGAGCCTACAGGTAATCTGGATTCAAAGAATGGTGCGGAAGTCATGAACCTGCTGACGGAGCTGAATAAAGAAGGAACCACTATCATTATGGTGACTCATTCACAGCACGATGCAAGTTTTGCTCACCGAACGGTACATTTGTTCGATGGTAGTGTGGTA
The DNA here is from genome assembly GCF_014385165.1 of Jilunia laotingensis. Taxonomy (NCBI): domain Bacteria; kingdom Pseudomonadati; phylum Bacteroidota; class Bacteroidia; order Bacteroidales; family Bacteroidaceae; genus Jilunia; species Jilunia laotingensis. The sequence goes on along the minus strand of NZ_JACRTF010000001.1, from coordinate 4,102,161 downwards.
GCGAGCGTGATTAGTGAGTAGTTTTTCACTCAAAATAATTTAATGTTATGAGACAAATCTATTATAGTATCAAGACATTGCTGCATGAATGGGGCTCGAATATAGTCAGGGTGATTTCTCTCTCTTTGGGACTCACCATTGGCATTCTGTTATTCTCGCAAATAGCTTTTGAGCTTAGCTTTGAATCCTGTTATCCGGAGTCGGAACGGCTGGCAATGGTACGTTGTCTGACTACTAACCAGAATACCGGGGAGACAATGGGGGATGATGGGACAGCTTATGATTATACGGTATTCGACAAAGTTGCGGCTACATTGGCACAGGATATGCCCGGGGAGGTGGAATCGGCCACTTGCATATGCCCATTTGTGGGCTCGGATATCTTTTATGAAGACAAGTTGCTTTCGGATGTACGTTATTTATATGTAGACACTTGCTTTTTTCAGACGTTCGGTATTCCCGTACTGAAAGGGAATCCCAAGGATTTAATTATGGAAGGGAGTGTTTTCGTATCCGACCGTTTTGCAAATAAAACCTTTGGTGATGAGAATCCTATCGGTAAACATTTGTCTGCCGGAAAACAGACCGATTACATCATCCGGGGTATTTATAAAGGTATGCCCGATAATACAATACTTCAGCACGACTTTGTAGCTTCCATACACAAAGACGGTGGTTATCTGAATGGATCGGGATGGAAAGGAAACGACATATTTTGGGCCTTTCTGCGATTGCGCAATGCGGATGATGTGGATAAAGTGAACGCTAATGTACAGCGAGTGATCGAGAAGTATACTCCGGCACAGTTCGACAACTGGAAAATAGAATTCAGTGTAATTCCACTTAGGGATCGGTATACGGAATCGCCCGATGCACAGAAACGTCTGGTCATTTATGGTTTCCTTGGCTTTTCCATCTTCTTTGTAGCCATCATGAACTACATGCTTATCTCGATTGCTACCTTGAGCCGTAGAGCAAAAGGGGTAGGGGTACACAAATGCAGCGGAGCCAGTGCAAGGAATATCTTCGGCATGTTTATGGCAGAAACCGGTATTCTTTTACTGATTTCCATATTGGTATCGATATTGCTGATTATTAATGCACGCGGCATGGTCGAGGAACTGCTATCCGTGAGTTTATCATCGCTCTTTACTTGGCGAACTTTATGGGTGCCATTGCTTACTATCGTGATATTGTTTGTTTTGGCTGGTGGAATTCCGGGGAGACTATTTTCGAGGATTCCCGTCACTCAAGTATTCCGCCGTTATACCGATGGCAAGAAGGGTTGGAAGCGGTCTTTACTCTTTGTGCAGTTCATGGGAGTCTCCTTTGTAGTAGGGCTATTGTTGGTCACCCTTTTGCAATACAACCATCTGATGAGCAGGGATATGGGTATCCGGATCCCTGGATTGGTGGAGGCAGAAAGCTGGTTACCTCAAGAGATGGTAGAGAACATCAAGGATGAAATCCGTCGTCAGCCGATGGTTGAAGGAGTGACGGTATCGACACACAGTGTGCTTGGACAGTACTGGACGTGCGGTCTCATGTCTAATGACGGAAAGCGGATTGCCACGCTTAACCATAATTATTGCCATTATAATTATCCGGATGTGATGGGCATAAAGATTTTAGAAGGTTCAACTATGAAGAATCAGGGTGATTTGTTGGTAAACGAAGAATTGGTGCGCTTGATGAAATGGACGGATGGTGCCGTAGGAAAGAAACTGAATAATATGAGTAGTGGTTCTGGAATGGATGGAAGCATTGTCGGTGTATTCCGGAACATTCGTAACGAGAGCTTTTACTCCAACCAGTCACCTATTGCTTTAATAGCCGATAATAATGCGAACCATACGTTCGATGTCCGGTTAAAAGAGCCGTATGATGAGAATCTGAAGCGGCTGAACGAGTTTGTGGAACGAACTTTCCCCACCGTGGCTCTTCGTTTCATATCCGTGGATGCAATGGTGAAACAGGGATACGCGGCTGTTTACCGTTTCCGCAATTCCGTATGGATCACTTCTTGTTTCATACTTATAATCGTGATAATGGGACTGATCGGTTATGTAAACGACGAGACCGGACGGAGAAGCAAGGAGATTGCTATCCGTAAAGTGAATGGTGCCGAGGCATCGCATGTACTCCGGTTGGTATCGCGTGATATACTCTATGTCTCCGTATTCTCGATTCTGATTGGTACGGTGGTTGCATATTTCACCGGGAAGGCATGGCTCGACCAGTTTGCAGAGCAGTTTGAGATAAATCCGTTCTTATTTATAGGATCTGCTTTTGCGATACAGTTGTTGATTATCATCTGCGTTGTCTTGAAAGCATGGAAAATAGCTAATGAAAATCCGGTGAAGAGCATCAAAAGCGAGTGACGAACTAAAAATTATGTATAATGAGACATCTTTATTATGCCTTACAAGCGATTATCCGAGGAAAAGAATCGAACGTTATCAAGATTATTTCACTTACCTTAGGTGGATTCATTGGCATTCTGCTTTTAGCAAGGGTTGCCTTTGATTTAAGTTATGATAATTGTTATCCTGATATCGACCGTCTCTTTTATCTCCAGCGTCAAAGTGGAGAAAAAGGTGGAGGATGGGGCGAACCGTCCCTTTACAATTACGGCTCGATGGCAGCAGCACTGAAAGAAAATTTTCCGGAAGTGGAAAGTGCTACGATGATGAGTATACCAGAGGAAAGGACTTATATCTATGAAGATCGGAAGGCAGATAAGATGATGAGTATGTTTTGTGACGAACAATTCTTTTCGACAACGGGTATTCCCCTTTTGGAAGGTGATGAAGCTGCATTAAAGGATGTAGATGTCGCATTTGTCTCACGTTCGTTTGCACGGTGGATAAGCGGAGATCTATCAGTTGTTGGCAAAACGGTGATGTTGAAGAAGTTCGATAATGGTTATTATCCGTTTACGATCCGGGGAATCTATGAAGATATCCCCGAAAATTCGGAACTGCATTATGATGTGATTTATACCCTTCCTACTTTTTGTAAGATGTTGGGAGTGAATCGTGCCGGGTGGGGATATGATATCAGTTATCATACCTTGGTCCGTTTTCGTCAGGAGGCAAATGTCGAAAATGTGCAGGCACGTATAGGGGATATGTTGAAGAAGTACATTCCACAAGAAGGAGGAGAACATAAAGAACTGCATACATTTAAGGCTGTTCGAGGATATCATGCCGATCGTTCAGAAGTTCACCGTATGGTAAGCATTCTTTCTATCCTTGGATTTTCCATTCTATTGATAGCGGCCATGAATTATGTACTTATTTCGATATCATCACTTCACAAACGGTCGAAAGCGGTAGGAGTGCATAAATGTAGTGGGGCTTCTGGAAAAGATATATTTATGATGTTTCTTTGTGAAACAGGCATGCTTATTCTTGTTGTTTTATTGATCATAACCCTATTGATGCTGAATTTCAAGGATGAAGTGGAATATATAGCTGAGGCTTCTTTGTCTTCTTTGTTCTCTTGGGAGGTGATGTGGGTACCCGGATTGGTGATCTTGAGTGTGTTTCTGGTGGTTGCTTGTTTGCCGGGAAGCTTTTTTGCTTCTATTCCCGTTACTCAGGTGTTTCGCCGTTACTCTGAGTCCAGAGGTTTATGGAAACGTTTCCTATTATTTATTCAGTTTTTAGGAATGCCTTTCATTATGGGATTGATGATAGTTGTATTGGTGCAGTATCATTATATTGTGAACCGTGATTTAGGTTACAATCCGCGTGGCATAGTTTCTGTGTTCAATCAATTTCCCGATGCGGATGCTTTATTTCGCAACTTACCGATGATAGAGGGTTATGCCAATGGCAGTTCCATCATTTCCGGATATAGCGGAGGGGAAAACATAACTCTTGGCAACGGTAAGAATCTCAGTGTATGTTTAGGATGGTCTGATGCTCGTTTTGTCCCGTTGATGGGGATTCACATTCTTGAGGGAAGGAATTTCTCTCGGGAGGGAGAAGCGCTGGTTAATGAAGAATTTGTTCGACAAATGAACCAAGGTAATAGTCCGATAGGACAGAACTTATCTTATTTCTTAGGAGAGGCGACTATCACAGGAGTGATGAAAGATTACCCGGTAAGGAGTGCTTATTTTCCTCAAGATCCGGTAGTATTGGTGGCTTTACCCGGATGGGGACCTTGGACACTTCGGTTAAAGCCTCCTTATGATGAGAATCTGAGAACATTGAACAAGACGATGAAAGAGATGTTCCCGACAAAAGATGTTGTTTTCACCTCATTACAAAAGGGACTGGATATGCAATATGATTCGGTTCACCGTTTTCGTGATGTAGTAATATTAGCTTTCGTCTCTATCTTTTTGATCGGGTTGATCGGACTGGTAGGGTATGTCAACGATGAAATGCGTCAGCGTAGCAAAGAGATTGCCATTCGGAAAGTAAACGGTGCGGATGCATTTTCCATATTCTGGTTGTTGTCACGAAATATTATGTTGACAGCTTTTCCCGCTGTTCTGTTAGGTACGTCTGCTTCATGGTATATCGGGCAGAAATGGCTGGAGCAATTTGTCGAACAAATGCCATTCAGTCTGTGGGTCTATGCAGGTATCGCTGTAGGTGTATTGTTTGTAATTGTGGTTAGCGTAATGATACGCACTTGGTATATTATCAACGAGAATCCGGTGAACAGTATCAAAAGTGAATAATTAGTGATAGGAGTCAACTTTTTCTTACTTTTGTTTGTTATTCTTTATATAAACTGTAAATTAGCGACAGTTATCATCTTTCTACGTGCATTGTATATGAAGAATACACTTCTGAACATTTGGAACTTCTATCTGGAAGGTTTTCGCAGCATGACGCTGGGACGAACTCTTTGGCTTATAATACTTGTGAAGTTGTTTATCATGTTTTTCATCCTCAAACTGTTTTTCTTTCCGAACTTTTTAGGTAATCTGCCTACGGATAAGGATAAAAGCGATTATGTAGGCAAGGAACTGATTCACAGAGCAAGCCCCTAAAAAATCATTTCACTTATAACTAACTACTAACCACTTATAAATTATGATTGAAAGTATCGACACCTCATTGATTGATTGGTCAAGAGCCCAATTCGCAATGACAGCCATGTACCATTGGATTTTTGTTCCGCTTACCCTCGGGTTAGCTGTTGTGATGGGGATCATGGAAACACTGTATTACAAGACTGGTAATGAGTTCTGGAAGCGTACCGCTAAGTTTTGGATGAAGCTTTTCGGCATTAATTTCGCGGTCGGTGTAGCTACCGGACTGATTCTTGAATTCGAGTTTGGAACCAACTGGAGTAATTACTCTTGGTTTGTGGGCGACATTTTTGGTGCCCCGCTTGCTATAGAGGGTATTCTTGCCTTTTTCATGGAGGCGACTTTTATTGCCGTCATGTTCTTCGGCTGGGAGAAGGTGAGTAAACGTTTCCATTTGGCATCAACCTGGTTGACGGGACTTGGAGCAACGATTTCCGCTTGGTGGATTCTTGTGGCTAATGCCTGGATGCAACATCCGGTAGGAATGGAGTTCAATCCCGATACAGTTCGTAATGAGATGGTCGATTTTTGGGCGGTCGCATTGTCACCGGTGGCTGTTAATAAATTCTTCCATACGGTGCTGAGCGGATGGGTACTCGGTGGAATCTTTGTGGTAGGTGTAAGCTGCTGGTTCTTGCTGAAGAAACGCGACACGAAGTTTGCTTTGGCAAGCATCAAGATCGGGGCAATCTTCGGTTTGGTAGCTTCTCTGCTTGCTTTGTGGACGGGAGATGGTTCCGGTTATCAGATTGCACAAACGCAACCGATGAAATTGGCGGCTGTGGAAGGTTATTACGAAGGGCAGGAAGGTGCCGGATTGGTAGCCGTCGGCATGTTGAATCCTGAAAAGAAAACTTTTGATGATGGGGTGCAGCCTTTCCTTTTCCGAATCGAGGTTCCCAAACTTCTTTCACTGTTGGCTCAACGGGAGATGAATGCATTCGTGCCCGGTATTAACAATATTATTGAAGGTGGATATGTTCAGCCGGACGGCACAGTTGCTCTTTCCGCTGCCGAAAAGATAGAACGTGGACGGTCGGCCATTGCAGCACTCGATGCTTACAAAGCTGCGAAGTCCGTGGGCAATGAAGCCGATGCGCAGGTCGCATTGTCTGTTTTGAAAGAGAACGTGCCTTATTTCGGTTATGGATATATTAAAGATGTGAACGAACTGGTTCCTAATGTTCCGTTGAACTTTTATGCATTCCGCATAATGGTGATGTTGGGCGGATACTTTATACTATTCTTTATGGTTGTCCTGTTCTTTGTATATAAGAAAGATCTTACCAAAATGCGTTGGATGCAATATGTTGCTCTTTGGACAATTCCATTGGGGTATATTGCCGGTCAAGCGGGATGGGTGGTTGCCGAATGCGGCCGTCAGCCTTGGGCCATTCGCGATTTGCTTCCCACCACTGCTGCGATATCGAAATTAGATGTAGGGTCCGTACAAGCAACTTTCTTTATTTTCCTGGTACTCTTTACCATCATGTTGATTGCTGAGATCGGTATCATGTTGCGTGAGATAAAGAAAGGCCCGAAAATAGAACATCAATAATCATAAACTTGCTAATCATTACAATTATGAGTACATATATATTTCTTCAACATTATTGGTGGCTGGTAGTCTCTTTGCTGGGCGCTATACTAGTATTCTTGCTATTCGTGCAAGGTGGTAATTCTCTGCTTTTCTGTCTGGGGAAGACAGAAGAGCATCGTAAAATGATGGTCAATTCGACAGGGCGTAAATGGGAATTTACGTTTACGACATTGGTGACTTTCGGTGGCGCTTTTTTTGCTTCCTTCCCGCTGTTTTACAGTACGAGTTTCGGTGGTGCATACTGGTTATGGATGATCATTCTGTTTAGCTTCGTGTTGCAGGCGGTGAGTTATGAATTCCAGAGTAAAGCCGGAAACTTATTAGGTAAGAAAACCTATCAGACTTTTCTGGTGATTAACGGAGTCGTGGGACCTTTGTTGCTGGGCGGTGCGGTAGCTACTTTCTTTACCGGCTCCGATTTTTATATCAATAAAGCGAACATGGGTAATCCGATAATGCCGGTTATCAGTCAGTGGGGAAACGGTTGGCACGGGCTGGATGCATTGCTTAATCCGTGGAATGTCATTCTCGGCCTTGCAGTCTTTTTCCTTGCACGCATTTTAGGGGCACTTTATTTTATCAATAATATTGCCGATAGAGAACTGGTTGCCAAATGCCGCCGTTCGTTGATTGCCAATACAGCCTTGTTTTTGGTTTTCTTTTTGTCGTTTGTGGTTCGTACTCTGCTGGCTGCCGGCTATGCTGTCAATCCTGTTACAAAGGAAGTGTTTTTGGAGCCGTACAAGTATTTCACTAACTTTATCGAGATGCCGGTGGTATTGGTTATCTTCTTAATAGGTGTTGTATTGGTTTTGTTCGGTATTCTTCGGACGATTTTTAAAAAGACTTTCGACAAGGGTATCTGGTTTGCAGGTATCGGAACTATACTGACCGTATTGGCGTTATTGCTTGTTGCGGGCTATAATAACACGGCTTATTATCCCTCGTTCACAGATATACAGAGTTCGTTGACTCTAAGTAATAGTTGTTCCAGCCAGTTCACTTTGAAGACAATGGCCTACGTATCTATTCTTGTACCTTTTGTGATTGCTTATATCTTCTATGCATGGCGCAGTATCGACAATAAGAAGATCGATGCAGAGGAGATGGACGAAGGCGGGCATTCTTATTGATTGCAGGGGATCAGCCCTTTCATTTGGATAGTAAAAGAAAGGATAAGTGAACATAAAAGTCGCTTATCCTTTCTTTTTATGTATGGTTGAACGGTTCTGTGGGGATTTTAATGCTTGATTCGAATCACCTGTTTGATTACGCTGTTTCCGGTATGTACATTCAAGTAATACGTTCCGTTGGGCAGGTCGGCTACATTCATTTGCAGGAGTTCTTCCTCCGAAGTCCCGTTAACCGTGCGAACCAATCCAAAGTCATTATACAGCAGAAGTTTCACTTCGTGCAAGGAAGTGTCGTTTTCTTCCGTTTCCATCCTGCGTACGGCTATATGGTCGCCTGCCGGGCTGGAGGATGTCACCCTGTAAGTGGGGGCGGAATAAATGGTAGGGGACGTTTTTTCCGTATAGACCGATATTCCGTCTTTGTTGACGAGGTAGCTTAGCAATGTGGCCTTGGCGCAATGACTGTAGACCCAACAGGTCACTATTCCCTCGTAATCCTGGTCGGGGAGCGTCACTTTCAGCCTGTGCGGGAAATTAATGTCCGTAGCATCTATATTGGGGACCAGAGGGATTATCGGGGGCGTTACCGGAAGGAAAGGGTCTATGGGCGGATAGGACGAGAAGGTAATCGGGTGGAACTGTACGGTGTCGGGCAGTGTCGATGCTCTCATACATGCGGGCTTGACCAGCATTGAGCTGGTTATTTGGTCTTCCGAGTCGAGGGTTGCATCCGCATCCGTGCCTGAGTTCGGAGACCGTCGGCACCACCAGCGTACGATTGTCTCTTCGGGGATATCCCTCATGCTTCGGCCGTTGTTGTCTATCGGATCTGCATAGATGGCGAACCTCTTGCTTCCTCCCGGGCCTCGGGTGTCCGACAGGAAGTCCATGTCTACACCTTCCTTTTTCCGGAGAACCAGGTTTTCTCTTTTTGTATATGTCTTACCGTTGGCACGCACCACTGCTTCGATCCAATATCCGGAGGATGTCCCTTCTACCATGCTGACCCGGATGGAATCCCCTTTTTGGGAGTCGATGTCCACATTGTCCGAGACGTTCCAACTAAGAGTGGCTCCATAGGGCAGGTATCCGATTCGTTTGGCTTTCTGTCCGCAGCAGGAGATGTGGTTGCTGCCTTCTATGGTCAGCACGGAAGATATGTTTTTGGTGAATTGCTTGATTAGGGCATTGTCATAGTAAACTTTGGCCGTCAGTGTGGTGGATTTCCCGCAATCCCTGGTCAGTATTTTCGCTACCGAATCCACCGGGTTGGCCAGTGTGAAGTCGGACGAAGAAGAACTCCATACGACTTTTGCCTTGCGTGGCAAGTTATTGATCGTATAGGTAAAAGCATCTTCTTGGACGAGTGTTGATTTTTGGAATTGTATCATTCTCAGCGCATCGTATGCGTCCACTATGCCGTATCCCACTTGGTCGCTCCATCTTCCGTAAGTTGCGTTGGTGGAGAAAGTATGCCGGCTCGTTTTTTGGCAGGTCTTGCATAATATTTCCTTTAGTTGGGTTCGTGTCAGGCTGGGGTTGACAGAGAGCATCAGCGCGGCTACACCGGCCACATGGGGAGCGGAAGCGGATGTCCCCGTAACATACTCATAATCACCATTTTGCGTCGTGGTGAGGATATGTGTTCCCGGTGCTACAAGATCCAGGCCACTTCCGTAGTTTGAATCCTCCCACCGTGCCCCGTTTGACTTTGAGGCTCCCACGGTGATCACATTGGGCAGGGAAGCCGGGTATTCCAAAGTGGAGGAATTAAAATTCCCGGAGGCGGCTACGATGATGCACCCCAGTCCTCTACGGCCTTGGGTGGCTAGCTCGTTGATTTTATTTGTCAATTCTATGTCATGTTGCTCATTATTTCCCCATGAGCAGTTAATAATGTCGGCACCCGCTCTTTGGGCGTATTTCAAGGCTTCAACAATCCATTTATCATATACCACGGTGGAAGATATATTGGAATATCTGTCATAGCAAATGCGTATCGGTATAATTTTGCAATGCGGTGCCACTCCTGTAATCCCTTGGTTATTATCCAATGCGGCAATAATTCCACTGCAATTGGTTCCGTGTTTGTCACCGAATTTCGGAGAACCATTGTCACCTGGTACATTGTCTGTTACCGCATCGAAGCCCGGTAGAAGATTGGCATGAAGGTCTCTATGAGTGAGTTCCACGCCATCATCCAATACTGCAATCTTTATATCCGGTGATCCTTTGCTTATCGTCCAAGCGTCTTCGGCAAAGATACCGCTTCCCTCTGTGTTCTCCAAAGGCCATTGAGAAGATGTAGTGCTTTTTTCAATAAAGTACGCGAAATCGGGTCCTGCATAATCGACTCCCGGCTGTTTTGCCAATAAGTTGCAAACACCTATGCAGTCCGGATTTGAAATTAAAATGTAGTGTAAATAGCCGCTCTTACCATCAAAACGTGGTTCTTTTTCGATATCTCTATATTTAATTCCCAAACGGTTAAGCATATCCTCCATTTTTACACTTACATCGGTGTCCACAAACAACATGCCATATAATGCCCGAATGCCTCCTCTTTCATCATGATATACCGGGAAAGCCTCTGCTATTTCTTCTCTTTTTCCCAAGGCTGACAATTCAGCCACATTTTTGATTTTCACGAAAGAGTAGGATCCGGTACGATCGTCCAGTACGAAACTCAATGACGAGTAATGTTCTTGCAGAAAGCTTTCTTTGGCTTCTACGGTTGCCTGTTCCGTAAAACGAACATATCCCAGAGTATCTACTAACTCGTAACAACGTTCTTCACCGTATGAGTTATAGCAGGTTGAGAAATGCATTTCGTCTTCATTGCTACATCCGGCAACGATTCCTGCACTCAGTAGAAGAAATAATTTTAAAAAATTCAGTGTCTTCATCATGGTTTTTGTATTAAAATCGGTTTATAAACATACTCTCATCTGATTGGAGTTTATTGAAAGTCACAAAGGAATTTCTCTCTTTCATTCAAAGAGTAATAAATGGAATAGCGGATGGAGTTTCCCGGGTGGCAGTCTGATTTGTTAGTATAAGTGAGGTTTCAAAATAAAGGTACCCATCTTCCCTTTTGATTTATTTCTTCAAAAATACGCAATAATTAAATAAAATAGAGTATTATAAAGAAAAACATTATTGTAATTTATGATTATTAACGTTTGCGACGAGCGCGGGCAGGGGGTTGCCTTGAATCGCTTAGCGGTGAGTTTCGTCAATTTGCAGGGCATATCTGTTTGATTATGCCAATAAGTACGCCATTTCACCTGTCTCCGTGGTTGTGTCGAGATAATAGAATTCCTCTGTCATCGCCAGGGGAATGTATGCCGAAGGCTTACGGACGAAGGCGGGCATTCTTATTGATTGCAGGGGATCAGCCCTTTCATTTGGATAGTAAAAGAAAGGATAAGTGAACATAAAAGTCGCTTATCCTTTCTTTTTATGTATGGTTGAACGGTTCTGTGGGGATTTTAATGCTTGATTCGAATCACCTGTTTGATTACGCTGTTTCCGGTATGTACATTCAAGTAATACGTTCCGTTGGGCAGGTCGGCTACATTCATTTGCAGGAGTTCTTCCTCCGAAGTCCCGTTAACCGTGCGAACCAATCCAAAGTCATTATACAGCAGAAGTTTCACTTCGTGCAAGGAAGTGTCGTTTTCTTCCGTTTCCATCCTGCGTACGGCTATATGGTCGCCTGCCGGGCTGGAGGATGTCACCCTGTAAGTGGGGGCGGAATGTGTAGTAAACGACGAGTCTCCCGTGTACACCGTGGCGCCTTCCTGGTTGACCCGGTAACTCATTGCCGTGGTCGGCGTACATGGGCTGTACACCATGCATGTCACGATGCCCTCATAATCCTTGTTCGGGAATGTCACTTTCAGCCGGTGCGGGAAGTTGTACCTGACCAAATCAATGTCTAAGTCCGGGCTTATTACCGGAGGATAGGGGGTGTCAGACGCAAGGGTGGCCATGGGGCTTAATATGGGGGAATCATTGAGGTTCGTCGACGATTTTATGCAATGCATTGATATCGGTATCACCAGGGAGGAGCGATCCGTTATCAAGTCTTCCGTTTCGAGTTCCGCCTCCTCCCTTGTGGCCGAGTTTTCGGTTCGCCGGCATTTCCAATACAAGACGGTTTCTTCGGGTATGTCGTCCATGCTTTGGTTGGTGTTATCTATGATGTCGGCATAGAAAGCGAACCTCCTGCCATTCCATGGTCCTTTGGTGTCGGTCATGTATTTCAGGATGACGCTTCCCTTTTCCCGGCGAGTAAGCTCCTGTCGTTTGGTGTATGTCTTGCCGTTAGCCTGCACCACCGCTTCGATCCAATATCCGGAGGATGTCCCTTCTGCCGTGCTGACCCGGATGGAGTCCCCCTTCCGGGAGTCGATGTCCACATTGTCCGAGACGTTCCAACGGAGAGTGGCCCCGTAAGGCAGGTATCCTATACGGTGCGCTTTCAGTCCGCAACAGGAGATATGGTTGCTGCCTTCTATGGTCAGCACGGAAGATATGTTTTTGGTGAATTGCTTGATTAGGGCATTGTCATAGTAAACTTTGGCCGTCAGTGTGGTGGATTTCCCGCAATCCCTGGTCAGTATTTTCGCTACCGAATCCACCGGGTTGGTCAGTGTGAAGTCGGACGAAGAGGAACTCCATACGACTTTTGCCTTGCGTGGCAAGTTATTGATCGTATAGGTAAAAGCATCTTCTTGGACGAGTGTTGATTTTTGGAATTGTATCATTCTCAGCGCATCGTATGCGTCCACTATGCCGTATCCCACTTGGTCGCTCCATCTTCCGTAGGTTGCGTTGGTGGAGAAAGTATGCCGGCTCGTTTTTTGGCAGGTCTTGCATAATATTTCCTTTAGTTGGGTTCGTGTCAGGCTGGGGTTGACAGAGAGCATCAGCGCGGCTACACCGGCCACATGGGGAGCGGAAAAAGATGTTCCCGTGACGTGTTCATAGTAATCGTCTTTCGTAGTGGTGTATATTTGTGTTCCCGGTGCTACAAGATCCAGGTCGTTGCCGTAGTTCGAATCCTCCCACCGCGCCCCGTTTGACTTTGAGGCTCCTACGGCGATCACGTTGGGCAGAGAAGCCGGGTAATTTATGGTGGTGGAATTGAAATTGCCGGAGGAGGCTACGATGATACATCCACGGCCTCCACGGCCTTGGGTGGCTAGCTCGTTGATTTTGTCTGTTAATTCGGATTTGTGTGACTCATTATCTCCCCATGAGCAGTTGATAATGTCCGCTCCCATCCTTTCGGCATATTTCAAACCCTCGACAATCCATTCATCTCTTACTACTGTAGAAGAGGATACATTGGTAAACTTATTATAATAAATGCGTATCGGTATGATTTTGCAATGCGGTGCCACTCCCGTGATTCCTTGGTTGTTATCCACTGCTGCAATGATCCCGCTGCAATTTGTCCCGTGTGCGTCACCGTATTTCGGAGCGCCGTTCTCACCTTTTGCAATGTCTGTTACTGCATTAAAGCCTGGTAGAAGATTGGCTTTGAGGTCAGGATGGGCAAGTTCCACTCCATCGTCCAATACGGCAATTTTTATATTTGATACCCCTTTACTTATCGTCCAAGCATCTTTGGCAAAGATGCCATTTCCTTCAGTATTCTCTAAAGGCCATTGGAAAGATGTGGAGCATTTTTCAATAAAGTATGTAAAATCGGGTTCAGCGTAATTTACTCCCGGTTGCTTTGCCAATAAGTTACAAATCCCTATGCAGTCTGGATTAGAAATTAGAATCCTGTGGAAGTAGTGATCTTTCCCATCGGAACTTTGTTCGGTTCTGATATCTCTGTATTTAATTCCAAAACGGTTAAGCAGATCTTCTATTTTTTTTAAACTTTTATCTGTGTTCACAAATAGCATACCATACAAAGCAAGTATTGATTTTTTGTCACTTAAGTATACAGGGAAAGCCTCTGCTATTTCTTCTCTTTTTTCCAAGGCTGACAATTCAGCCACATTTTTGATTTTCACGAAAGAGTAGGATCCTGAACGATCGTCCAGTACGAAACTCAATGACGAATAATGTTCTTGCAGAAAGCGTTCTTTGGCTTCTACGGTTGCCTGTTCCGTAAAACGAACGTATCCCAGAGTATCTACTAACTCATAACAACGCTCTTCACCGTATGTGGTATAGCAGGTCGAGAAATGCACTTCATCCTCATTGCTACATCCGGCAACGATTCCTGCACTCAGTAGAAGAAATAATTTTAAAAAATTCAGTGTCTTCATCATGGTTTTTGTATTAAAATCGGTTTATAAACATACTCTCATCTGATTGGAGTTTATTGAAAGTCACAAAGGAATTTCTCTCTTTCATTCAAAGAGTAATAAATGGAATAGCGGATGGAGTTTCCCGGGTGGCAGTCTGATTTGTTAGTATAAGTGAGGTTTCAAAATAAAGGTACCCATCTTCCCTTTTGATTTATTTCTTCAAAAATACGCAATAATTAATTAAAATAGAGCTTTATAAAGAAAGATATTATTGTGATTTATAATTATTAACGTTTGTGGTAAGTGTAGGCAGGAGACTGCTTTGAATCGCTTAGCGGTGAGTTTCATCAATTTGCAGGGCATATCTGTTTGATTATGCCGATAAGTAGACCATTTCACCTGTCTCCGTGGTTGTGTCGAGATAATGGAATTCCTCTGTCATCGCCAGGGGAATGTATGCCGAAGGCTTACGGACGAAGGCGGGCATTCTTATTGATATGATTCTGTCAAAATAGCAAATTGAATTTATAAGGCTGCCATACGGAGTTTTTCCGACCGTTCGTTGGGATTGATGGAAAAGAATCGATTGTGGGGCAATCAGCCGTTTTCATTTAGATAGCAAAAAGAAAGGATAAGTGACTTTTATGTTCGCTTATCCTTTCTTATTATGTGTGGTTGAACATCCTCGTAGGAATTTTAGTTTGAGTATGCTACTTCAAGATGATCTTTGGCAAAGATGCAACTAGAATAAAATAGCTCAGTTATCCTTCCTTTTCAATGCTTAAGGCATGTATATCGGTGAGGAAAGTACGGTTCCTCGGTGGGGAAGAGGCCGTTCATTACCGGGGAACCGATCCTTCCTCGGTGACAAACTGTTTTTATCTCGGTGTCACATTGACCTAAATACGGTTTGTGATGTACTTATAGACGGTTTGTCCTCATCGTCTTTCTCTGTTTCAGGGTCAAAACTCCGGTTCCCATCTCTGTTTCACCTTTTTATAGAAGGAGGCCTGTTAGCAAGAAACGGAATTTACCGTCATTTTGCTACGTTATTTACTGGTTTACCTGCCACATAGCCTTTCAGGTTTTCCAACATGATTCCCATCAAACGTTCGCGGGCAGCAGTAGTTGCCCAAGCGATGTGCGGAGTGATGTAACAATTGCGGGCAGTCAACAATGGATTGTCTGCACGGGGTGGTTCGGTTGAAAGTACATCTACGCCTGCTGCATATATCTTTTTATTATTCAGGGCATCAGCCAAGTCTTGTTCGTTTACTAACGGGCCGCGTCCGGTATTGATTAGAATGGCCGTTGGTTTCATCAGAGACAATCGGTGGGCATTGACCAATTCACGGGTCTGTTCGGTCAGCGGACAATGTAAACTGACAATATCGCATTCACGGAATATCTGATCCAGTTCCATCTTCTTTATTTCCGGAGGCAATTGCAAGCGCGACTTGGATGTGTATGCCCATACCTTCATTCCGAAGCCGATGGCGATACGGGCTGTATTGTATCCTGTTTGTCCTAGTCCGATAAGACCGATTTTCTTTCCGAGCAATTCAATGAGTGGAGTATCCCAGAAGCAGAAGTCGGCACTATTTGTCCAACGTCCTTTGTGTACTTCCTCGGAATGATGTTGCACTTGTTGGGTGATGTTCAGGATATGTGCGAATACCATCTGTCCTACGGACGGGGTACTGTATGCCGGTATATTGGTGACAACGATACCGCGTTCGCGAGCTGCATCGATATCGATGACATTATATCCTGTGGCAAGTACACCGATATATTTCAGATCGGGCAATGCTGCCATGTCTTCTGCTGTGATTGCCACTTTGTTCGTAAGCAGTACTTCTGCACCTGCTGCACGTTCAAGGACTTGTTCGGGTGAGGTACGGTCATAAATCGTACATTCTCCCATCGCTTTCAATTCGTCCCAGGATAAATCGCCTGGATTTGCGGCATAACCGTCTAATACTACAATCTTCATGGAATAATTTTTTAAGAATCACAATTCATTGTTTATACTTATCTCCCCATAGCTGTTGCATGCGTTCGGCATGTTTTTGCTCCGCAGCATTCGCTTGGGGATGCCAAATTTGTTTGTTTGCCAGTCCATCGGGCAGAAATTGCTGCTTCACGAAGTTGCCTTCATAATTGTGGGCATACTTGTATTGCTCACCGTATCCCAACTGTTTCATCAATTTGGTCGGTGCATTGCGCAGATGCAAGGGAACCGGCAAGTTACCCGTTTCCCGAACCAAAGTTAATGCGTCGTTGATGGCGTTGTATGCCGAATTGCTCTTAGGGCTTGTCGCCAGATAAATAGTTGTTTCAGCCAATGGTATCCTACCTTCCGGCCAACCTATCTTCATGAGCGTGTCGAAACATGCATTGGCTAATAGCAGTGCATTCGGATTGGCAAGTCCGATATCCTCGGCAGCCGATATGACCAAGCGGCGGGCGATGAAAGCAGGGTCTTCGCCCCCTTCCACCATTCGTGCCAGCCAATAGATGGCACCGTCTGGATCACTTCCGCGTATGGATTTAATAAAGGCCGAGATGATGTCGTAGTGCATTTCACCGTCTTTATCATAAGCAAGGGGATTCTGTTGCAAACGTTCGGTAACCATCTCGTCGGTGATCACCACGGTTTCTTCTGTTTCCGATTCAACCACCAGTTCCAGTATGTTCAGCAGTTTCCGGGCATCCCCTCCTGAAAAGCGGAGCATTGCACTGGTCTCTTTCAACTCGATATGGCGTTCTTTCAGTATGCTGTCGGTTGTGATGGCGCGTTGCAGCAGTTCCAGTAAATCTTCTTTTTCCAAAGATTTCAACACATAAAGCTGACAGCGGGATAGGAGAGGACGGATCACTTCGAAAGATGGGTTCTCGGTGGTTGCACCGATCAGTGTAACTGTACCGTTTTCTACCGCACCCAGCAGTGAATCTTGTTGCGATTTGCTGAACCGGTGAATTTCATCTATAAAAAGGATAGGGCTTGCCTGCGAAAAGAAACGATTGTTTTTGGCACGGTCGATCACTTCACGCACGTCTTTAACACCGGAACTTACGGCACTCAATGTGTAAAAGGGTGTTTCCAGCTTGTTTGCGATAATTTGCGCAAGAGTGGTTTTTCCTACCCCCGGAGGTCCCCAAAGGATGAATGAAGAGATCCGGCCCGCATCGATCATCTTACGCAGGATAGCACCCGGTCCGACTAAGTGCTTCTGACCTATATATTCATCTAATGTTTTTGGCCGAAGCCGTTCTGCTAATGGTTGCACGTTATTAAGCGATTAATTGTTTAGAACACCATTACCACCATGAACCGTATGCCCCATTTATTAATGTCGGGATTGTCACGGTAAGTCAAGCGGTGTACATATTCAACATGTAGAAGTTTGAAAATGTTGTAGATTCCCACACTTGCCTCCATATAAGGTATTTTCGGGTCCATCACATGACTGGTGTACTTTCCGTCACGCATAGGAAAGAGGAACAATTCGGGATTGTCACTCTTGAACGGATTGTTTTTGTCGGTCAATGTTCCCCAAAGTGCCCTGAACCGGAACATCTCTCTCCACTTCAACTTCTTCAGCAACGGGATTCGATTGAATAGTTTTCCGTTCATGTCGTACGACAAAGAAACCGAGGCGAAACGGTCGTTCAGGAACTCCATGTTATTGATAAGGGAGAAAGTTTCACGTTGGGTGATGTACGAAAGATTTGCTTCCGGCAGAATCAGTAACGGAAAAGGAACCGTGTTCCATTCGGCACCACCTTTCAGGCTGATATCTACTTTACCCCAAGAGGAAGGCAGCCAGACGCGTTTCCATATGCTTGCTTCCGTACGGTTGAAATTATATTCCCCACCGAGGACTCCTTTAAATCCCGAAGTATGGGTCAGTGTAAAGATCGGTGCATCCAGGGATACGGGGATCCGGCGTTGTTTCGAATTGACGAAAGATTCCCCGGGGGCATAGCGAAGTGTTACGCTTGCCTCCGCGGTAGTAATGTCATGGATCGGTTTCTCGTTCGGCAATGGCATTTTGTCCGGACTGTCGTTGTTAGGCCAGTATTTCAGGTTGCCGGTCGGTTCATCATTACGGTGGCGAAGCATGGCTTTGACACCGAATCCGGTATGAGTTTCCAGTTCGTAATTGATCGTAGCGTCACGCATGTATGACATCTGGTCTACGGTTGTTGTCTTCCAGGAAAGGAATACGTTGTCTTTGTCCGTAAAGAGGAACTTATCCATCGGTGACATCACATCGTAGCCATAGGTGGCTGAAATGAAATGCTTGGGAAATTCCCATACGACATAGTCTCTTTTGTTGAACGAGTAGGTCAGTGTTCCGCTGTATTTCCAACGGTGGTCTTTGAAACCATAGGCTCCATAACCGTTGACAAACCAATGCGGGTTGAGGTTGGCGGTAGTCATGCCGCTTAACCGCAAGCGCAAACCATCGATGTAATTGCTTGAAATAGTGGTGTTGATGGGTCCGAAATCGAACTTGCTTTTCTTTTTCGGTCCAGTGGTCTCAACGAAGTTCTCGATCAGAGCTTTTGCTCCGAAGATGATATATTTGAATCCCGGTATCTGTTCGATCCGGTTCATGAATATATCCATGCTGCTTTCGGTCTTGGTCAGCGGTACTTGCCGTACTTCCGCCCAGTACTCATCACTCTTCGAAAGCATGTCCGATTCTTTGATGACTGAACCTTTCATGCGGAAATATCTTGCTTCGATGGGATCGAACTTGTAATTGCTGTATTTCGTAGTACGCTGCACCTGCAATCCTCCGGTTGCTTTTACCAAAGACAGATCGACTAGCATGTCATCATCTTTCAGTACCCAGTTCCCGTTAGGCAATTGTTCGTATTGCTGCACAATGTCCATGCGATTGACAAAGTTTACGCCTGTCTTTTTGGGCAGATTCATGACGCACTTTTTTACTGCATAGGTAGAATCTTTTAATACGTAAAGATGTCCCGTGAATCCGAAGTCCTGTGAATTTTGGGGAACGAACGAGACGTGAACGCAAGTGTCCCGATCCACAGTCAATGTGTCCATCAGATAATATTTATAAAAGTTGAGGCCCTCTTTGGCTATCGGGCTGGTGAAACGTCTTTGAAGTAGACGTATCTCGTCATCGTAAATGTTGACGTTAGTGAAGACATCCTGTAGAACTGTGCCTAACATGTCACCGGTGGAAAAGAATTCGTTGATGCCATTAGAATTCATGCCTTTGATGACAGTCTTTTTGCTTTCCGGGTCTTTCCGGAAAAGTGTCTGCGAGGACGTTTCTTGTATGGATATGGGGAGAATCAGACTGTTCGTCACTTCCGATACTTCGATTTGATCTTTTAGAAAAGCGTATTTCTTATAGATTCCCTTTTCTAACTTCTCCGGAGTGATTTCGTTAAGGGACATCTTCATCTTCTCGTATTGGTCGTACTGGTAATATTCGTTTACTTCCAGCCTTTGTGCCTTTTTATGCTCGATCACCTTGCGCATGAAATCTACGGCCGGATTATTCTTTTTGGAGTACTTCTCCTTTTTGGGCTTTACTGTCACTTCGCTTAACATTACATCGTCCGGGGCCATTTGTACGTTCAATATTTTCTGTCCCGGTGACAGTTTTACCACTTTGGTGCGATACCCGATCGAGGAGAACGTCACTTCATTCCAACCTCTGCGTGTTTCTATCTGATATTCTCCATTTGCATTGGACACTCCACCGACTCCCTTTCCTTCGTAATATACAGAGATATACATTAATGGTTCGTGTGTTATCGAGTCTGTGATAACCCCTTTTAGCTGTGCAAATGCCTGCGAAGCAGTAATTATGAGCAGGGATAACAGGATAAGTTTTCTATATTGTTGTTTCATATACTTCAACATGAGGCCGCAAAGTTAGCAAATTACTGTTAATCCTCATGCTAATATTAACTAAGAAATAAGAGGAATGTTTAAGAATGAACCGATTAAATGCTATATTTGTGCAATAATTAATGTAATAATCAATTATTCATGAAACTTCATGTCGTTAGCTTTCAGGTTCCTTATCCGCCTGCATATGGTGGTCTCATTGATGTGTACTATAAGTTAAAAGCCTTAAAAGAAGCAGGTTGTGACATTGTTTTACATACATATAAATACCGGACGGAAGAGGCTCCGCAACTGAATGAAGTGGCTGGGAAAGTCTATTATTATGAACGTTTTACGGGGGTATCTTCTCTGTTTTCATTCATACCGTATATAGTGTACAGCCGTAGGAATCGTTTACTGCTTCAGCGGTTGAATGAAGATGACTCTCCGATATTATTTGAAGGATTATATACTTGTTATTTCTTGGATCATAAAAGTTTGCGATCGCGTTTAAAGCTGGTTCGGACTCATAATGTAGAACATGATTATTATAAACATTTGGGGGATTCTGCAGTTTCATTTTTTAAACGTTGTTATTATAGGCTGGAAGCATGCAAGCTTCGTTCTTATGAAAAACAATTGCGCCATGCGGATGCTATTTTAGCGATCACTCCCTTTGATCAGGAATACTTCTCAAAATGTTATGCACCCGTGCCTGCCGAATGGATACCCTGTTTTTACAATAATATATTGCCCGATACGAGTACCGGTACTGATTCTTATGTACTATATCACGGTAATCTATCCGTAGATGAAAACGTACATGCGGCTCTTTATATATTGAATGATTTACTTCCTTCATTAGATAGGAATATACGGGTGATCATTGCCGGTAAGTCTCCTGCACCTGCTTTGGTAAAGAGAATTGCCGATTTTTCGAATGTTCAATTGATTGCCGATCCTTCCGAGGAAGAAATGCAACGATTAATTGTCCGGGCGCGCATAAACCTTCTTTTGACATTTCAGGATACAGGTATTAAATTGAAGCTTATTCATTCATTATTCAAGGGGCATGGTTTCTGCTTGGTGAATACTCCGATGCTTACCGATTCGGCTTTGGCTCCGTTATGTCTTGTTGCAGATGGAAGGACAGCACTTGTGGAGCAAATAGAACGCTTATATGTCATGGAGCCTTCTGCAGAAGAGGTGGAAAAAAGAATCAGGCATCTGCAGATGATATATGATAATCATGCAAATGCCTGTAAGTTGCTTTCTCTTTGTAAATCACCCAAAAAGCCTTGAGCTTGTTTATTGATGTTCGGAAAGTATCTGTACGATACGGTCTGCTGTCCGTCCGTCCCAACGTTCGGGTAGTTCTCCGTGTTTCCATTCCCCTCGCATCAGTACATCCATTGCGTTGCTTAAGGCCACCGGATCTTCTCCTACTAATTCGTTCGTACCGATACGCCAGGTTTCAGGATGTTCTGAGTAAGTGTTGAGTGTAATGCAGGGAGTGCCCAAGAATGTGGCCTCTTCTGCAACGTTGCCGGAATCGGTAATAATTCCTTTCGCTTTGCTCATCAGGTAGCCGAAGGACAAGTAACTTTGCGGTGGCAGGATATGCAGGTTGGGTGCAGTAATACCCAGGCTTTTGATAGCGTCGCTTACATATGTATGCATTGGGGCGACAATCGGCATGCCTGCTGATTTTTCTATAATGGTTTCGACCAGACTTCTAAGATTGGCTTTGTCGTTAAGAAGAATGCGTCTGTTAAGTGTCAGTAACAGATACTCTCCTTCATTTACTCCTAAGGCAGATAACCAGAGTGGACGGATAAAATGATTGCGATTGTATCGGATATTGTCGATCAGAATATTGCCGACATAATATACGTTCTCTTTTTCCGTGCCTGTCTGATTCAGGTTCCGATTGGCAACCATACCGGCAGTGAACAGATAGTCGGACAACCCGTCGGTTATCATTCGGTTCACTTCTTTGGGCATCTTCATATCGAAAGAACGGGTACCTGCAACAAGATGCGCCACTTTTATCCCTTGTTTTTTTGCGACAATGGCACAGCTCATAGTCGCTGTAAGGTCATCTACGACAAGTACGATGTGGGTGGGGTTTTCTGTCAGCTCTTTGTCAAATGCCACCATGATGCCTGAGGCTAATTGCGTGGGGTTGCTGTCACTGACTTCCAGATACACATCAGGACCTTTCATGTGGAGGTCTGCGAATAACGAAGCATCCAGGCTAGTATCGTCATGTTTCCCGGTGTATACTAACCGGTATGATATACTTCTACCCTGCGCCCGTGCAGCATCAATGGCACGTGTAATAGGCGCTATTTTCATGAAATTCGGGCGTGCCCCGGCAACAATTGTTATTTTCATATCACTTTTCTATCTATTTTCAAGAAACAAATGTACGCTTTCTTGCGGAATTATTTGTTCCTTTGCACACAAAAAACTTTAGCTATGCCCACATTCGTTCAAATACTTGACTTCATTGGTACATTCGCTTTTGCCATCAGCGGGATTCGTTTGGCATCTGCCAAGCGCTTCGATTGGTTCGGAGCTTACGTAGTCGGTTTGGTGACTGCTATTGGTGGCGGTACCATTCGAGATGTACTATTGGATGTTACTCCCGGCTGGATGACTAATCCTATTTATCTTATCTGTACCGGACTTGCATTGATATGGGTTATCCTGTTCGGGAAGTATCTCATCCATTTGCATAATACCTTTTTTATATTCGATAGTATTGGTTTGGCTCTATTCACAGTGGTTGGGGTCGGGAAAAGCGTTGCTTTAGGGTATCCGTTTTGGGTGGCCATCATTATGGGCAGTATTACCGGTGCAGCAGGAGGTGTGATCCGCGATGTATTCATTAATGAAATTCCACTTATTTTCCGTAAGGAAATCTACGCAATGGCATGCGTATTCGGTGGAGTAGTATATTGGGGATGCCACCTGTTGGCGATGGATACCGTTCTTACCCAGATTATAAGCGGGAGCAGCGTCTTTGTTACTCGTATCCTGGCTGTGAAATACCAAATTTGCCTGCCTATCCTTAAGGGGGAAGAGGAGCCGGATATCTAATCCTTGTTTAATTCTTCTTTGTAAGGTTGAGCGAAAACGACGAAGGCTATTGGTTTCCGTTAATCCACTTCTCCTGAAAAACTGATCGATTCACGATTCTGCATATAAACGTTGATGCTTGTCGAACCATTGGAATAGATATTTAAAGAGAACTGAAAGCGGTCTTCATTATTACGGGTTACGAATTCTACTTTGGCAGCTCCCCTTTTGTTCATTTCCATTTTGTACTCATGGATTGGAGCTTTAAAAATCAATCCGTCACCGCCTCCGTAGGGGATGTTGTAAGCACGACCGTAAAAAGGCAGGTAAGAGAATACCGAATCGTTCCTTATCTCCAATGAATAAGGAGATGTAAGATGTACTGATTTCCCACGGCGAGGATAGGCCGTGGAGACATTTATTTTATAATTCTCTGAAATGATTTGTTCTTTCACTTCCTTTTCCCTTTGTTCCTTGCGCTCCTTTTTAGTCGGCTGGCCTATGATATCAGATATTCCGACTATTAACAGAAATAACAGGAAGGTGATTCGTAGATTTGTTTTCATATCATTACTCCTTTTAATTATCAACATCCAAATATAATAATTTGCAGATTAATAGTTACTTATTTAATGAAATTAAACAGAACAAAATAGCCAGAGCCACTAAAAGGAACTTTCGTTGAATGATCTGAGCCGTTTTTAGAATAGAAGTCTATTATAATAAAGGTATAATCTAGTGAAAATGTTATTTGATTTCTGTTATTTTGTATATGAAAGCTTTTGATAGCTATAATTAATCACCTGAATTCTATCAGAAACCACCTAAAAACTGTTATTTGATAGTTTTTGCCCCTAAATGTGACTAATTTACCCCTGCCCAACTCCAAAATTAGCCCTAAACTTGCACCATCGAGAAAGAAACGAAATATTAACCGTAAAAACCATCAAGTATGAAAAGTTTAAGTTTCAGAAAAGATTTAATTGGAGTTCAAGAGGAACTGCTTCGTTTTGCTTATAAATTGACTGCTAATCGTGAAGAAGCTAATGATTTGTTGCAAGAAACATCATTAAAGGCATTAGATAATGAGGAAAAATATATCCCGGATACTAATTTTAAGGGATGGATGTATACCATTATGCGTAATATCTTTATTAATAACTATCGCAAAATAGTTCGTGACCAAACTTATGTAGATCAGACCGATAATCTATATCATTTGAATTTACCGCAGGATTCGGGTTTTGAGAGTACTGAAGGTGCTTATGATCTGAAAGAAATGCATCGGGTAGTGAATTCACTTCCTAAAGAATATAAGATACCTTTCTCTATGCATGTATCAGGATTTAAGTATCGTGAGATAGCTGAAAAACTGGATTTGCCTCTTGGAACGGTTAAAAGCCGTATATTCTTTACTCGACAAAGATTGCAGCAAGAATTAAAGGATTTTGTTTAATCAATAGGTATAAATATATATAGTTTTAGTTTAAAAGAAAAAGAACCGTGTAATGTATTAATCTGTGTTTTAGCATAGCTAATTAATGTTTAATTGTAAGGAGTAAGAGTGTTTTTCATTTCTTACTCCTTTTCTTTGCTGACAATATGATATAAAACATATCTTTTAACCCAAAGATTTTTGTTGCTTTCTTGTCTTTATGTCAAATAAATCACTATTTTTGTAGGGAAAGATGTGTTAACCAAGTTAAATCACTTATAGATTACGGCAATGAAAAAGGAAATTAAATTCAGTCTCGTTTATCGGGACATGTGGCAATCGTCCGGTAAGTATCAACCCCGTGTCGATCAATTAGTGCGAATTGCTCCGTTGATTATTGAAATGGGTTGTTTTGCCCGTGTCGAAACCAATGGAGGAGCTTTTGAACAAGTGAATCTGTTGTATGGAGAAAACCCCAATAAGGCCGTACGCGCTTTTACTAAACCATTTAATGAAGTGGGTATACAGACTCATATGCTCGATCGTGGTCTTAATGGTTTGCGTATGTATCCGGTACCTGCAGATGTACGCCGATTAATGTATAAGGTAAAACATGCTCAAGGTGTAGATATCACAAGAATATTTTGTGGCCTGAATGAGGTACGTAACATCATTCCGTCCATAAAATACGCACTTGAGGGTGGTATGATTCCGCAGGCTACACTTTGTATAACTTTCTCTCCCGTACATACGGTAGAGTACTATGCCGATATTGCCGACAAATTGATAGAGGCCGGAGCCCCGGAGATTTGTTTGAAAGATATGGCTGGTATTGGCCGTCCCGGTATGTTGGGCCGGTTGACAAAAGCAATTAAAGAAAAGCATCCTGATGTGATAATACAATATCATGGTCATAGCGGACCAGGTCTTTCAATGGCTTCTATTCTCGAAGTTTGTGAAAATGGTGCCGATATTATAGATGTTGCTATGGAACCGATGTCGTGGGGTAAAGTACATCCTGATGTGATTTCCGTACAAGCTATGCTGAAAGACAAAGGATATAAAGTTCCTGAAATTAATATGAAGGCATATATGAAGGCTCGTGCCATGACCCAGGAGTTCATAGATGATTTTCTGGGATATTTCATGGATTCTACAAATAAACACATGTCCTCTCTTTTGTTGAAGTGCGGGCTTCCGGGTGGTATGATGGGATCTATGATGGCTGATTTGAAAGGGGTTCATGCAGGTATTAATATGATCCTGAGAAGTAAAAACGAGCCGGAACTCAGTATAGACGATCTGTTGGTAATGCTATTTGACGAAGTGGAATATGTCTGGCCTAAACTCGGATATCCTCCTTTAGTGACTCCGTTCAGTCAGTATGTGAAAAATGTGGCACTGATGAATGTGATGCAATTGGTTAAAGGTGAAGAGCGTTGGACTATGATCGATAATCATACATGGGATATGATTTTAGGAAAGAGTGGACGTTTACCGGGTAAGCTTGCTCCTGAGATAATAGAGTTGGCCAAATCTAAAGGTTATGAATTTGTGGATACTGATCCACAGGAGAATTATCCGGATGCTTTGGATGAATACAAGAAAGAAATGGATGAGAACGGTTGGGAATATGGTCCGGACAATGAAGAACTATTCGAATTGGCTATGCACGACCGTCAATATCGTGATTTTAAATCGGGCGTTGCTAAAAAGCGCTTTGAGGACGATTTACAACGTGCCAAGGATGCAACTATGGCTAAGAGCGGTTATTCAGAAGAAGATATAAAGAAGTTGAAACGCGCAAAAGCTGATCCGATTATCGCACCTGACAAAGGTCAGGTACTTTGGGAAGTTTCTGTAGAGGGACCTTCTACTGCTCCTTTCATTGGACGTAAATATCAGCATGACGAGGTGTTTTGTTATCTCTCTACTCCATGGGGGGAATATGACAAGGTAATGACTGGATTTACAGGCCGTGTAGTTGAAGTATGCGCTCAACAAGGAGCTGTAATAAATAAAGGTGATGTAATTGCATACATTCAGCGTAGTGATATATTTGCTTAATTCTTTATTTTAATCTTAAGAGAGAGTGTGGGATGAGCTTGATCTTTGACTTGTCCTGAAAAGAAAAAGGACTCTGTATCATCGAATTAGGGTGATCAGAGTCCTTTGCTTTGTTTAGTATATTTATGGAAAATATGCGAAGATTACTGATTAGGGTCTATATCTAACAAGTTTCATTCCTATCAGCTTATCATACCTTTCACCGAATGGTCGGCTGTAAACTAAAATCAGATATTCATTTTCGGTTTCATAGAAATTCCCTTCTACTGGTCCAGTTTCTCCCTTGGTGCTACCATCGGGGACATACAGATATAAGTAATTGTATGCTCCTTGTTTCAGAAGTTGTACGGATTCATATGAACTGGTTTCTTCATTGTACTTCATTTCACTTTGTTGATTAAATGTATCATAGGTGAATTCTCCTTCAAGATATAAATTGCCTCCTTGAAAAGGTTTATCCCAAGGAAGGGTGAAATGTACGAAGAAATAATCAGCTTCTATATCATTATCTGTAGCATCATCATACCGTACCAGGAAGTGTCCGTTTTGGTCTTCGTCATATGTGTAATTCCGAATACGTGGTTCGCTGGTAAAGAGAGTTGCATGATAATAGGGATCATGAAATTGTAAACTTTCCACTCCTAAATTGGTAAAACGTGTGCTTACTATTTCAAATCTCCGATATTCATTTCCTGCTGGAAAAATTAATGCACGATTATGTGTATATCGTAATTCATCTGGTCCTACATATGTTGGAGAGATATTAGAGACCATATTATCGACTCGTCCGTTCTGCATTACCTGTATTTTGATCTCCTGTTGCGGATTACGAATCACATATCCTTTATGCTGAATATTGAAGCTGACCTGTTGATGACTTTTGTTTCTGTCTATTTCTGTATCGCTGCTTACTACTGCAGATATACCGACATGTTGTTCCAATACGCGAAAGCATGTTTTAAATATTGGCGTATCGCTATCCGAGTCATCATAAACGGTAACTGTATAGTTCCCGGACAGTGTCATACGCACTTGATTGTTTGGTAATCTGAATTTATAATGTGTGTATGGCATTGTAGTATTAATCGATGTTTCGTAATCATCGATCGGATTGTTGTTAAATCCATCGAGATAATCTAATTCGGACAAATCAGAAGGAGTCCAATCTATATTGCAATGAGAAATCACATATTGATATCGGTGATATTCATGTGACAATTCATCGAAGGAGATTTCAATATTTTCTCCCCGTCCTAAAGTGATGATTGGAGGAGCCAGATAATTATCATTTGCTATTACTTGTACGGTTTGTATATGGGGTGCATAGACTTCGGTACGTTGAGCATACATTTCGCCTGACAGATAGAGGAGAAGAGACAGAAGTGAAAAGTATTTTATCATATTATTATATTGTTAATAAGTGAATAGGATATTATTATTTTTTTCGTGGTTTGGTGACTTTCTTGTCTTTTTCAATGGGTGGAAATTTAGGGATTAAATTCATTAAGCGCATTATTTGTTTTTGCCTTTTCAGAATATAAGGTGTAGGATGTGCAGAGTCGAAACGTATCGGATTTGGCAGTGTGGCAGCAATAAGAGCGGACTGTTCCTTGCTCAATTTAGCTGCAGTAGTATGAAACTTATATTTAGCTGCAGCTTGTGCTCCATAGATGCCGTTTCCCATTTCAATAGAGTTAAGATAGACTTCCATGATCCGTTCTTTGGACCAAAAGATTTCTATTAAGAAGGTAAAATAGACCTCAAATCCTTTTCTTAGCCAGGATGATTGAGGCCACAAGAAAACATTTTTTGCCGTTTGTTGACTAATAGTGCTGGCACCTCGTTTTCGCTTCCGTGTCTCGTTTTCTTTAATTGCTTTTTCTATTTCCTTGAAATCGAATCCATTGTGTTCTGCAAAGCGATTATCTTCAGAAGCGATGACCGCCATAGGAAGGGTAGGGGAGATCTTATCAAAAGAAACCCACGTGTGTTTGCACGTGGGTTTCTCTCCCGATACAATTTGTTGCACGCTTCTGATGACCATCAACGGAGTAACGTATACCGGAAGGAACCGGTAAATGATGACCGTAAATATGGTTGACAAAAAGAAAAAGAGCAACAGATTACGTATAATGAGAAGTATTTTATTTGCCGGCTTCCGCATTCTTAATCATTTGTGTGCTGGCATACATATAAACTTCCACGCGGCGATTCTGGGCAGGAGTCAATGACTCGTCATATTGTGAATAGCCCACTCCTTCCACTTCTTTGAACTGAGAAGGTGAAACACCACATGATTGCAAATAGTTTTCCACTGCATAAGCACGATTATTAGAAACTTTTTGATTGGCTTCCTGTGTACCTACTTTATCCGTATGACCTATTATGGCGATATCTATTGTGGGATCACTTTTCAATATGTCAGCAAATTCACGTAAAGATTGTTTTGCACTGTTGCTTAGCGTAGATGAATTGAAACCAAAAAGAATGCCTGAGTCAAATGTTACTTTAACAGCTGCTAATCCATTATTATCGGTAATTTGCTCAACTTGTGCCCCTTCAATTTTGGCAGCTTCTGCAGCTTTTTTATCCATCTTGCGACCGATTAATGCACCTGCGGTACCTCCTACAGCCGTACCTATGGCAGCACCTATGGCAGCACCCTTACCCTTACCGGCAATACCACCGATAATTGCACCCAGAGCAGCACCCGAACCACCACCGATTACTCCACCTTTAGCGGTATTATTCATTGATCCGCAGCCTCCAAATACTAGAGCCAAGCTCATGAAAAGAGCCATAAATTTAATTTTTTTCATACCCAATTGATTTATTAAAATTAGCATTTTTATTAAAACATGGCAAAGATATAGATAATATGATTAGGTTGTTCTTTGCATTATTGAAAAAACAACTGATTACTCCTTTTTGTTGACCGAAAGCACTTTTTTACGAATAAATACGAACCATGCCAGTAATATAACTCCTTTGGCGGTGGTTGTAAGACAGACAGCCCACCATATTCCTTCTACTCCCATGCCTAACTGAACGAAGAATATGGCGAGTGGAATACGCATGTAATTGCAGGTGATGCTAATGACAGCAGGAGGAATGGTTCGTCCGATACCATAGAACACTCCTTGCATTGTGATTTCGAGCATCATGAATAATTGAGAATATCCGTCAATTCGTAAAAAGGTTCCTCCTGCTTCATAAGCTACTTGTTCCGGCACAAAAATAGCAAAAACTTCATTCCCGAAAAATATGAATAAAATGGTACAGAATGTTCCAAAGATTCCTGTCATCCATAGAGTAGTATGCCAAGCACGTATTACTCTTTCGACACGTCCTGCGGCATAGTTTTGAGCAATAAAAGCGCTTAGTGCTGTTGAAAATCCTTGTGAAGTATTCCATGTGATTGCTTCAATCTGTCCTCCGGTGGTGAATGTCATTAGTCCGATATGTCCTCCTTGTTCTGATGCGGTACGGCATAGAAACATATTGACGAAAGCAAAAAGTGTATTTAAAGTGGCTACCGGTAGTCCAAGTTTTAGGATACGGTATGTATATCTCTTTTTTAATTTGGTAAAAAAAGGAAAACTGCCTAATAATGCATCTCGCCAACGAAGTTGATATACAAAAATTCCGAATACAGATGCTTGGGAAATCCAGGTGGCATAAGCTGCTCCATTGGTTCCCATGCCAAAACCGAAAATGAAAAGAGGATCAAGTATGATATTCAGTATTAAACCTGTGCCGCTGATATAAAAAGGGACTTTGCTTCTTCCAGCAGCATTATAGATTCCAGTAAAAGCCGCAGAAAGAAAAATGAAGGGTAAACCTGTAGAAACAATTCGTAGATAGTTTACGGCATTATTTGTGATGTGTGGTGCCAGTTCATAGATTTGAATAATGGGTTTTGCTAATAAAAATAATAATGTCCCCCAACATATGGAAATAATGAGTGCTATTGTAATATTGTGGGAGGCGAACTGGCGTGCATCTTTTTGATTTTGCGCCCCAATCGATTGTCCTACACTTACTTCCGATCCAACTTTATTTAATAAGGATATAGAACCTGACATCCACGTGAGAATACCTACAGAACCAATAGTTGCTACTGCTTCACTTCCTAAACGTCCTACCCAAGCCATATCTGTTAAACTGTATGCCATCTGTATAAAAGAGGTTGCCATTATGGGCATAGCTAAGTTAAACAATTGCTTATTGATGGACCCTTGAGTCAGATTTTTGATGCCTTGCATGAATCTATTTTTGATATTTATATGAAAATGTCGTGCAAAGATAGGAAAAACTATATCCTGAACTCTTTATCTTTGCAGTGAATTTCTTTCATAAGCTTATTAAACATTTAAATATGTATACAACAACTAAATCCATTACATGGTACCATATTATGGCAGCAGTAACTTTTTTAGGGGTGGTTGCCTCTATGCTTTGCTATATTATGTGGAGTGTTGTGGTTAAAAAATTAGGAGCTGTTTATGCTACAAATTATATTTATGTTATTCCTCTTGTAACATTGTTTATTTCAGCTATTGTAATTGATGAACATATAACTATCGTTGCATTAATAGGTTCTGCTTTCATATTAAGTGGTGTATATTTAGCGGAACGTTAATTGGTGTGGACTCCATCATCTTTGAAAAGTAAGAATGCACAAGCTGCGGCCGCAAAAACACTATAATCAAATGGAGACTTGATGTTCACGAATAGCATCATTGAAAAAGCAAACATTAGTAGTAGGATCCCGCTAAGAAGTGCAACAATGCGTTTTTGGAAACCTATAAGTAACAAAATTCCCAGAATGATTTCTGCAACTGTAGCTGTCCAGGCAAATAATGGTAAAAGTGATTTCGGAACCCATGGAAGTAAAATTCCTGTGTATGTAATAAAGTTTCCCATATTCCCCCAAACAACATATTCACTTCCTAATAAAGATGTCCAGAAGCCAAAACGATCCGCAACTGCGGATAAAAATCCAAAGGCAAGAGCTAAACGTGCGAACAAAGAGAAATAATCTATTTTTTTACCCATATTGATAATATAAAATTGCGTACAATCATTGGTCTTATATAAAATATATTTAGAATGCAACAGTCGCTTTTTATATTAAAACAAAAGAGAAGCATAATAAGTTTCAAAACTTGATTGAAGTATGCAAGAAACCATTCTTTGCTTACATCCCACAATATGTAGGATCCAATCCTTTTGATATTATTGATTCGATTGTCTTATATAGTGTAAATCTCTATTTGAGAATATATAGTATGGCATATAAAAATACTATTTTAAATGCTATAAAATTACATATTTACATAGGGTTAAAATACTATTTTTTTATGACTAAAGAATTAAAAAGGAATTATAGTAACATCATTCAGATAAATGGAATTGATCTTATATACATAATATATACCTTTGTAATTTGCCGCAAAGCCTTCTTTAGATTTTCCCATATATTCAACTTGTAATTCCGCATGGACGGGCAGTCCATTCTTAACTCCTTTTGTTATTCTGTCATATTCTTGATAGAGTTTCCCGGTTTTGTCGATTATCCAATAAATATCGGTGCTTTTTTCCTGTTTGAAAGAACGTACCTCTGAACCGATTACTAATTCCCCTTTTACGGTTAATGTCTTTTTGGCTGGAGTAACAAAAGACGCAGGAATGTTTTCAGTTATTTTTTCCTGCTCTCCAGTTTCTCTGGCATACCGGAGAACAAGCATTCCTCTTTTCAAGATCAGACTGTCTTCTGTCAGGCTTTTGATGTCAAGCGTGTCTGAAAAAGAGAGTGATTGGTGACTACCTATACTTCTGCCTGAAAGAATGAGTAAACTACCTTGTTGTTGCCACCTTTCGTAAGATAATGTTGCTATATTGACAGATGATGCCTTTCCTCCTTCTGCGAGTTCAAAACCCTGTTTGACATTTTGCATTCCCGGAACGGGTTGTATCCATTTTCCCACAATGCTTTTGTGATCTTCGCAAGCAGTCAATATTATAGTTGACAAGCATATTGAAATAACTACAATAAAATGATTAATCTTTTTCATTACATTATTTTTATAACACGAATACGTTTACACCATTCGAATACAAAGAGCTATTTTTTCTGGTTTAGGGAATGTCTTTTTTGTTCTTATACAATTATTGGGAAAAAGAACGGCCATATGTAAATATGGACATTCTTTTTGGGGATTATTATTGATTTTCTTTAGTAAAAAATACGAGGTTCGACTTTGTTTTGATTCATGTCAAAATTGAAAGTTGTCGGAGTAAAGTCCGGAAGTGCATTTTGTTCCTCTCCTTCACCTAGTAATATTTCTGTTGCTACAAAATTAAACTTCATATTCGCACTTTCTACAGCATATCCTGCAACTTCTCCCGGTTCAACTTTCACTTCAACAACTAATGTCTCCGGTTCTTATCAATATATGCTTGTACCTTACACCTAGAAAAATTACATGCTGAATCTTGATGTATCTATTCCTTTTATTTCTTTCTTTTTATATCCTCCAAAGCGATAACTGAAATGTAAAGTAAATGCTCGTGAATAGAATCCGCTATTCATATTCAAGTTTTGTCCTTTGAAGCGGACTTTTGTAGCAGGCATCCCAGCATTAAATATGTCATTACAACGGGTAGTCAAGCTGAATTTGTCATTTGCAAAATTCCATTTCAATCCGGCAGTGAGATTGAAGATTGATTCTATATCAAATGTCCCTTGTATGGCGGGTGTCTGTACATTTCCTATTAACTCGAAAGACAAGTTCTTATTTACTTTTAAAGTATTATCTAGTGTACCGCTAAACACCCATTTCTTACGATTGAAAGGAATGTCGAAGAAATCATCACAACGTTGGCGTATTTGCATACCGACTAATGTTAATCGGGATTCCAGCCAGTTTCCTGCTTTAAAAGGGAATATAATATTTGCTCCATATACATGCATATAGTTCCAATTTGTATTTTTATAGATTAGTGCCAGTCGGTCGGTTGATTGATAGGCTGCTTGTGTGAAATAATCTGATGTGTGCGTGAAAAACAGACTAAAAATATATTTCTTCAAAAAGATATAACTTCCATTCAGATTATAATTTGTCATAGGCTTCAAATTCGGTGTTCCCCATAATTCGGTATATCCATTAAGATAACTGACAGAAGATTGCATATCCCAATAGCTCGGATAGGTTTTATCCGTAGATAATGAGAGTTGAAACATATGCTTTGGTGTCTTAAAATAAGTCAATGATGCTTGTGGATAAACTGCCCATTTGTGATAGTTACCGATAGTATAATATTCTCCTGTAGCAGAAACAGATAAGGATGTACCAGTTTGATAGTTTTTATTTAATGATACGTAGAAATTGATAGTTTGCTCTTTCAGATTAGAATATGTATTTTGAGTTTGAACATTCCCTGTTACCTCATCATAAGTTTGGAAATCAAGGTCTTTGGTAAATCGGTAAGATGCTCCATAACCTAAATTCCATCCTTTGGACAAAGACTGCTTTTGGTCTGCATAGATAGAATAGCGGTCTATCTTTTGTCCGCCAATCATAGAGAAACTACTCTGACTTCCATCTTGATAGTCTGCATATAATCTTTGATTTTTATTAGAAGTATAATGAGTATAGTCGCTGCCTATTTTAAGCCCGAATCCAAAATGATATTGCAATGTGATATTATGCATTTGATTGTTGATATACTTGTCTACATTACTGACTTGGTAATTGCCTGATGTTCGGCTACTATTATACTGATTGGGGGTATAACTGCCTGTGTATGCTATATTGATATTGTTTTTGTTGTTGAGGTTATATTCAAAGGCTGTTCTAAGGTTGTGATTCCAATACTTACTACGTAACTGTTCATTTTGTGTGATATTATATAGTTCATCTTTTAGTGTATGTTTGGAGTCAAGGTCTATGTATTCCATGTTTTTCACGTTATTTGTTCCGTACATCACATCAAAAGCCATTTTAGGAGTTGATAAACGAAAGTTTCCATTCATCCCCCCACTATTGAAGTATTGATTTTTATAATCAGTGCTGATCTCTCCTTGAAAAGAGTAACCGTTTGGATGCTTCAAAATAACATTAATGGCTGCGCCTCGTACATGGTATTCAGGAGGCGCACTATACATTACTTCTGCTTTTTCTACACGGTTCACCGGAGTATTGCGCAACAGAGTTTCCAGTTGTTCGGCATCCATCGTTGTAGGTTTCCCGTTTAGAATAACAGTTAGTTTTCCTGCTCCGGCTAAAGTTAATGCTCCTCTATCTTCTTGCACTCCCGGTATCTTTGTCAATGCTTCATAAGCATTGTTTACGAGCTGCTTTTGGGTAAGGACGGCAAGATTATACCCTAAAAGTCCATTCTCCACTTTCGCAAAAGGACGTTCAGTCTTGATAATAACTTCATCCAAAGCATAGTCTTTAGGTTGAAGTTGAATAACTCCGGCATCATTTCCCTTCCCTAACATTTGTTTCGTTTCATATAAAAGATGCTGTATAATCAGACGGTATTCTTCCTGTTGGTTCTTAAAAGTGAATGTTCCGTCAACATTGGATATGGATGCACTTATATAGGTAGAATCTATCGTTTGTAAAACAATAGTTGCACCATCTATCGGATGTTGATTGCAGTCTATTATTTTACCGCTAATTGTTTGTCCTAAAATAGTTGTTTGAAAACTACTTGTTATAATTGTAAGAATTGTCAATATAATTGTTTTATTCAATCGTATCATTTTATATTAATTATAATCTTCTTGACACCTTATGGGAAGGTATAAAAATAAACGTGTCTATAAAAGTGGATGATATTTAAATTCATTATTATTGAGGATTTATATGATTATTGCTAAAGTTACTTATTGCATTTGCAATCTTGAAACATTCGTCCCTCTTTAATGATTTTTGCTTAATGAGCTGTGAGTTTTGGAAAGTAAAACATGTAGTAACAGCATACCAACCGCCACTATTTAATTCTTTTTTATAAAATATTTTTTCCTCTAATTGATTCTCTTTGTTATATTGGGTTTCTTGATTGAAAGGCTTACCATATTTAAAAATAAAATTCTGTTTACTCATTCCTAATTCGACATGATTTGCGGAGAAAGTACTGATATGTTTACTGGAATAACAGTTACACATCATGAATATTAATATTATTAGAACACTTATCTTTCTCATTTCTTTTGCTTTTTAATTCTCGGCAAATTAACGGAAAACAAAGAAAAGAAGTCTTGAGTCAATTCAAGTCTTCTTAGTTATTAACACATGGAATGTTCATTTAACGAAATAATATTAGGTATTTATTGTCCTAACTTCTTGTTTCATAATCTCACTTTCTTAGATTGAAAAACTAATTTTAATTACTGTGAATGAGATATTTGCAGTACAGACAAATCAAGACAACAAACCGCCAATTTCAGACATTCTGTGACCTAAAATCTGAAAGGTCGGACAGGTCACGAATTGTATACTAAAGTGTGTCTTTTCGTGCCCCTTTTTTGTCTTTCAGGCAAGACTGAAACATAAAAAAAGTCCTACAATACGTTGATATTGTAGGACTTGTCTCTTTTTTGTCACTGTTTGGCTTTGTTCTTATGTGATCCGCCTGGGATTCTCCTAACGGAGTTACCACACTGATATTTAAAACTTTATATTTTTAGCTTCAAGCATATCCCATGATTTAACCCACTAATTTGCCACGTGCTTTTGCGGTAGTTTGCTCATGGAGAATACTAGGGTCAAAGATAACAATTTCTTGGCTTATGCAAACTCAACAAGCAGAAAAAAATAGTCGTTTTTAATTCTCGTAGTGAAAAAATAATATTCTTAATTATCACTAATTTAATCGATATCTATCGTCCTATTTGGATCTAAATGAGTCTTATCTACATTTATTTCATTATATAATGAAGTACCTAGATGTTTTCTGGTCTTTTCATCGAATACTTCAAAGTGAGCTTTCTGTGTCGCATGGCGAGGACTACTATCTACATACCATAATTGACTTGTTCCTTTACGTCTATATACTTTTCTTCCATTTTGGGACTTGTATTGAGTGAGTTCAAAAGCATCTGATTGAGCTAATACTGTTTGTTCATCCAAAGGAGAAATTTTGGATGCTGGATCATATGGAATTGTATACCCTCTATTTTTAAACCAATCTATTATCGTATCCTTTGAACTGTTACAATCAACGATTACTGATATTTTGTTATTTTTAATGACATCGATGTCTTTTTGCTTAGAAAAGTAAGACTTCTCAAAATTTAAAAGAAAACCATTTAGCCTTGAGTCTAAAAGTTTTCTTTCTGTAATTTCTGCAACAGATGTTGTAACATAGTCTGTCCCATTATGGGTGTAACTGCTGTTACAATCATGAATATATTCATTCTCCCAAAATGAGTTTCCTAATAACTTCATATTCTTTAAATATATGTCATTAGAAACTTTGTCTTTTTTCAACGCAGATATGTATTGAGTTCCTTTTATTGAATCTTTTAAATAAAAAGTATGGCAACTATACGAGAGAATTTTCGAGTTTTTCTTTAATTCTGCTAATATGTTTAAAGCTCCAATAAATACTTTTGTAGCATTCAATACGTCATCTCTAGTTTCATATTGCCCATTCATAGAGCATTCATTTACAAATACATGTATCATATTCCGTATAGATAGTTGAGATCGTTTGTTGATTGATCAAAAAAGTTTGTAGGCCAGTTTTCTATATCACCATCGTCCTTGATATCTATTTTGTGGAAATATGTTTCATCATTCTTATCAAAATAGAGAATGTTGATCTCATTCAAGTCTATGATTTTATCATGCACAATAATTCTAAAGCCATCTAATATATGTTCACTGTGAGATTCTACTAAAACTTGTACCCCAACTCTACTTACTCCTGCTAAAAATTTGGATAAAATAGACTGTGCATATGGATGTAAATGAGCTTCTGGATTTTCAATAATCAAAATATCTCCTTTTTTAGCAATTAATCCGGCCACTAAAATTGGTAATGAGTAACTGAAACCATATCCTACATTTGTTGGCTTATAGAAAACATCTTTTTTGGATGGTTTTATGCTAAACTTTATTATGTCTATATCAGACATTACCTCGGTTTTGATTTCCGCTCCTTCAAAGATCTTATCTAACCAATAATTTGCATAAGATTCTATTGTATCACTAGTTAGTTCATCTTCAGTGGGAGAGAAGAGATCCATATATACCTTTTTGAGTTCAGGTTGAACGGGATCGCCTCCTTTTCTTGCCAATATATTGACTGTATTTTCCCCAAGTGATCCTACGGAAACAAAATTACCCAAACTTTTTCTCTCATAAAAATTTTGAGGACCTATTCTGTCTGCAGAAACATAATGAATATTGGAAAAATTCAACAAGTTCCTGATTTCAATTAGATAAGATTCATCAATAATACGAAGTGTTGATTCTGGTATGAATAGATTGTCAAGACTAAATGTTATGTTTGGAAAGACATCTTCATTATTCTTGAAAATTTTGTAAAGGTCATCATCTATTATTTTAGATATTATGTATGTTAATTTTTCATTAATAGTGATACTTATTGAAGATATTTTTAAATCAATATCAGTTTCCCCATATTGTTCTAATTGGTAATTAATAACATAATTATCTAAAATAAAAGATATATTAATAGGTTCTTTAGATGAAATAAGCCTATTTTTCACATCAAATAGATTTCCAAGTCGAACATTATTTCCATTAAGAATAATATTATTCGTACTACGACTGTAGTTAATTGATTGATTTAGAAGCAATAGAATTTGTAAGACAGAAGACTTTCCTTTGCCATTTACTCCTGTTAGAAGATTTAAGTTAGACAGTGGGACATTGGTTTTATCTTTAAACAATTTAAAATTACTTATGCCAATAGTGCGTATCATGATTTTAATATTTTAAAGGTTTTTTCAAATCTTGTTTTTACATTTTTAATAGAACCTGTCGAACTACTGACAGACGAAACATATTCTTTATCTTTAATCAAATACATATAATTTCGCATTATGTTTTTCTTGCTATTAACGAGAAAGTTGTCATTGTTTTTATTAAAAAACACACATATAGTTTCAAAAATTGCAATGTTTACTCTTCCTCTACTAATATGCGTTGGTAATCTAAAAGCATTTTTCCCAAAGAAATCATTTGCGTATTTCATTGTACGAATAAAATCGTTTTTTATCTTTATAATTTCCTGATCGCTAGCTCGATTTATATATCTCATTGTTTTACCAAGGAATTCATCCAAATTTCCCTGATAGTCAGAATTGTAATCAAATAGAGCAAAAGCCAAATATCTTAAAACAGCTTCTCTATCTTTCATGCGTAAAGAAGAAATTCCATCGCCTATTACTGTTTTAAATTCTTTTGATTCAGCTAATTCTTTTAATAAATCAGTTGATTTGCCTAAGTAGATGCCATTTCTAACTTCTTGTCTTGTTAATTGGGTTCCATTCGAATTGATCCTATGAAAAATATCATAAATAATTGGTAATGGAATTGTGGATTTTAAAGCATATAAAAGAAGTGCTCTATCCTCAATTCTAGTGGTAATGTGAGAAGGTAGTTGTTCACAAGAGAAACCATTATATTCTTTTAAAACGCTCATTCCTACTAAGGTATATCTGTTTTGAAAGAAATCTACAATGGCTGATATCCTTTGTAATCCATCAATTACAATAAATGAGCCATTTTGATCCTGAGTTACATAAATTGGAGGAATAGGAATATTTAATACTAATGATTCAATAAATTTACTCATTTGCTGTTTTGTCCATACCTTATTTCTTTGAAAAGCAGGTATGATAATCTTATTTTGTGCATTTTTTCTCAAAAGAGCAATTACTTGAATGTGTATTTCCTTAATGTCTAATTCTTCTTCGATAATATATGAAGAATAATTTAATTCTTTTTCGTCTTCACTAATCCCTTCCTCGTCAACTACTTCGTTATAATAGAATAAATTTTCTTCCTCTTCATTATCATCATCTATATATATAAGCTCTGCCGATAGAAGCCAATTTACAACTGTACTTGCTCTCCTTACAATTGTACTTTCAGAACCATCAACAATCGTTTTAATATAGTTGACTATAGATACTCTACTTGTTCCTGTTTTTGATTTAATAAACTCCAAAATTAGAGTAAAAAATGGATTTTGCTCAATTATTGTCTTTATTTTTATTTTTCTATGTTCTTTATCTAATTCTATGAGTTCTATTCCTAATGGTGTCAGAATGGACTTGTTTTTCTTTTTCTCTGTGATTAATAATCCTAATAATTCTCCAGCTAACCTATAATAACGTCCCTGCCTGTCACTAAAACCGACATAGTCTCCAATCTGGATATCGGATTCATATCCATTTGATATAGCTTCAATAGTCAATATCACATTTGCTAGATCATTAGCTTGCGGAACTTGTTGTATTGGGAATCTCATTTTATTATGTTGCAATAAATAAATACTCTTTTACAAAATTTGAATTATCGCCTATTTTATGATTTTGATTACCGAAAGAATATTTGTAATCAATTTCTTTTAATTTTACATTGTCTTTATACCTACTTAAAATTTCAATCATTTCTTCTTTTGACGGAATAGAGTTTGATGAATAGGAAACAACTAATATACTTTTCTGAAATTTGCAGAAAAGCTTGTCTAAAGCGTCATTTACTGTTGATTTCGAATCAAAAGGAGATGGATATTTTTTGAATTTTTTGGTTTTAGTAGAAAAATCAATTTGTACGCCATGCCAGTTTTTAATTAGTCCTTCAACAAAGTGATATCTTCTTATATAATCATTATCTGATTTTGCAGTTAAATAGGGAGGGTCAAAATAAACAAGATCTACATCTACATCTAAATCAAAAACATCTTTGTTATATGAAATATTTTTTTGTCCATTATCAAATACGGCTTTATTAAAGCCTTCAATGTTTTCTAAAAAATGTTCTTGTAATGATAATTGTAAATCCCTTCTTCCGTCATCATATCTTTCTCCGGTATAAGTGAAAATTCCTCTAGGTCTTTTCTTCATGCAAGCTCTTGTAATTGCAGCATATGCAATAGCTTTTTTGTATTTATCTTCTAATTGATTAATGTTAGCAATTAGATTGTCTAAAAAAAGATTATCTTCATCATTGAAATATAGGTCTTTAAATGTTGTGGTGATAAAATTTGTAGCTTTTCTATTTAAACTAAGTAGTAACTCAATATCTTTGGGCTCAATTCTTATTTTTGAATTCTCAACAATGGATTTTGTAATATTTGCTGAAAATGCCATGAAATCATTTGAATAAACTTCTATTCCTTTTTGTTTTAACATATAAGAAACACATCCACTCCCAGAAAAGGCATCTAGTACAGACTTAAACTCAAGCTCTTTTATTGAATCCCACAAAAAGGGAAGCAGTTTATATTTACTTCCCATATATCTTGTTCCTGGAAAGTTTGCTAATAATTCTAACTTTGAATCTAACTTCTTTTTCCCATTCGTAGAATAAATTACCAGATCCTGACCAGTCCTTGTTTCACTCCTACTACTTATTAATCTTTTGGTTTCAAATGTTTGTGAAGGAAATCCAGCATATAATTCGTGCACAAACTCTGTATTGGAATTAGTTAATATAACTTTGGCACCAATATTAATTAATCGCTTGAATTCATCTCTTAACTCTATGTGATCATCGTCATAAAAAAAATCTTTATTATATCTTTGAAAATCAGAATACTTTCCAATGGGAACATAGGGTGGGTCTAAAAAAATAAAATCATTATGTTGAGCATATCTTCTTAGAACTGTTTTATAATTTCCACAAATTAACTTCACATTTTGTAATGCCTCATGTGCATCGTATAGTTTTTTCTCATCGCAAATTTTAGGATTGACATATTTCCCATATGGAACATTAAACTCTCCTTTTTTATTTTCTCTATACAAACCGTTAAAGCAGGTTCTATTCAAAAAAATAAATCTTGCGGCTCTTTCCTCTGGCGTTAAATAAGATATATCACAACTCCTTATTTGATAATAATTACCCTCATTATTCTCGAATGTTTTAAGTAGAGATATTACAACATCAACATTGTCCCTAATACATATGTAGCAATTAATCAATTCAGGGTTAATATCTGATAATATCGCTTTAGGGGGATGCAAATGGAAAAACAAAGCACCGCCTCCAAGGAAGGCCTCAATATAAGTATTATAATTGGAAGGTATAAAATTTTCTAACTCTCCAATTAATTGAGTTTTGCCACCTGCCCATTTTAAAAAAGGCTTTATTGACTTATTTCTTATTATTTCTGACATTCTTAACTATCTAATTTACATTTAGAAGGTATAGAAAGTTTACAATTTGCATTTTTAATAAAAAAATTCCATGTTACTTTCTTATAGTTTCCTTCAAGTAACTGCAAATGTATAAAAAGATAAGCAAAAAACAGTATTTTGATCCAGTTTTTTCAAACCCTTGTTTTTGTTTTTTTTAAATAAGCTATTGAATATCATGTATATACGAATTTACGCATATAGATGAAGCATTTCCTTTTCAAGAGAAGGGCTACAATTTACGTCTTTTTCTCTTTTTCTTTCTGGATTTTAAAACAAATTCTTCAGGTAAAGCAAAAACTGGGGCAGATTCTATTTTTGGTGGAATAAAAGATACAAGTAAGTCTAATACTTGGCTAGCTCCCTGTTTCTTTAAAGAGTTGATAGAAGTCTTACTTCCTTTTTGAGCGGTTATAGGAGGATTTGTGCTAAAAACTATATTATTAGCTTGTTTGTTTTCAAGATTGAAAGTAAACAAGTTTTCGTTGTTGTTATCTTGATTGATTCTTATTTTTCTTTCATGAGATTGGATTTCCAGCTCTTGTAGTTCAAGTTGTTTCGTTATAGAACCGTTTTTTATAGTATTGGCATACTCAAAGGATTCTGATAATTGACGCGGGTAGTCAAACAACTTATCAAACCTCTTTTCTGCTTGTAGGAACAGGTTCACACGGTCAAAACCACCTTTGATTATTCCGTTCTTGGTGTTCTTATGGTTGGTTAGCGGTGATAGCTTTTTCTTACCCGTTTGATCTTTCCGGCTCACAATCAAATGGCAGTGCATATTCAGTTCGTTGTCGGAGCGGTTGCGGTCGAAATGTATCTTTCCGTAAAATTTTATATCCGCTTCGGATAGCTCTTTATTGAAGTTCTTGGCGTATTCAGGGATAAAGACCTCTCGGATATACCGCTTCATTGCTTCGGCTTTCTCCTGTTCAGTATTTCCCATTGCCCGAAGTTCGCTTTCCGATGGGCTGACATGAATAGCATAAAACTTAGCATCTGTTTTTAAGAGTTGTCCGATATTACTATCTATATCCTTTATTACTTTTGATTTGTAGATATTATCCTCTATCAGATTGAAAAAGCCCTCAGTATAAAGACCTTTCTCCATTCGTTCTAAATCTTCATGCTCTAAATAATTAGCTAGCTGTCGGCTACTTCCTGCATTGTTATATGTTCCGTTTGATGGTGGAGCAAAATCTATGTGCATAATCCTACGCATTTATTAGATTACTGATTTCAGTTTTCAAGTTCTCCTTCCTTTTGCTATCCATCACACCACAAGCGGATAGCTCCGAATAGAGTTGTA
The DNA here is from genome assembly GCF_014385165.1 of Jilunia laotingensis. NCBI lineage: Bacteria > Pseudomonadati > Bacteroidota > Bacteroidia > Bacteroidales > Bacteroidaceae > Jilunia > Jilunia laotingensis. Next base: position 4,058,909 of record NZ_JACRTF010000001.1, on the reverse strand, counting down.
TCAGTTGAAGTAGCTTTTTGTAATTTCGTTGGTGTATCTGGTAAAGTGCATTAATCTGTTTGGACTGGTTGTTTATAACATCGGCATGATTACAAAACTGTTCACTTAACTTTTTGAGTACGGCTGTTTGTCTCTCCTGACTGGCTTCCAGTTGAGAGAGAATAAGAGTTTCCAAAGTTTTGCCGATAGCATCGAAACGCAGAGCAATAGAATTTGTAGCTCGTATCATCGGATCCAGTTGCTCTTCCTCATAGTGGCGGATGAAGCGGATAATATCATCCTGCCTTTTATTTATTTTCGCCAGTTCTGATTTTACCGATTCAGGTGTTTCCGATGGGTTTATATGCGCCTTATCTATATACTTGAACGCCAACTTTACAACTTCGCTCTTTTTCAGTGAATAGCGTTTGCATATCTTCTCTACCAAAGCTGCCGTTTCCTTGTCTATGGAAATGGTAGTGAATATCGTTTTTCGACTGCTATTTGGCATGGTAATTACTTTATTATAGAAAAATGAATAGATAAATGCCTGATAATAAGCATTACAAAGAAAATGCTTATTACTGGTGTTATTACAGCGTGTTCTTGTAACACGCTAAAGCCGAAGGCTTTGCCTCGCAGAGCAAGAGGGAAGAACAGGACTTGTCCAGTTCCCTCTTGCTCAATTTAGCGAAACGAGCGAAGCCGGAAGGTGTAGCTGTTTCTGCTAAATTGGGGTGGTAACATAGAGAAATAGCCTAAACATAGGCTTCTTTCCTCTGCTATCTTTTGCTTTCACGGCTGATTCTCTAATTGATTAGCTTTTTCAAACTGTTTGTAGATTTGAGAGTCGGCACGTTCACGAACAAAAGCCCGAATATCATTCGCTCGATAGTAGGTCTTCTTTCCGATGGTAAAGTAGGGTAGTTGTCCGCTTACTCTGTAACGTTGAAGTGTTCGGAAAGATACTTTCAATAGAAAGGCTAAATCCTGATTGTCGAGTATCTTTTCATTATCATCCAGTACCTTATCGGTGTTTATAAGAGATTTTAGGTCTTGCCCTATTTCAGTGAGTTTCTTGGATAGCTTCTCCATCCATTTTTCAAAGTCTTCGTTGTCTATATACATTTTGCTTTATTTTTAAGTTAAACATTAAGATTTCCAATCGATTGATAAAGCAAAGTTCAGCAAACGGGCGCAAATAAATTAGGGGAGTAGATCATCTATTCCCCTATAAATTATTGATAAGCTACTGATTTACAAATACCCTCTGTTTTTACTTTCTATCTTGATAGCGATTATTAATTCATTTAGAAATTCTGTCAGTTTTGTAGCTTTACGCTTAAAAACATCATCCCTTTTCTTATATATGTCTGCAAATTTAAAGTTCATTCCTTTCTCAAATACCCGTGCCAGTTCTGAAAAATTTACAGGATTTCCAATCTTGTTTTTTACGGAGTGTGAATAAAATAAACCGCATATCAATTCCATTATATCAATCATATCAACATCATTAGCTAAATACACATCAGGGTCAAAACTATTTTCTGTGTTTATCGGAAATAAATCAGGGTTATCTAAGCGAAATTGTATCACCTTAAAAGTAGAATCCAATATACTTAATACCTTAATTATTAACAACCGGATTTCAAGTGAAGATTTATCATCCTCAACCTCTAGACGCATATTCAATTCTTTTACCTCTGCTACTGTGTAATTTATAGCAAAGCATAATAATATAATATTCTGTTCTTCCTGACAAAACAAAAGGAGTTGCCGTACAAAATCATCATAAGCCATTGATAATTCTATACGATCAATCTCATTGCCATTAACAGAGCAAGAGAGTAGTTTGAATAACTTTGTTTCTAAGAAACGTTTCACTTATACTTTAAATGGCTAGGTTACATATAATCAAACATTTCACTTTTCTGCAACTATGAAAATTTCACTGCTTGATGTGAAATTGTTCTTACCGAGTAAATCTCTATAAATTGTTATTTTGCGGAATCCGACCTTTTCTAATATGTCTGTTATTTCTTTCTCTGAATAATATCTTTCCCAAATAATAAAATGTTTGATTGTTCCTTCGAGTAGCAAGTTATGTTGATATGCAAATACTTTGTTCTTAGGATAATGGAATGTTTGGCTCAAAAGCAGATATTCTTTTTCATCCCAGAAACCACCTTGAGGTGCATATTCCCAATTTTTATTTTCCCGTCTGTCACTAATTATTCTTTCTGAGAAAACATCAAAAATAAAAGTTCCGCCATTAGTAAGAGAGTGATATATATTATTCAGTAACCGATCACGGTCACTATCGGAATGAGTTCCCATATCACAATAGATCATTGTTATAGTATCGTACTTGCCATTGGGGTAATCATTAATGTAGTCATTCAGAATGTAGTTTATTCCATTCCGTTTTCTTTTAGCATACTCTATTGAAGACTTATTAAAGTCAATACCTGTTACAATATAATTTGCATCTGCAAAAAGTGATGTATATAATCCCGGTCCACATCCCAAATCAAGTAAATGACTTTTAGGTTTTGAATGTTTAAGAACAAAATTTACTATCTTTAAAACAGATTCTTGCCTTCGGCTAGCTTCATCAGACTGAAAATCGAGATGTTTTTTTAATATTTGCTGCTGAATATAAGGATCAGTCCAAATATTATGATTGGACTTTTCAAATAGAACTGGTTTTTTGTTGATGATTCTCATTTGTATTTTGAATATTTGTTATTTTAAAAATCCCATAATAGGATAAGAAATACAACTATCCGTTACAAACATAGAAATTTACGCACCTTTTTCGGGCTAAAAATAATATTGCTAAAATGTTAGGAAATGATACGCAAACAAGTAACAGAAAGGTTTTCTGCTACAACAAAAAGTTTGTATGGATAGAATATCCGCGTATCTACATATAGAGTGTGTTGGTTCAGTGTGCTAAAATAGCGATTTCTATTTAAATAGCGATATATTTTAATGTTTTTCTGAAAACAAATTTGATGGGTAACTCTTTTTCACGAGTTCGATAAAATATTCTATGAATTATACTCCAATATGTTATACTTGTCGCAAATAACTGCATAGTTTATTGAATAGTGCTTTCAGCTAATTCATGAATTTCTTTCATATGCAAGTGTAAATGATCTAAATAACCCTCTATCATTTCTTTTAGTGTAACCTTAGTTCCTTCAAAATCACACCAGTAATTATCTAATTTCGTTACATCTACGGAATGAATAACGTGAATGATATGTAAATTATAAAACTTCCATAATTGGATTAAGTTAGCCCAATCTGTATTTTGATAATCTTGCAGAGCTATCCACAGGTCATTATCCTGACGATAATCAGGGAAAAAAAGCAGGTCTTTGCTGTATTGCAGGCGCACCATTCGTTGGTGATTGTTAGATGCCGAATCAATCAAATGACCGAGTATCTGCTTGATGGTACGATTCTGCCTGTTTATTCTTTGTGTTATCACTTCTACAGACAAGTCGTTTAACAACCTCTCTTCCGTTTCAATAACCTTTGCAATTCCATCGGTTATATAGCTAAAATTAGTTCTTTGTATCATGTTTCAGTTTTAAATTCTTCTGCAAAAATAAGGCTTTTGCCTATCGTTCACTTGTAAAAAACTGACTTTATACAAATCGAAGCTATGCAAAACGATTGGATGTGATAACATTAAGCCTACAGTCTTCGGAGAAGAATGTAGAATAAGGAGAATGGGAAGATAAATATTGAGTTGGCGAACAACCTGAAAACTCCTTAAAGTCCTTTACCAAGTGCGAGGGATCATAAAAGCCACAGGAATAAGTCAGATCTGCAATCTCTATTTCCGGATTATTCTGTAATAGATACAGAACTCGCTGAAAACGGACTACTCTGTAATATTCTTTAGGGCTCATCCCTACATGGTTGGTAAATATTCTTTTAAACTGCCTATATCCTAAACAAGCACTTTCAGCAAGAGTATTCACCTCTATTTGCGGTTGATTGATTATTTGGCTGATAGAATTCTGTACCCTTTTGTGATTGTAATCTATATCAATCAGCCGCTTCATGAGAAAAAGTTCGATAAACTCAATACAAGTCTGAACGTTGCTTTCACTGGAAATGGCATTTTTAAGATGGTTTAATTCTATATCCTCTAAATCTTCAATGTCTATGTAACGGTTATATAAGTCACTCATGGGACATTGTATAAAAGGGGTTAAGCCCAAGGGATGAAATATAATAGCAATCATATCAATATTGCCCTTAGAAGCTAAACTCCCATAAACAGAAAATTGCCCTCGAATAAAATTCTTTGGCTGTAAGCCCTTTGATTGGATATTCAAATTATCACCTCGATGAAAAACAAGATGTACACAGCCCGATGGAATAGTTTGAATCCTTACCGGTTCTATTTCATCGGTCTTTAGCACCCAATAATATTTAATATATTGGGAAAGCGATAGTGACGGATATAGAATTTCACTTTCTCTCATTTCACACCTATGTGTCTACTGAACATATTGCGGTAAATATAATGCTTAATCTCCGCATTACAATAATGAAGCAAATAAAAACAGGCTATAGACTATGATGTAAGTTCATAACTAGTTTTCTGCGTCCTTTTATCTGTTTTATTAAGTGATTCTGATAGTGAGTTTGCTATTTTAACTACCCCAGATTCTTATATATATATTTAGGTAGTTAGACATTAGTAGCTTTATCCTACCACTTCCAGACAGTTTGGAAAACGGCTCTTGATTCTTCTTTCATTTGCTGGTGAAATAGAATCAATACGTTTTATAAACCATTAAAAATTAAATGTATGGAAGTAGTAACCATCGAAAAAAGAACATTCTCGTATGTCTGCGAGAGGTTCATGGAGTTTGCCAAACAAATAGAAAGTTTGTGCAGTACTCATACTCAAAAAGTAGAAAACTGGCTGGATAGTCAGGAAGTGTGCCTGTTGTTAGGTTTTAGTAAACGAACGCTGCAATATTACCGAAGTAGTGGGCGACTGGCTTATTCTCAAATAGGGAGCAAGATTTATTATAAGTCTTCCGATATTGAAAGAATTATTGCAGAAAGCGAAACACAGAATCAATCACCCAAACAAATCATGCCTTATGAAAAGAACTAAAAAAGATTATCCGTCCTTCAACCTGTTTTCCATTGTCGGCACATGGGAAAGCATTAATCTGAATCCTACGGTTATCATCTACCGGAACGATAAAGACTATCTTCTTTCTATTATATATGTATCGGAAACGACCAAACAGGCTTCACCCGCTACTTATGAGATACAGCAAGATGGTATCCAGTATTTTATTGCCACTGCATTTAAACGGCTTTATATAGATTATGATCCGGCAAAAGATGTACTTAGCATCTCATCACTTGGTGACTATCTGCGTAACTAATCAGCCATATAGCCATCTTGAAATCAATATTTCAATAAAACAATCTTTCAATCATGGAATTAATAAATAAAGATACACCGCAAGTCAAAGAATTTATTTCTTCGCTTGATTCAATGCTGAACGGTATTGAATCGATTGTAAAGCACTATAAGCCCCACTTGAACGGAGAACGATTTCTTTCCAACCATGAAGTTTCCAAGAAACTGAATGTCAGTTTACGAACTCTGCAAGAATGGCGAGATACAGGTCTAATCCCCTTTATCCAGATAAAAGGCAAAATCATCTACCGCCAAAGTGATATTGACAAATTGCTTCAAAAACACTATTTTGAAAGTTGGAAAGAATAACCTACCACTCTCAAAAACATTGTTTTTCGGAGTTTAATTTGAATCATTGACTTTTCCAGTGAAGTATTTAGTCTGTGCAAGTCTTTAGATGAAAATACGCTCGAACATAGTGAGAGGAAGATTTTCTTCTAAACCGAAGGCTTGGACTTGAACAGGCTAAATACGGAATTTACCTTTGTCAATGTTTCATATTGAGTTCTGGAAAACTTACTTTAAAAGAAAAGGATTGAGAAAATGAAATTCATTCTTCCCAATCCTTTTTCAATATTAGCTACTATCTTTATTATATAGCCAATTCCGACAAACAGCTATTTACTTTCTGCATATCCTTTAGAATATTCTGATCCAGTATTCGTGCATAGTGTTTAGTTACGCTGGTATCTGCATGACCTAACATCTTTGCTACATTCTCCATGCTTACGCCATTCGCTAGGCAAATGCTTGTGGCATAGCTATGACGGGCGGTATGAGTGCTAAGATTTTTCTGAATTCCGCACACATCTGCAATTTCTTTCAAATAACTGTTCATACGTTGATTGCTCAATACAGGCAATAGTTTTCCGGTACATTCTGCCACATCTTTATATTTATCAAGAATAGAAGCTGCCACAGGTAGCACAGGAATGTTACACATGACTTTTGTCTTTTGGCGGTTCTTTCTTATCCAAAGTTCTCCTTTATTATCTTTTACCAGATGTTCATGCGATAAATCTTTAACATCGCTGAACGCCAAACCTGTAAAGATGCAGAAAACAAAAATATCTCGCACCTGTTCTACTCGTTTAATACTGAACTCTTTTGCAAGAATGATTTTAATCTCGTCCATCGTCAGGAATTCAGGATCGGTTTCTTCTAGTTTGAAGCGATAGTAAGCGAATGGATCTTTTTTAATCCAATCGTTTTCTAAAGCAATGCGGATAATTTTTTTCAAGTTCTTCAATCGGGTGATAGCGGAGTTTTGCGCACAGCCTTTTTCAATCTTCAAGAAAGCATCAAATTTAGAAATGAAATTCGCTTCTAAGTTATTCAAGGCAATATCCGATAGCTGATATTCTTTCTTAATGAATTCCTCTAAATATCGGGTAGTGGTTTCATACCGTTGTACCGTCTTACTAACAAAGTCTTTGCCGATCAGCTTACGGATTTGTTCGTTATGCTCCCTGAATACCTGCAATAGCGTTTTGTTATCTTCGTCCACACCATAATATAACTTTCTCACAAGATCAACGGTGATAACCTTGTCGGAAGTTTCCAGTTCCCTATAAATTTGGTGTATGCGTGAGCGTGTGATTTCTATGTAATGGTTCAGTTCCACCGACATACGGTCTTTTCCTTTTGAATTCTCTTTTGCTTGATTCCATAGGTTTGCGGGACAACTTCTTTTGATAGAAATATCTACCATACAGCCGTTTACAGTAATTCTCATGCACACAGGTGCTTCTCCGTTCTTTAATAACTTGGCTTTTTTGATAAAGAACAAAACAGAAAATGATTTTCTAGCCATTTTTACATTGTTTTTAGAGTTACAAAACTATGTATTCTCTTCCAAAGTACGACCATGCAAAATGCTATGAATCAGTGAGAAATATGCAAATTCGTGGGACTTTTTCGAACTAAATTTTAGTCCCACGATTTATCCACCGATAATATGCTTGAAATGGATATTTTCTGCTACCTGCCAGAAAAAAGAAATCCCTGATAATGTCTGATTATCAGGGATTTGCTTGGTTTTTCTTTTGTTTTCAGTGATCCGCCTGGGGCTCGAACCCAGGACCCCAACATTAAAAGTGTTGTGCTCTACCTGCTGAGCTAGCGAATCGATCCTTGTTTGCTGTTAAGCGGGTGCAAAGATAGGAAGTTTTCTTTAAAAAACAAAAGAATAAGTCTTTTTTTGGAATAGGTTGTTTATAGCATTTATAGTTGCGTAAATATCTTTTTGAGAACCATCCGTTTACTTGGGCGGTTCGTTTTTCCTTGGGCTGATATATATTTCGAATAATTTACGTACATTTGCCCTCAAATAACAAATTATACATTATTATATAATAGGTATGGCAACAGTAGATGATAAGAAGATTATTTTCTCGATGGTAGGAGTGAGTAAAACATTCCAAAACAATAAGCAAGTATTAAAGAACATTTATCTTTCCTTTTTTTATGGGGCAAAGATCGGGATTATCGGTCTCAATGGTTCGGGTAAATCTACTTTATTGAAGATAATAGCCGGACTGGAAAAGTCTTATCAGGGAGAAGTGGTCTTTTCACCGGGTTACTCAGTTGGATATTTAGCTCAGGAACCGTATTTAGATAATACAAAGACGGTTAAAGAGATTGTGATGGAGGGTGTTCAGCCGATTGTTGATGCGCTGAATGAGTATGAAGAGATTAATCAGAAATTTGGACTACCTGAGTATTATGAAGATCAAGATAAGATGGATCAGCTATTTAGTCGCCAGGGAGAATTGCAAGATATTATCGATGCGACAGATGCATGGAATTTGGATAGCAAATTAGAACGTGCTATGGATGCACTTCGTTGTCCACCCGAAGATCAGTTGGTAGAGAATCTTTCCGGTGGTGAGCGCCGTCGAGTGGCTCTTTGCCGTCTTCTATTACAAAAACCAGATATTCTTTTACTAGATGAGCCTACCAATCATCTTGATGCTGAATCTATTGATTGGTTGGAACAGCATCTTCAGCAATATGAAGGAACGGTTATCGCAGTTACTCACGACCGTTATTTCCTTGATCATGTGGCAGGATGGATTCTGGAATTGGATCGTGGTGAAGGTATTCCGTGGAAAGGCAATTACTCCAGCTGGCTTGAACAGAAAACAAAACGGATGGAAATGGAGGAGAAAACTGCTAGCAAACGCCGAAAGACACTGGAACGTGAACTTGAATGGGTGCGTTTGGCTCCGAAGGCTCGGCAGGCAAAAGGTAAAGCTCGATTGAACTCATATGATAAACTAATCAATGAAGATGTAAAAGAGAAAGAAGAAAAGCTTGAGATATTTATTCCAAATGGTCCTCGCTTGGGTAATAAAGTTATAGAAGCCAAACAAGTAGCTAAGGCTTATGGTGATAAATTACTTTTTGATGATCTGAATTTTGTACTTCCGCCAAATGGAATTGTTGGTATTATTGGCCCTAACGGTGCAGGTAAGACTACACTTTTCCGGTTGATTATGGGATTGGAAACCGTGGATGGGGGAGAGTTTGAAGTAGGCGAAACCGTGAAAGTAGCTTATGTGGATCAACAGCATAAAGATATTGATCCCAATAAGACGGTTTATCAGGTGATTTCTGGAGGTACGGAGTTAATCCGTATGGGTGGTCGTGATATCAATGCCCGTGCTTATCTTTCCCGTTTTAATTTTTCCGGTGCTGATCAGGAGAAACTTTGTGGAGTGCTTTCCGGAGGTGAACGTAACCGTTTGCATCTTGCTATGGCTTTGAAAGAAGAGGGCAACGTTTTATTGCTTGATGAGCCGACTAATGATATTGATGTGAATACGCTTCGTGCCCTTGAGGAGGGTCTTGAAGATTTTGCCGGATGTGCTGTTGTGATTTCGCATGACCGTTGGTTTCTTGACCGTATCTGTACGCATATCTTGGCTTTTGAGGGAGATTCCAATGTGTTCTATTTTGAAGGCTCATATTCAGAATATGAGGAAAACAAGCTAAAACGACTCGGAAATGAAGAACCAAAACGTGTCCGTTACAGAAAGCTTATGAATGATTGATATCAGTGATAGTCTGATAGTAAATTTAAATATATGATAATAAATGGAAAGCTTTGCAGCACAACTGCAAGGCTTTCACTGTTTTATTTTGCAATAAAATGTTGACTCTCCTTAAAAAATGAAATACGAACGTAACGTAATTCTAAATCTTATTAATTATCTTTGTGTCTCAAAACAATTATTAATTAACAATTCTATTAACTAACAAACAGAATTATGAGAAGACATCTAATTCATTTCCTGCTGGTTGCAATACTGACAGTATGCTCTACTGTTACAGCTTTTGCTCAGACTACAGTGAAAGGTCAAGTTGTGGATGCAGAAAACGGTGAACCATTGATTGGAGCAGCCGTAACCGTTGCCGGTACATCACAAGGTAGTGTTACCGATTTGGATGGAAAATTCAGCCAAAAGATTGGTCGCAATGAAACCTTGAATATTAAGTATCTTGGATATAAAGAATTTAAGAAGAAAATCAATGTGGCAGGAACGGTTGATTTAGGAGTAATAAGATTAGAACCGGATGCAGTTGCATTAGGGGACGTTACCATTACTTCATCAGTAGCAGTGGCTCGTAAGACTCCGGTAGCAGTTTCAACCATTAGTCCTACGTTTATCGAGGAAAAATTAGGAACACAGGAATTTCCGGAAATATTGAAATCTACTCCGGGTATTTATGCTACAAAGCAGGGAGGTGGTTATGGTGATTCTAAAGTAATCGTACGTGGTTTTAAGACAGAAAATGTTGCAATGATGATAAATGGTGTTCCTATGAATGATATGGAATGGGGAGGCGTTTATTGGAGTAACTGGGCAGGTCTTTCTGATGTGACTCGTTCTATGCAGGTACAGCGTGGATTGGGAGCTTCAAAAGTAGCCGCTCCTTCTGTTGGTGGTTCTATCAACGTTATAACTAAGACTGTTGATGTTAATAAAGGAGGATCAGTTTCATATGCATTGGGAAATGATGGCATGAATAAAATTCTGGTAAATGTTTCAACCGGATTAAGCAAATCAGGATGGGCTTTGACATTGATGGGAGGAAAAACTTGGGGTAACGGTTATGTTCAAGGAACTGAATATGAAGGTTACAACTGGTTTATTAATGTTACGAAACGATTTAATGAAAACCATCAGTTATCCTTTACCGGCTTTGGCGCGCCACAGTGGCACAATCAGCGCAACAGCAAAGATGGGCTTTCTATTGAAGGCTGGCAGAAAATTGCTAAAAATTATATGAATGGTAAAAGTCCTTATAAATATAATCCTTCCTATGGTTTTGGTATAGACGGGCAACGTAAGGTTTCTGCATATAATGTTTATAATAAGCCTCAATTGTCATTGAATCACTTGTGGCAGATAAACCAAAAATCCAGCTTGAGTACAGCGTTGTATGCTTCTATTGGTCGTGGCTATGGATACGCAGGACAAGGATCGACCACAGCCGATCGTAACAATTGGTACGGAAGTAACCGTGGTGTCCTTAATATGACTTTCCGCAATGTAGACGGAACATATGCCTATGATCAGATTTATGATTTGAATGCTAATAGCGAAATTGGTTCTGTTATGGCCATGTCTCAGTCTAAGAATTATCATAATTGGTACGGTTTGCTTTCTACTTATACTACTAAGTTTGGTGAGAATTTTGATTTTTATGGTGGTATTGATTTCAGATATTATAAAGGTACACATACGAATGAGTTAGTGGATTTATATGGCGGTAAGTATTATGTTGATTCAAGTTCACGTAAAAATGTTTCTGTAGAAAATAATTCCGCTGCAGCTGCCGGAAGTGCTTATGTTAATCAGAAATTAGGAGTGGGTGATGTAGTATATCGTGACTATGACGGTTATGTCGTATCGGAAGGCATCTTTGCACAGGGAGAATATAATTTAGATAAACTGAGCGCATTTGTTGCCGGTTCTATTTCTAATAATGGATATTGGCGGTATGACCGTTTCTATTATGATGCTGCCCATGCAAAATCAGATGTTGTCAATTTTATGGGCTGGACTGCTAAGGGCGGTTTAAACTATAATTTAACTGAACAACATAATGTATATGGTAACATTGGTTTTATAAGCCGTGCCCCCTTCTTCTCAAGCGGCGTGTTTTTGAATAAAGAAACCAGTAATGCCTTGAATCCGGATGCTGTAAATGAGAAGATATTCTCAGCAGAATTAGGTTATGGCTTCCGTTCGAAGTATTTTAGTGCAAATTTGAATATCTATCATACTAAATGGATGGATAAGACTATGGCAAAATCTACCGATATTTCTTTTTATGACGGTAATATAAATGAAGAATACGATCCTTCAAAGAATGTATCCAATGCCCGGGCAGTCATTAATATGCAAGGTGTTAACTCTATCCACCAAGGTATAGAATTGGATTTTACGGCACAACCTCTTCGTTGGCTTAGCATAAATGGTATGTTCTCATATGGTAACTGGTATTGGGCTAATGATGCGGAAGGCCAGTTTACTGTAGATGGACAATTTATAGCCAGTACAACAATAAAAGATGCTGACGGTAAAGATCAGCCTGTAACGGTTGATGCTTATAAAAATGGTTTGAATCCTTCTACAATGAAATTGAAGTTGAAAGATGTAAAAGAAGGCGGATCGGCTCAATTAACAGCTTATTTAGGGGCTAATGTAGAAATAACCAAAGGATTGCGTATGGGGCTTGATTGGACACTTGCTGCACGTAATTATGCAGATTGGTCTTTAAGCTCAAGTGATATTGCACTTGATGGTACGAAGGTTTTTGAGACGCCATGGCGTATACCGACTTATAGCTATTTTGATTTGAATGCAAGTTATAGCTTCAAAGTGGGAGGAGTAGGTGCCGTACTCTATGGAAATATCAATAATATTTTCAATCAGGAATACATTGCTGAAGCAACGGACGGAGATAAACACGACTGGCAGACTGCTTATGGTGTGTTTTATGGATTTGGACGTACCTTTAGTGTCAGATTAAAAATTAATTTCTAACTTAACTTAGTAAATAGAGATTATGAAAAAGAAATTTTTATTTGTAGCCTTAACAACATCCTTATTGTTTGTGGCTTGTGACTATAACAAGGATAATTTTGAAGGGTTGGATGATGCAAGTCAGATAACAGATGTAAAGAAGGTTGAATATACTCTGACAAAAGCGGATTATACAGCCATTGCAGACAATAAAGCAAATAAATCATTAGCTAAAACGTTGGAGACAGAATTTCCTGGTATAACTACTGCATTAGCCAATGTAAAAACTAAGAATTATATGACTGAACTAGCCAGTTCAGAAAAGTTCTTTCCAAACTTCATTGCAGAAAAATGGTATACAGGTGATAAAGGTTCGGCAGTCAAGTTGACTTATGACAAGTTAATAGATGCTCCGGCATATCTTGCCCAAGTGGAAGGTGCAGAAGCTTATAAATTAAAGGATGCCGATTATAGTATGGCATGGGATGATAAGTCATATTCTTATTTCACACCGGCTAAGCCAGCCTCTACTTTTGTTCCGCGTATTTTGAAGAATACTCAGCCTGACGCTCAGGCAGGAGATTACGTCAGAGTAGAGTACAACTTCTCTTCCAATGAACCTTCCGGTGATGGTGGTGAAGTGGATCCCTATACTAAAATAGTTGATATAATTAGTGGGGCTGACGGAGAATATACAGCTAAAGGAAGTGTACTTGCTACTTATTCAAGAGGCTTTTTACTTGGTGACGGTACCGGTTCAATATTAGTGTATCAGTATGATATGCCCAATGTCTCTCTAGGTGATGTTGTAGAAGTAAAAGGTACGACTAGCAAGTATTCTGGATTAAAACAATTCTCAAATACTCCGGCTCCTGAGGTTACAAAACTGGAAGTTGCTGAAAGTTTTGAATATCCTGCTTTTGAATCAATGGATGGTGCTGCTTTGGATACATATCTTAATACACCGACTTTAAAGGCTGCCAGCTATACAGGTAAATTAATCCTTGACGGTAATTATTATAACATTACAGAAATCGAAGGCGCGGCTAGTGCAATCGGTACATTCTCATATCCGGTTGCAGGTATTGTAGATCCTGAATTGGTAGGACAGAAAGTAACGGTTAATGGTTATCTGATCGGAAGTAATGTCAGCAGAAATTTAGTGAACACGATGGTTGTTAACATAGCTGCTGCCGGAACCACTCCAACAACAAAATCTATCGGTGAAGTTGCTTTGGCACCTGTTGGAAAATATAATGTTCGTGGTCAGGTTGTGGCTACTTATGGACAAGGTTTCCTTATGAATGATGGTACTGGTTCCATTCTCGTATTCCAGAAAGCCGCACCTTCGAATAAAATCGGAGATATCGTGTCCGTATCGGGTGATATTTCAGTATATAATGGTTTGAATCAGTTTAAAGAAACTGCTACTGTCACTAAAATAAATAAAGAAGATGTATCTGTCACTTATCCAAAACCTTTTGAAATGTTAGGTGAAGATGTGACAGCTTATGCTTCTGCACTGTGTGTACGGTATGTTACTTATAAAGGAGAATTGATTATAGGTACATCTGGTTCTGGCAATAAGATCTATAATATTAAAATTGATGGTACTGATTTGCAAGGAGCTATTTCTTATCCTCAGACAGGACTTATTGATGAAAGTCTCGAAGGGCAAGAGGTAATTGTAACGGGCTATACTATTGGTGCTTTTAATAAGAATTTTTACACAATTGCAACTTCAGTTGTGGCTTCAACTCCTGCTAATCGTGCTAAATATGCCACTCGTGCTTCTCTTACTGAGAAGATGTATGCGATCTATCAATTTGATGGAAGTGATTGGAACATTGCTGACGATATTGCAGTAGTTAATCCTTCCGATTATGAGCAAATGGGTATTTCTACCAACAGCTTCTCTTCTTCTTATAATCCTGATAATTATTTGCCGCAATTTATGGGACTAAAATTCCCATATGCGCATGAAGGGGATGCCAAAGCAGCTGTTTATTTCTATAATACAAGTACAGGTACGACCACATCCGCTGTAGAATATGTATTGACTAATGGAGTGTGGACGAAGAATACAAATATTGTTACTGTAACAGACCAATTTGTGTTTGATGGTGAAAAGTGGAAATTTGATCCGAGTGTCACGATTCGTCTTACCAAAGGCGATGCTGATTCTAAAGCTTTCTTGAAACATGTTGTTGAATGGGTAAAAGAAAATAAGACAGATAGAGTTTGGGTTGATAGTTATGGTACTGCTGAATTCTATTTTGGATGTTCTTCTTATTATGGTAATGTAGAAATGTCTCCTAATTACCTGAAGCCTTATTATCCCGATATGTCAGATGAAGAAATGGTTGCCGAGGTTAAGAAACATATTGCTGAAGGAGCCTTTACGAGTGCCCTTGAAGCGACTTATCCTGATGCCGACCTTGTTGCTGATGTAGATGTCTATTATACAGTGACATTTGATGTACACAAAGCTGAAGGTGCCGGTGTATATACTATGAAATATATAGTTACCGGAAAAGGTCAATTTGAGGCAGTGCCAAATTCCCTTGAAGAAGTAGAGTAGCTAACTCTTTATGGATAAATATAAAAACCGTCCCAGCTGTTGGGGCGGTTTTTATTTTGTGGAGTTTCTGTAAGTAACGATATCATCTAATATCGATTTATTGGAATTAAGTTTATAGATGGATTAATGAATGTCAGCAGTCAGTTCTACCTTCATCATTACCGGTTTATGATCACTGTAGTCCAAATACGGAGAGACGTAATCTTCTACCTTGAACTCTTTCGAGTGAAAGATATAATCAATCCTCAATAATTTTTTGAAATAACGAAAAGTATACATATACCCATGACCAGCGGATAGGAAGCCATCCGAAAGTTTAGTGCCTTTCATGATGTGGTATGTATATGAAGAGGGTAAAGAGTTGAAGTCACCACATACCAGTGTGGGGTAGGGGGATGCTGCTATAAGTTTTTGCATATGCTCGGCTTGCGTGGCACGTTTTATGAAATTCTCTTTTAACCCTTTTGCTAGTTGTAACGTTGCATATTCGGTACCAGTGATATTTTCTGTATGGAGTTCCTTTTCCAAACGAACTTTATTGCTGCTCACTTCAGTCGTTTGTAAGTGGTTATTAAAGATACGTATATTTTGCCCATTGATGTCAAGATCGCACCACATGCTACAATTCTTGCTATCCGGATAAGTTACCAAATGAGTGTGTAAAATAGGATACTTGCTGAATACGGCAACTTGGAGAATAGCCTTTCCATCGGTCGGTTGGGGGATGGCAACATAATGCCATGCGGAAAAAGCAGCTTTTATACTATCAATGCTAAACTCTTTGACCGCAGCAAATTCTTGTATGCATAGGATGTCCACCTGCTCATTCTTCATGTACCGGGCTATTTCTTTGCAAGTATATCCGGTCAGGTCTCTGTTGAAGCCATCTACATTATAAGTGCTTACTATGAGTGTGCTTTTTGATACATTGGGATTAGAAAATCGGAGGACTCGGCTCATATATCCCCAATTGCCAAGGATTGCAATAAACGGAAGAAGTAGCCAAATACGACAGCGCATACACCAATAGATTATCAACCCTGCGTTCAGCAGTAGCAATACCGGCATTGCCAATCCGATAAAGGCCAGTATGATACATTGTGTTGGAGATACAAACGAGGATAAGGCTCCTGCCAATGTGATGATTGACAAAAGCCCTGTTAACAAGATTGATAAGTAATAAAAAAGTTTTGATACGGCTTTTCTTCCCATAATTGTTCTAATGTGTTATCTTTTCAGTTCAACAGTAAATGCAATAAGTTATTTATAAACTAATGTCTGTTTCGAATATGTGAATAGAGAATTACGATTTAGATTCCTAAATGCTTTTTTATTATTACTTTTAGTTTATCTTGTGCAATCGGTTTCGGAATGAAATCCGTGCAACCTGCATTTACTGCGGCATTCCTGTCATATTCATATGCATACGCACTTTGCGCTATAATCGGTACGTCTGTAGAAAGTTCACGAATAATTTTCGTGGCTTCCAATCCGTCAAGATTAGGCATCTTGATATCCATCAATATAAGATCCGGTTTTACTTCGTTAAAAAGGGTTACTGCTTCTATACCATCACGCGCACGTACCAGATCGTATGTTTTTCCAAGTATGGCATTCAGTAAATCATAATTGCTATCTGTATCTTCTGCAATAAGAATGGTTGATTTTTGTTTCTTTTTGTTAGCTGAAGCTGGCTGGGGAATGACATCGGATGGATTTATATTCTCCTTTTTAGACTCTATGTTTGACTGATAAGAAGTATCGTTTGTGACCTTCTGAATGAGAGTCTCAGGATGAGAAGATGTATCCGGTAACCAAAAAGAAAAGGTTGTCCCTTTACCCAAAATAGATGAAACGGTAATGTCTCCCCCCAATCGCTCTAAAATAGTTTTGCAGATAGATAATCCCAGGCCGGTACCTTGTGCCGTATTATTCAATTTCATGAAACGTTCGAAGACCTTTCCGACTTTATCCGGAGCAATGCCTGTTCCGGTGTCAGTGACATGGAAAAGGATTCGGTTGCCGTTTTTGTGGTATCCATAACTGACACTTCCCTTTTCTGTAAATTTGAAAGCATTCCCTATCAGATTGGAAAATACCTGGAATATACGGTTCTTATCTGATTCAATAATGATTGATCCGTCGGAAGGTTCAAAAATAAGATCGACACCTGGAGGAGTGCGGAAAGTATGTGCTTCGTAAATCTCTTTACACAGTCCTTCTAACCGTACAGGGGTGTAAGTAAACTCGACTATGCCTGACTCAATTTTTGACAGATCGAGTATCTCGTTGATTAGTGTCAATAAGCGTTCATTATTGGCATCTACTATTTCGTAATATGCTTTTCTCTCCTCGGCATCCTCGCTTTCGGCAATGATGCGTGAGAAACCGACAATGGCATTGAGCGGGGTACGTATCTCATGACTCATGTTTGCGAGGAAAGCAGACTTGAGGTTGTCCGAGGTCTCCGCTTTTTCCTTAGAGGCCAACAGTTCCCGTTTCATTAGTTCTAATTGGGTTATATCCCATTCGATACTGATGATGATAGGCGAAAAGTCCTCACTTTCCACCATGATCTTTTGCTTGTCGAGAATCAGCTGCTTGCTGTTTTTATCTCTCACTTCCAAAATAAAGTGTTTCCCCTTTTTAGTGTTGACAATTTCTTTGTCCTCCATGCGTTTTTCTTCTGCTATTTCTCGAGGATAGAAGTCGAAATCATTCATTCCGATGGCATTTTCCACTTGTATTTCACGGTTGTAAGATTCCCGGTTCCGGTAGATATACCGAAAATCATTATTGATATCTTTCACAACGATGCCTGCAGGAAGATGCTCTATGATTGTATCCATGATACGATTCATCCTTTTGATTTGCGATTCATACCGCAAGCGTTCTGTGATGTCATGGGTGAACGACCAGTAACTACTTTCTCCTTCATCGCTTGTCACATGGTAGAGCGTACCTTGCGATGCCAATACTTCTTTGTTATTTTTCTGAGGATGATAAGCAATAAAGTCTGCACTTTCACCTGGCTTGACCTGTTTGTATCTCCTTTGCCAGGCTTCCAGTGAATGCAAGTCGCCTACTAGATCGTATACTTTTAACTTACCAAGATCCTGATTTTCCGGAACTTGATGATTCTGCTTAAATTGCCTGTTCGCAAAGATGATGCTTCCGTCTTCCCGAGCGGCAAATATACACTCTTTGGCGTTGTTGATGGCATGAGTCAGTATATTTATATCATTCCGATGACGTTGTATATCTGTCACATTTTGTATATACCCTTCCAGATAGACACTTCCGTTAGGACGCAATTCTCTAAGGCAAGTTTGAATGCGAAGATAGAAGATTGTATTTTCGTAATAGATTCTATATCCAATACTATCTTCATTGAACTCCTCTTCGTTTTTATACAGCCATTGGCAGAAAACTTCTTTATCTTCTTCCACAATATAGTCCATGTATTTATCTATTGGGATTGATTGTGGTTTGTCGGTACAAAAGATCTTTGTAAATCCATTATAGTAGAAGATACCCTCCTCGCTATTGTATTTCCATTGTCCGATGAGTGCTGCTTTTTGTATCTCCTTCAATTCATGGTTGGTTCGTTCCAATTGCAGCTTTACGTTGCTTCGGGCAGTTATGTCCCGGTATTGGCACAAAACCATATCGTCATAGGGATACATTATGCATTTGAAATAGTATACTTCCCCCTTTAGCTCTAATTTATAGTTCTTACTGATACTTTTTTGCTCTTTCAATACATGCATAAAGTTTGGAGTAATTTTCCTGCGTGTATGGAGTGGTAGTAAACTGAATATGTCTTTTCCCAGTAAATAGTCTTCCTGCAGAAACCAGAGGTCGCTTTTCGTCTTAACATCTACACAAAGTCCCTCTTTGGACACGAGGATCATTGTGTCTGCTGTTAGTTTTAAAATTCTCTCTGCATTGTCCGCGTCATGCAATATTCGTTTCATGACTTTATTAGATTTAAAATTGTTATTATACTTTTTATCTTCCTCTTTTCGCTTTTTCCCATGCTCCTATTCCATGCCTTTTTCTCAAATAACCGATTCCTTTCAGCACGTTAATGTTCATAAAAAGGAAATAGTAGGGAACGAAAAGTATTTTGTTTTTGATTCGTTTGGTTGAAAGGTAGTATCCTCCAAGTGCTAGGATGTAGAATAACATTTGTAACACAAGGATTGTTCCGTATAAGACGGGAGTGGCTCCCATGACAACTAACAGTATATTTACCGGTAGTAACAGAAACAGCAATGCCGGAGCAACTGACCATCGGAGTACCCGGTGGGATATATATTGGAAACTCAATACTCCGTATCGGAAAGGGTTTAACAATGAACGTAACCTCCAGATAGATTGCAAGCCGCCCGCAGCGATTCGTACTTTACGTTTCTCTTCCTCATGCATATCCGCTGAGCCACTTTCAATAGCATAAGCTCCGGTGCAATATGCGATACTATGTCCTTTCATTGCTATGCGTAGTGAAAGAATGAAGTCGTCCAATAATGTATCCCTCTCCATCTCACAGAATAGTTCACAGCGAACGGCAAATAATTCTCCCGCTGCACCTACTGTAGAGTAAAGTCGTGCGTCCAGTGCTTTCAAAGCCGATTCGTATTTCCAATAGATGCCTTCCCCTCCGGCAGCAGCTCCGTCTTTCGTTTGCACAGCGATTCGCTTTTCTCCTGCTACGCAACCTACGTGCGGGTCTTGGAAAGCTTTCACGATTTCGCGGATAGCTTCCCGGTTTATCATCGTATTAGCATCTGTAAATACGATGATAGGTGTGTCCACCATCTTCATTCCCCGGTTCATGGCTGCCGTTTTTCCTTGGCGTTCGGGTTGAAAAAGCAGGGTTGCTTTGCCATTCCAATGAGTAAGAAGTCGTTCATTGGTGCCGTCATTGCTTCCGTCTGTCACCCATACAATATGCAATCTATCTGTAGGATAGTCTAATGCCAGTGAGTTTTCCATTTTCTCATCTACGACTTCTTCTTCATTGAAAGCAGTGATGAATAGAGTTACTTCGGGTAATTCATTCTCCGGTGGCAGGCTACGGACTGGTGACTTAACAAAAAGCTCTTTAACCTTTACAAGCAGATAAAGTAGAATGCCATAGCCCAAATAAGTGTAAAACACAATGAAAAGGGCTATCCAGAAAAGTATTTCAATCCACAGAGTATTCATAGTATTGATTATTTGTTAGTTCTTATAATTGATCAGATGGTCTGAAGTTGCTGTTTGTATCACTTTTTGCATTTGATTTGTCCATGATAAATCGAGGATTGATCCTCTTATCTGTTTAGGAGATACCGACAATGATCTATAAAACTTGACTATCTGTTTGATATCTATGGGGCTTTCATCTGCCGGAACTTTCAATACATAGGGTTGTCGATCGAAATCTTCATCCGTCTCCGAGTAAGTAAAAGCCAAGCCACGAGCAGCATACTCTCTGTTTTTTAATGTTTTTATTTTATCTATTCCGCTTCGGTGGCGGGCAAGGCTTCCGATACCGAAATCTGACAACTCGAATAGTTCTTCCAATTCTTTACCGTGACGCGCTCCATGCATGATGACGTAATTTTCCAGTTTGTTTTCTCGGATGGCAGGCAAGATGTCTTGCCGTTCGCGCTCACCTGTCAGATCTCCCACTAAATGGAAATAAACTTTAAAATCAGGATTGGTGCGGTAATATTCAGCCAAACCGTGAATCAGTCGGTCGTATCCGTGCCAGTAATGTACCTCCGCCACACCGATCAGATGGAGTTCGCTAGGATTATTGTTGGACTGTTTTTTAAGCGGTATGGCATCAAAGTCTACTCCGTTTGAAATACGTATTGTGTCGGCACCGAATATATTACAGGCATCAGAAAATGTAACGATTGCATCCAGATGACGTGCAAGTCTATTGCGAAAACATTTATCCACCATCAACTCCAATTTCATACGAAAGGTGATATATTCTTGATCATAAGGGTAAGTAGGTATCTCCATTATAACTTTAGTTCCTTGGCGTTTCAATTGTTTCACCATCTTGATGGTGAATGGATTTGCATTATGATACGAACGAATGTAAACGATGTCGATACCTTCTCTGCGTGCATACTCACATATAGGATGAAATGAGATACGTTTTTTTATTTTTGCCATTTTACCTGTGCCTAGATCGGCTATTACCTGTTCTTCCGCTTTCCAAAGGCGATGTCCATCGGGAGCGATGTCATAATAACACAAACGTGTATCTGTTCCGCAAGCGCGCAAAGCTTTGACTTGGTAACGTATTTTTTTGCTGATACCGTTTGCCTCATTGAATCCATGGAAAATGAGGAATAGTATCTTTATGTTTGTTTTGTCCATTGTATGTATATGCAAAGTTATCTCTTTTTCACCTTTCCCGCCAGCTTACGTAATCTCTCCAGTAGATTGTACTCGTGGGTAACTTGGATGTAGACACCAAAGATAATGAAACTTGTCATACATTTCAATATTAATGTCAAAAAAATGTTTTCGTTGTCAATATAATAATGTAATGGCAAAAGTGCTGCTGCTATAAGCATGCTTACTATAATGGGAGAAGTAAACTGTTGTAACAAAGGCCACATGCTGCGGTTGAGCGTTACGCGGTACATTTGCCAGTAGCACTGAACGAAGTTCACACAGAAAGTGATGACTATGCACCATGCCACTGCTTCCAATGTTCTCCAGTAGAAGATGCCAAGTAACATGCCGCTGACATTAAGAATGCTTGAGAATATTCCACAAATGAATAAACTGCGTGTGTCTCTTGCTGCTTGGAAGATGCTCCCAGAAGAGGAGAGAATCACTTGTACACCTACCGAAAGTGTCAGAATGCGAAAAACCGGTATGGATGGTATCCATTGACTGCCAAAGACGATCAACGTCGTTTCTTCGGCAGTAAAGAATAGGAGTACGCTCAAGGGTAAGCCGATAAAGGATAGCAGGCGCACGATACGTTCATAAGCGGAAGCGAGTCGTCCCAAATCGTGCTGGTAATCGCTGAAAATGGGATGCATCACCGGAGTGATTACTTGCGTGATGTTTTGTAATGGAAGCATCATAAGACGATATGATTTCTCATAATATCCCAGTTGAGCCGTACCCATATATTTTCCTATCAATAATTTATCAAGGTTCCGGCTGAAATAGTTGATGACATTGAACATGAATTGATAGGCTGAATAAGAGAATATCTTACGAAGAGCCTTCAGGCCGAGAGTCATGGACGGGTGTTGCGGATAACGCCTGACAGAGATGACGAATAGCAGCAGACTCGAGATGACGGGGGCGATGATCAGTGCATATAGTCCTGCTCCTCCCAATGCAGCGATTACAGCTGCGGCACCGCTTGCGATTTGTACCGCGAAACTACGGATGGCAATGAATTTGAATTCTTTGTTTTTATAAAACAGTGCGTTAGGCACGATGTTGACCGAAGCAAAGAACAGATTGACACATAACAATTGACACAACGTGCGCAAAATGGGACTGTTGTAATACGCTGCTATGGGCCATGATGCAAAGAAAAAAAGTGTTGAAAGTGAAATTCCCATCCAAAGCGTGAATGAGAAAATCTCAGAGAGATCGTGCTTTGTCAGCGTTTTATTTTGTATAATGGCAGGGGAGATGCCTACATCGGTGAAAAGGTTGAAGAAGGCAATGATTACCGTAGCGATAGCTACGATACCGAAATCTTCAGGAGAGAGCAGGCGTGCCAGTACTCCTGCCACAATCAACGAAATAAAGATACCGCTGTATTTAGCGAGAGCAGTCCAGAAGACCCCTGAAAAAAGTTGTTGTTTGAGATTGTGTGCCATTTGAGGTTTATCAATATTATCTTATTTTTTTCTTTTCAGCATCAGCACTGCCAAGGTGCGCCATTGAACATATCTTTTGTGGTTCAGGAGGCAGAGCATCAATAATTTGATGCGTTGTTCCAGTGGCAGTGCGTGTCCTTCCCAAACAGCTGCATCCAACATTTGACTGAGAAATTGATCGGTTAAGGCTCTTTGTCCGGTAGTGAAATGGTTCTTCATGCACAGCAGTTCTCGGGTGACAGTGAGGTAACCTTTCATGTTGTTCCAAGTAAAGCAGCGTGTCATGATAGAGTTTGAACGCATCCGACGATGAAAAAAGGTGCGGTGGATGAGACCCGTACGCTGTGCTTTGAGATAGAGTTGCATTGTGAAAAGTTGATCTTCATGGAGAATGCGTGGATAGAAATCTATTTGGCACTCTTGCAGGAATGAGAGGCGGATGAAACTCAAGCAGGGCGAAGGAGTAAATTGATGACGGGTTAGTTGGGCTTCAAGTGCTTCCGTACCAATGTATGTTTTGTCTTCCAAGCCTTTCGTATGTGAATAGTAGAGGTCGGGGGTATGGCTTTTTTCCGTATCATAAAATTTCTCTGCATCAAAAAATACGAAATCCAATTGCTGCGTTTCGCATTTGTGGTAACAGCATTCCAAAGCTTCGTTGTCTAGTAGATCATCGCTATCCATGAAATAAATATATTTTCCGGTTGCATGCTTCATTCCGGTGTTACGGGCAGCAGATTGTCCTTGGTTTGTTTGCTGATAGAGCCGTATTCGCGTATCATTGGCTGACAACTCTTTCAGTATTTCACAGCTATTGTCCGAAGAACCGTCATCCACGATGATGATTTCTATTTCCCGGAGTGTCTGTGTGCAAATGCTTTCCACGGCTTGCCGCACGTAATCAGCGGTGTTATAAACCGGTATAACGACACTGACCAAAACCGAGGTAATTTCGCTTCTTGTTTGTTTCATTCTTTAGAATCAGAGCTTATGATGAACAAACAAAGATACGTATAAATATTTCGTACACCAAATCTCTTCCTCTGTTTTTTCGAGGTAAGATGTTTAATAGTTAAGTGTGATTTTAAATTGTTGATAATTAAATATTTAGAATGCCTGTTTTACCTCGGTGATCAACGGCTCCTTCCTCGGTGATCAAGGACCTCTTCATCGGTGAGCAACACCCCCTTCATCGGTGATCTCCAAGGTGTTCCTCGGAGTTAAGGAATGTGTGCAGTTTCTGATGATGATAAATGTAAAATATCTTCCTCTAATTTCATTATAAAAAACTGCTAGAAGAATCCTATTGCTTTCCATTTCGAGGAAGAATGTCGCGTATAATTTGTCATTATACACTTTTGAGCTAATTTCCAAATAACCAGAACAAAGCTTTGATTAGAAATGGTCAAAGAGTGATTAAGAAAAGTCGAATAATATTTGTGGTTGATGTTTGCTTTCATTATCTTTGCTTTCATAATCAACATAAAATATAGGAGGGACGTATGGAACAGAGAATTAACCCACCAGGATTGCCGATTCGTTTAGTTTTGTTCTTTTTGTTGATTGCTGTACCTCGGTTGCTGCCAGCACAGGAATACGGAGATAGTATACGTATCATACGTGATATTGTATTTCCGAATTCGGGAAGTACGTTGCATTTTGCTCCCCTTGAAATATTTCCTCAAAAGTCTACAACATATCCGGTATACCCGCTTAAAGAGTTGAATGCTTTACCCAATTTCTCTCTTAAGGAGAATATTCATTTGCCTTATTATACCAATCCTTCTCCCATTTTCCGGGGTGACTACAGTACGCGCGGTATTCTGAAACAATTTCCACAAGGAGTATTGTTTGGTACAGGTGGACAGACGAGTTTGCCGGGCATCGGACGCTTCAATGAAGCTTCGTTGGGATTTCAGCATGCATTTAATGATAAATTTGCCCTTCAGGTACGTGCCAATGTCATGAAGATAAATATGACTCATTTCGCAGGGCAATCATTCAGCGCTTCGGGTGCTTTTCTTTATCACCCTTCCGACAAAGTTACTTTCAAAGTTTTCGGTTCATATGATTTGGGAAATTCTTATGGGATGAGTACCAATGTGTATGGTGCCTCCATGTCTTTTGATATGTCTGAACGTTTCGGCATGGAGGTGGGAGTACAAAGATATTACGATGCCATGCGAGGCCGTTGGGAAACAGTGCCGATTGTAATACCTTACTATCGTTTCGAGAAGTTTACACTGGGACTGGATGTAGGGGGATTGGTGTACGAGTTGCTTCGCGACCTTGTCTTTGATAAACGGGACAATAGCGGTCCGACAATTATGCCTCCTCGTACTCCAATACCGATACGATAAAGTTGATAGTGAATTTGCACTACCATTCTTCGGCTGCTATTGATTGATAGATGATTAATAACGCCTCCGCACTTTTTCTCCAAGAGAATTGCTTGACACGTTGCAACCCGTATTCTTTTAGCTGCTGATAGTAAGAAAGGTCTTCTTCCAGCAACAATAATTTATGTGCTATATCGTTCGCATCCAATGGATCGGCCAACAGTGCGCCATCTCCGGCTATTTCTGGCATGGCGGATGTGTTGCCGGCAATGACAGGCGTTCCACAAGCCATCGCTTCCAACATGGGAATTCCGAAACTTTCGCGGAGCGAAGGGTAAAGAAAGGCAAAAGCACCGTTATAGAGCGCTGCAAGGTCAGTGTTGGGGATGTAGCCGGGAAAGGATAGATGGGGCTTGATATCTGTTAGCTTTTCGGCTTTCAGGATGGCATCGATAGTTTCTTCTTTCAAATCGGCTATCAATAGAGGACGTTTCCGCTTAGATTCTTTCAGGTATAAACTATATGCGCGCAGAACACGTGGTGTGTTTTTTTTCGGGTCGGTATTCCCAAGAAAGAAAAGGTAGTCATCTGCCGGGATATATTTGCGTGTAATTTCTGGTGCCGGTTGCAATGGACGGAAATAAGGATTATAACCATTGTACACAGCCGTTAATTGCTCTTTCGATAGATTTAATGCTTCCCGGATTCGGTGGCATTCGAATTGGGAAACCGTAATGATCTTCTTGCTTTTCTTGAGAATACGTGGAACGACCAGCCGGCGGTAATGCCAACCCATCTCCTGATAGATGGAAGAACTTGTTGATTGTCGCTTTTCCAAAAAGATGATATCATGCAAAGTTAATACTAATGGAACGGACAGGCGGATAGGGGCCGTATTGCTGGTACAGTGTAAAAGGTCAGGTTGAATACGGTTGACCGCACGAGGCAATGCTATTTGTTCCCATAGGGGATAGGATGGACACCTGAGTTCTACGATATGGAGATTTTCACTTTCATTCAGGCAATGGTCGGGTCCGGGACTGACGAAGATAAAGTATTCGTTTTTATGATCTATCTTCTGTAGCTCCCGGATCGTTTCCAAAGCTACAAAATCCATCCCGTGTTTATTCGGACGAAAGATTCGCTGGGCTTCAATGGCAATTTTCATTAGTATGTGGTATTATGGTAATAAATGATATGTTCGTGAGTAAATATATGGTTAGTGATTCGTTCCTTAGTAATAAGTGATCAATCGCTTCCATGTTCCGTATGAATGAATTTTTTGTTTACACCTTTCAGTTTAAATAGATTTCCTGCCATGGCAAATGCCAGTAAAGGAAGTTGCATGACAGCTTTGAGTAATCGTTTGTTGAACAATGTGCGTGGGATTGCGAGCAGCATGGCTGCAATTTGCGCGCCCGATAAAACGTACCACTTTATAGCTGCGTCCCACGGGCTGATGATAGCAACAATCAGTGTTATCATGAACACTCCGGCAAGTTGAAGCAATCTTGGCGGAAGCATCCATTGCAGGATTTTGTCACAATAATCTATGTTACCTCGGAGCAAAGCTTTCGGGAAGTCTGGCAATACGGAAGACAAGGCATCAAATTGGGCGGCTATCCAACGTTTGCGCTGATGCTTGATGGCATCGGCTTTTTGCGTCTTCTCATCGTAAACTGGGAGATACTGTAGGTATCCTGTGTGGATACGTTGCTTCAGGAGCAGTGTTTCCAGCTCTTTATCTTCTCCTGCCGTTTTCAACGATCTTACGTTTTGCTTGAACCAGTCGGCATCGAAAGCCATCCCGGAACCGGAAAGGCTGGCGGACAATCCTATTGCATTGTGACCGCTACGGAAAATGCTGTTATTGATCTCTTCACTCACCGAATCGAGAATGGCAATATCGGTATTGAGGTTTTTACCGGTTCGACGTGCCTGCACAGCTTGTAATCCAGAATCGAAGGAACGATTCACTTCTGTCAGAAAGTAGGGAGTGGTAACATTGTCAGCATCCATAATGACGATTATTTCATAAGCTTCTTTCTCCATGGCATCTACGGCAAGATTGAGTGCTTTTGCCTTTGAACTGTCCGTATAATCCGCTTTCAGCAAACGAATAGGCAGTTGTTCGAGCGTTTCATTCGTTTCGGGTAACATTTGATCGGAAATGACGATGATATCAAATAATTCTTTCGGGTACTCCTGTTCCAAGAACCGTTGTACGCTCTTTATGATAATCCGGTCTTCTTTGTAAGCCGGGAAAAGTACGGCAAAACGACGGTTCATTAATGCTTTAGGGAAATGGGGGAGGTGATAGAAACACGATGCAATGGCATAGAAAAGCAAATAAGCTACACACGATGCAAGTGAGATGTATAAGATCCAGTCGATGATAATAATCGTACTCATATATAGAATGGTTTATTTTGTTTTGTGTGGAAGATTGAAAAAGGCAAATACACCACGCCAAACGGCTGCCGACAGCTTCGGTTGCCGCTGAAGAAGATAAGTGAAGCTACTTTTACCGGCCGCTAAAGTGATTTGATATCCTATGGAGAGCATACGCTGTATGCCCGTCAAGTTTCGCCATGCATATAAAAGGCGATTGCGGGTCAAATAATAAGTACGCAATGTGCTGAGCTGGCCAGTGCTTTGGCTCTCTTTATGGAATACCGTACAAGATGGCTCATACCATAGCTCATAGCCTGCGTGCGTCATTGCCGTACACCAGTCCAATTCTTCATAATACAAAAAGTAGATCTCAGGCATCAGTCCTATGCGTGCAATCACTTCACGTTTTACAAGCATGGCCGCTCCGTGCAGATACGGACTGGGATGTGCTGTATGAAACGTTTTATCATCAGTACAATTGTAACCGATGGACCTATTGCGTAATGTAATACCGGATAGTGGCGTAAAACCGGCAAACTGGATATGTTGAGGGGATGCGGCAAAACGAATCAGAGGAGAAACTGCACCGATGGCGGGATGGCTTTCAAGACGTTCGATCAGCGAGGGGAGTCCGTCTGCTTCCATATATGTATCATTATTGATAAGGAAAAGATATTTTCCTTTAGCGATATTGATTCCCAGGTTGTTGCCTCCGGAGAAGCCTCGATTTGTTAAACTTCGAATGGTGAGTACCGAAGGATAACGTTTTTCTATTTTCTCTGCTTCGTTTTGCCGCGAAGCATTGTCAACGACAATAATCTCATAATCTACCGAGTGGATGGTTGCTTGCAAAGAGTCTATCAATTCACAAGTATCTTTAAATCCGTTGTAGCAGATAGTGATAAAAGATATGACTGGTGTTTTGTTCATGCCCACAGAAACTGTTTATTTCCTTTTTTCTTCTTTTTTTCAAGTTCTCTCTGTTCGGTTTGCTCTTGCATTGTTTTGTCGATATAAGGGCCTGCAAAGCAGAGGGCGAATCCTGTATAAACGACGATAGAGTTGGGATATTGCATTACGTCGTTGGCATAGGCGGAAACAAAAAATCCTGCATTCATGCATAGCCATGCGGCCAAAAGTCCTCGTAGTTGCTTGCTCATGATCTTGAAGAGTAGTATCCAGGAACACCAGGCAAACAGTACTCCGTGAACAAGCAGATAGATGACCAACCCTACGATTCCCGTTTCTACCCACACGCTGACCAACCAAGAGTCCGGGGGATACGGCATCAAGTCTTTGGGAGCAAAGCGTTCCCCTTTGGACAATCCCAGGCCATAGCCGAACGGCCTGTCTGCCATGAGTTCTTTCATCTTTTTTCTGTTTTCCACGCGGGTGAGATAGGACGCATCTTTGGAAGGACGGAATGCCGACCGCATTTTACGGATGTATTGGTTGCTGTCTCCGATATTGGTAAAATAGAAAAAGCAGAAAACGGCCGATAATGAGATAATACTGATAAGGATACTTTTCCAATTGCGGGATATAAGTGCGTAAAGTAGTATTCCGGCTAGAGGCACGGCTACCGCAGCGCGGGTCCCGGAAATGGCGATGCCGTAAAAGGCACAAACGGAAATCAGGATGAAATATAGCTTCATCCACCACTGGCGTACGAAAAATGCCGAGATCGCGAAAGTGGTGAGTGCCATGGCTGAATGTACACCATAATTTGCCGCGTCCGAAAAGAAGGAGAAATAACGAATGCCCGACCAGATGATGTGGGTACGAAATCCGCCCAATACAAATAAGAAATAGCGTTCACGGTCGTTGAATCCATGGTTCTTCTGCCAATAACCTTTCATGCTGGCTATCAGTATGAAAACCGACCAGATAAAAAGCAACCATTCTATCCCTTTACGGTCGCGTATGGCTACGGGGATCATCAATGAAAGAGCAAAGGGATAGAACCAATAATGGGTGATACTCACATTCCAGGCTTCCTGCACATTGTTGGGATTGCCAATCTGTAAAAGGTAATACACTCCGGATACGGCAAAAAGAGTCATCATGCCGTTGCGGGCATGTGTCAGATCGAAACCTTTGGAAGAACAGCGTATCAGCACGATGGGTGTCATGACCAACATCAACAATAGAGTGACGACACCCGTTTTGACATCGGCAAACATACCAGCGGCAACTATCAGGAATTGAAGAGCGAATAAAACATAAAAACTGGATTCTGAATAACTCTTCTCCGGTAATGTTGCGCTCTGGGAAGATATGCTATTCGTCGTCGTCATTTATTATTGTTGGTTTTCTGGTAGCGGTCTTGGGGCTTTTATTTCTCCAGTGCAAGGTCCAGTGTACAAAACTTTCCGTTAATGCTAATTGAGAGAGGCGATACGTGAAACGGTGCCACGGAGTATACGGAGGAAGCATGCCTGTGAAGTTCTCTAAATCATATTTGGGGGCATGGTTCAGGCAAATGTAGGGAGTTGCTCCCAATTGCTCTTCCAGCCTGTGTAAATTGATCTTGTCCATTGTCTTCCAACCGTAATTGGCAGAAACGACCAATACGTTCAGCTGTGCTTCTAATAGCAATGGAGTAGGGATGTTGGCACGGTCTAACTGAGGATATTCCACTATGAGTATATCTTCGTTTCCTGGTGTATAGAGATCTGTGATGTTTTTAGCCATCAGATAACGTGAAGAGTCCGAATGAAAATCTACACCGTCGGAAATGTGCCTTATTTTGAGTCCGATGCTTTGCCAGTATTTTTCCAATTGTTCGGCTATATCTGTTCTTCCGCTTCCGTCTTCTATGCTAAGTAAGTTGAGGATGTAAGGTTTGCCCGGTTCTCTATGCGTAAAAAAGCGTAGGATAGAGCTACTCAGTGAACGGATGGAATGATTGTCAAAGGTTTTGGTATAAGGGTTGAGATGCATTTTCCCCGGGAAAGTCCCGATGATCGGACACCCTGTGAGCTTCCGGGTGCGTACACTGTCTCTGAGAGTACGGTCAATCAGTTCTACCATCACAAAGAAACCGAATATCAGTAGAAAACTCCCTATGCATGCGATTACCCGGATCTTCGTACGGTTAGTAGGACTCGTCGTGATAGGATAAGCAGGCGGGTTGAGTACCTTTAATGATGCGGAGGTCATTTCAAGGCTCTTCTTACGCATCAGTGCTTCGTTATAGCTTTGGAGAGTGGTAAGATAGCTATGCTCGGAGAAGCTGATACTCCGCTCCTTTCTCTTGATGGTAGTCCCTACAGGTGCGTAAAACTCGTACTTCTGGTTCAAGTTATTGCGGCTCTGTTGCACGATCTCCATTTCCGCTTTGGCTTTCTCGTACAATAAGGTCTGATCGAGCCATTGCTCCACGATATTGGTACGCGCAAGGCCACTTTGGCTATATTTACTCCCTACATATTGGCTGGATATTTCCGACATGTCTTTTCGGATTTGCCTGAGACTATCTTTATATTCTTTTAATTTTCGTGCGGATTCGGTCGTATTGTCGGATACGGTTTCCATCTCTGAGATTTTACCGGTTAGATCGGATGCCTGTTTGAGCTTTTCTATCAGGCTCAGGTTGGTAATGGCTTGTTTCGTGTTACTGTCCATTTGTCGTTCAAGCTCTTCCAACATCGCTTTAGAACTGTTGTAAGCCAGTTTCACGTCTTGTTCCCTCAATTCAAACTCCTTATTGATGGCAGCGATTTCTTTGGTTTCATCATAGTAATTGATGATCCTGTTTTCAACATTATATTGGGTCAGGTTGTCTTCTTCGTCAGCGAGTTGTCTGCCGATACTATCCAGTTGCGATTTGAAGAATTCAATGACTTTGTCCGTCTCTCCATATCGCAAGATTCGGTATTCATGTACAAACTCTTTCATCAGTATTTCGATGGTATTATATGCGATGCCCGGGTCTGAAGAAGCATAGCCGACTTTGAGCAGGTCACTGTTTCCCAAACGGTTTACTTTGACTTTTCTTAATGCTTCGAGGCTATAATAGGGGTGTTGGAAATAAAAGAGACCGTAGATGTAGTTATTGATGTCGGGCTTTTCATATTTCATGAAATTTTCCATTGTTTTATCCACACTGTTTTTGTCGATCAGGGCTATAAGTTCTTTCCCATGAGGACTGTTTTTCATGTGATTGTAGGTGTAGTTATAGCAGGCGGAAGTAATCTGATTTTGATCTTTTGTGGGACTTCCTTCGACCAGGACACGTGAGAATAGGCGGATTGAAACTCGTTTGAGTGTGCTTTCGGCCTGTATGATGTTTATCAGATTGTCGATGGCATTTTGGGCGAGCGCATAATTTATGCCGGTATTATTGTCTTCGATACTATAACCGGAAACGACACCTGTGTAAAGGGTTGTTTGGACATCGTATGTGCCGCGCATGTTTTTGGTTTTGAAATAAATCAAGGTCGTTACAAGTACGGTACCCAAAATTACCCACCAGCGTACGCGGTATAGTGATCGAAACATGTATAATATATAGTCCATTTGGAGGATGTTTTATGTGATTTTTTTATCAGAATTTTACTTCTTGAGTATGGGAGTCCGTGTGATGACTTCAAGTATCATCAGGCTTCGTGTAAGTTCGAACTTGCTCTTTTCGAATGCTTCCATAGCCACTGATTGACGTTGTTTCTCCACGGACAACTCACCGGAATCGATTACGCTGTTCGTGAAGTTCTTCTCTGCTATTTCGTATTGCAGGCTGGCGAGTTCGAGCGCTTCGGCACGTAGCTTAAGAACACTCAGTTGCGAGGTGGCGGTGGTATACAATTCAATGATTTCTCGTTTTATTTCTTCAAATTTGACTTCTCTTTCCAACTCCGCACTTTGTACATTTAGTTTTTGGCGTTTTATACGCGATTTCAGGTCGAGAAGTCCGTCGAGGGGGATGTTGACACCCGCACCCACGGTATAGCCGTTTTGTGCTTGGGTAGTATACGTTAAATAGGGAGCAAGGGCTACATCGGTGTAGGTCGATTCGTTACCAAACATTCCGTATTGATAACTTCCTCTCAAGCTAAAAAAGCCGAGGAAAGCGCGTTTCTCTTTGGCAAGTAACTTTCGTTCGATTTCTGTTTTGACGTCCGCAAGTTCGTAAACGGGACCATTCTTGGCATTTTCAAAAAGTAGATCGAGTGGGGGAAGAGTGATATTGGTATAATCTGTCTGCGATAGCTTTGAATAATTGCTGATATCTTGGGCATGTCCTGTGAGTGATAACATACAAAACAGGAAAAGAGGGAGAGCGTATAATCCGCGAATATGATTCATCTTTTTAATATCTGCTTGTTAGGTTGTGTAATATCTTGCAAATATAAAGAAAAAAATCATGAAACGCTCTCTCTTTCTCTTAAAATGCTTCTGTCATGTTGAAATAGAATAAATTCTGTTTGTTTACCATATTCCGACCGATATCGAGTCGCACATTCATGCGTGGTTGGACTTCGATACGGAGTCCTACGCCAAAATTGGGAAGTACGCCTTCTATCTTGGTAGGGGTGGGACCCATAAAGCCACATCCGCCCCAAGCGACGAAGCCCAAATGACTGATCATTTTCTTCACCCAGTTGGCTTTGTCGGTATTAAACATTTGACGATATTCGGCCATGACGACATGAGATGATTTATCACGGTATTGCCCCATGTAGTAGCCGCGCAGGTCGAAGGGAGTACCGCTGAGCGCATACTTGTTTAATGGCACATCTCCAAAGACGTTTTTTGTCTGAGCCGTCCAAGCGATTACTTTGCGGCGGCCTACTGTCTTATATTGGCGATAGTCTATTTCAAGACGATAAAATTCGTTATCACTGCCGAAGAACTTTTCATACATTACCCCCCGGAAGTCAAGGTAGATCCCTTTATATGCATTGGCCGGAACATCCCGGGTGTCATAAGTTAACAAAAATCCAAGGCCGGCACTGAAATTACTATATCCTTCAGCCGTTCCTCCGGCATCGATGTAAGAGGGCTGACTCACCAGATATTTGGCAGGTTTGTGCATTTTGTCGTAGTTGATGTCTACTTGGGGACCGGCAAAGAAGTTGCTTTCGCCTAAGCGGAAGAGGAACCACGGGTTTACTTGCACACCGCTATACCTGTATTGGCTGGTGGTATCGCTTCGGATGTAATCTTTATTTGTGGTATAGCCGACACCGTAGAAATTCTCTTGGGTGTTTTTATAACTGAACTGGCCGAAAATACGGAAACGGTCGCCTTTGAAGAATAGTTGTGGCTTTGAAAACAGATTCAGTCCTCCGTTGAACATAAATGCAATGGCCATAGGGACAACCGAACGTTGTTGGGTTGTATCACTGGGGTTCATACGGAATGTCATGAGCGCACTACCCCCGATGAGGACACCAAAGTCGGGAGTATAACTGGGGCCTCCTAATATGTTGTAGTGAAGGTTTCGTTTGGCAACCCGTTGCTGGCGTAATTCCCGCTTTGACAATTTGGGAGTACTATCCTGGTTCAAGCTGTCAGGATTGAAAACAGTGTTGACTTTCAGTTTGCCGTCTTTCACAAATGTAATACCCTCTTCTTGAGCGAATAGTCCCAAGGCAGGGAGCAGTATCAGGCATATGCCCAGTATATATCTTTTCATATTCAATTATGAATGTGGGTGCAAAGAAAACCGTTTTATTTGGAATAGTTTTCGCGCAAATAGATAATAAATCTAAAGGAATGGCTAAAAGTTCCAAAAAAGGATGTTATTTTTGCAAAAACGAATCACTGGTTACGAGTTTGTAGTTCACTACTCGTAACTCATCATAACTTAATAACATTCTAATATGAATAAACGACTTTTGTCACTATTTGTTCTTGCCGCTTCATTCATTTCCATGCAGGCTCAGCAAGATAAGGGTGGAATCAGCGATGAAATGCTGAAACAGATCAAACAGAGTTATCAAGGTACTCCGTCGGACAAGGCATTGCGTAATGCTATCGGCAACAACGACATCCGTAAGCTGGCGTTGAATCAGGAGAATCAAACAGGAATGGATACTCATTTCTCTATCAGAGTCGATTCCAAAGGGATCACAGACCAGAAATCTTCAGGACGGTGTTGGCTTTTTACCGGACTGAACGTGATGCGTGCCAAGGCAATAGCGAAGTATGGATTGGGAGAGTTTGAGTTTTCTCAAGTTTATCCTTTCTTTTACGACCAGTTGGAGAAAGCAAATTTGTTTCTTCAGGGAGTAATCGATACGCGCGAGAAGCCGATGGATGATAAAATGGTGGAATGGCTGTTCCGCAATCCGTTGAGTGACGGTGGTACGTTTACCGGTGTTGCCGATATTGTAGGAAAATATGGCTTGGTTCCCAAAGATATAATGCCGGAAACCAACAGCAGCGATAATACGGCACGAATGGCCAATCTTATCTCATTGAAATTGCGCGAATTTGGTCTGAAACTGCGTGAACAGGCTCTCGCGGGTGCTAAACCTGCGGCACTTGAAAAAAGTAAGATAGAAATGCTGGGTACTATTTATCGTATGTTGGTATTGAACTTGGGAGTGCCTCCCACTGAATTTACTTGGACCCGTTATGACGAGAAGGGAGAACCGGTAGAAACAGCGCAGTATACCCCGATGACTTTCTTGGAAAAATACGGTGATGTCAATTTAATTTCCAACTATGTGATGTTGATGAATGATCCGAGTCGCGAATATTATAAATGTTATGAAATCGATTTTGATCGCCATCGTTACGATGGACACAATTGGCTGTATGTGAATCTGCCGGTAGAAGAGATCAAGGAAATGGCCATCGCTTCATTGAAAGATAGTACAATGATGTATTTCTCCTGCGATGTAGGAAAATTCCTTAATTCGGAAAGAGGATTGCTTGATGTCAATAACTATGACTATGAATCTTTGATGGGGACAACGTTCGGAATGGATAAAAAACAACGAGTCCAATCTTTTTCAAGTGGTTCCAGCCATGCTATGACGCTGATGGCTGTAGATATTGCCAAAGACGGGAAACCTGTAAAATGGATGGTTGAAAATAGTTGGGGCGCAGGTGCCGGCTACAAAGGACATCTCATTATGACCGATCGATGGTTTGACGAGTACATGTTCCGTCTGGTTGTGGAAAAGAAGTTTGCAACCGCAAAAGTCTTGGATATATTAAAACAGAAACCTATCAGGCTTCCTGCATGGGATCCGATGTTTGCCCCGGAAGAGTAACCTTTTCGAGCTTGAAAAACGAGTCGGATTTTAGCAGCAATTATGAGCCTCTCCGGAGGGCAAGAATGCGCGAAAAAAGGCTGTAAAAACTTGAACGGTACTTTGAACGGTCACTGCCTTTGCTATGATCTGTATATCAGGGAGTAACGAGGAAACTCAAAAAAGAGTTTGAACGGTAGTTTGAACCAATAAAATACATATTAAAATAAAGACATGTGCATTTTCGATGATCAAGATGAACAATCCCCGGAGGGAAAGTGATTATTCTCCGAGGATAATTTACTTTCATTTGAGGAGAAATTATCTTGGTTTATGATATCTTTTAGCCCCTATGTTTACGGACATCGGGGCTACGTTTTTTATCAGCAATATAAGTGCCGTGAACGTTAACAAATGTGATTACGGAAATTTCTCCTTATTTCCTTTTCCTTTTCCTCCCTTTTCACATTATTATTTATTACTTTTGCAGGCAAATTAATGAAACCATTATTTTATATATCACATGGCAAATGTAATAAAGTTACGTAAAGGCCTTGACATCAACCTGAAAGGTAAAGCTGCGCAGGAGATTGTTGCAGTGAAAGAACCGGGATTCTATGCACTTGTTCCCGACGACTTTCCTGGAGTGACCCCGAAAGTGGTTGTTAAAGAACAGGAATATGTGATGGCCGGAGGACCCTTGTTTATCGACAAGAATCATCCTGAAGTGAAATTTGTTTCGCCCGTTAGCGGCGTGGTAACAAGCGTGGAGCGCGGGGCTCGCCGTAAGGTGATGAACATCGTTGTGGAAGCCGCTGTTGAGCAGGACTATGAAGAGTTCGGCAAGCAGAATGTTGCCCAGCTAAATGCCGACAAAGTGAAAGAGCTACTATTGCAGTCCGGTATGTTTGCTTTTATCAAGCAGCGCCCGTACGCTGTAATCGCTGATCCGACGGTTACTCCCAAGGGGATCTTCGTATCAGCTTTTGACAGCAATCCGTTAGCTCCTGATTTTGAATTCGTTTTGAAGGGAGAGGAGACAAATTTTCAAACAGGTCTTGATGCATTGGCAAAAATAGCCAAAACTTATCTTGGTATTAGTGTAAATCAGAAATCTGCAGCTCTTACTCAGGCTAAGAATGTTACTATTACCGCTTTCGACGGACCGAACCCTGCTGGGAACGTGGGGGTACAGATTAACCACGTTGCACCGGTTGTGAAAGGCGAAACTGTATGGACTGTCGATCCTCAGGTTGTTATTTTCATTGGGCGATTGCTGAACACAGGACGTGTGGATATGACTCGTACCGTAGCAGTGACAGGTTCCGAAGTTTTGAAACCTGCATATTGCAAATTGCGTGTAGGAGCCTTGTTGACTAATATTTTCGCGGGAAACGTGACGAAAGACAAAGAACTGCGTTACATCAGTGGCAACGTCCTGACCGGTAAGCTTATCCCTGCTAACGGATTCCTTGGCGCATTTGATAGCCAGCTGACCGTTATCCCGGAAGGCAACGATATCCATGAAATGTTAGGATGGATCAAGCCGCGTTTTGATCAGTACAGTGTAAATCGTTCGTATTTCAGCTGGTTGATGGCGAAAAAAGAATATACCCTTGATGCTCGTGTAAAAGGTGGCGAACGCCACATGATTATGTCGGGCGAATATGATAAGGTATTCCCTATGGATATTCTGCCGGAGTTTTTGATTAAAGCTATCATTGCCGGAGATATTGACCGCATGGAAGCTTTGGGAATCTATGAAGTAGCGCCTGAAGACTTTGCTCTGTGCGAATTTGTCGATTCATCCAAATTGGAACTGCAACGCATTGTTCGTGCCGGGCTTGACATGCTTCGTGCCGAAATGATGTAATTCATAATTCAAAATTTTATAATTCAAAATTATTAATGAAAGCGTTAAGAAATTATCTCGACAAGATAAAGCCGAACTTTGAAGAAGGCGGCAAACTCCACGCGTTTCGTTCTGTGTTCGATGGCTTCGAGACATTCCTGTTCGTGCCCAACACTACTTCGAAAACGGGAACGCACATCCACGACGCCATTGATAGCAAGCGCATCATGTCGATTGTGGTTATTTCGTTGATACCGGCTCTGTTGTTCGGTATGTACAACGTAGGGTACCAGCATTTCACTCATACAGGAATCGAAGGCAGCTTCCTGGATATGTTTATCTATGGTTTTTTGGCTGTATTGCCCAAAATTATAGTGTCTTATGTAGTCGGTCTTGGCATTGAGTTCGTCGTTGCCCAATGGAAGAAAGAAGAAATCCAGGAAGGTTTTCTCGTTTCGGGTATCTTGATACCGATGATTGTACCGGTTGACTGTCCGTTGTGGATTCTTGCCATAGCAGTTGCATTCTCTGTAATTTTTGCGAAGGAAGTATTCGGTGGTACGGGTATGAACGTGTTTAATGTTGCATTGGTAACCCGTGCGTTTTTATTCTTTGCATATCCTACTAAAATGTCCGGTGACGCTGTTTGGGTGGCGCAGGATAGCATTTTTGGTCTCGGAAAAAGCGTAGATGGAATGACTGCCGCTACTTCTTTGGGAATTGCCTCTACCGCTACTGATCCTAATGCCTATCCTCCATTCTCATGGGATATGGTGACCGGTCT
This sequence comes from Jilunia laotingensis, assembly GCF_014385165.1. Taxonomy (NCBI): domain Bacteria; kingdom Pseudomonadati; phylum Bacteroidota; class Bacteroidia; order Bacteroidales; family Bacteroidaceae; genus Jilunia; species Jilunia laotingensis. The sequence continues at coordinate 4,020,404 of NZ_JACRTF010000001.1, read as the reverse complement.
TATCCCGGGTTCTATCGGTGAAACGAGTGTGATTGCCATTGCATTGGGAGCTATCTTGTTGCTTTGGACAGGCATTGCGAGCTGGAAGACAATGTTCTCGGTATTTGTAGGAGGAGCTTTTATGGGTTGGATATTCAATACGGTTGGACCTGACACAGCTATGGCTCACATGCCTTGGTATGAACACCTTGTATTGGGCGGTTTCTGTTTTGGTGCCGTATTCATGGCTACCGACCCTGTGACATCTGCCCGTACGGAAACAGGTAAGTATATTTTCGGTTTCCTGATCGGTGCTATGGCTATTATTATCCGTGTGCTTAATCCTGGTTACCCGGAAGGCATGATGCTTGCCATCTTATTGATGAACATTTTTGCTCCGTTGATTGACTACTGTGTGGTACAGAGTAATATCAGTCGCCGTGAGAAACGTACCGTTAAGTCTAACAATTAAACCGAACAGAAAAGATGAATACAAATAGTAATTCTTATACTATCATTTATGCTTCGGTAATGGTTGTTATCGTAGCATTCCTGCTGGCATTCGTTAGTTCTTCACTGAAAGACATTCAGAACAAGAACCAGGAGCTGGATACTAAGAAGCAGATATTGGCAGCTTTGAACATCAAGGACGTGAAGGATGCTGATGCCGAATATAATAAGTATATAAAGGGTGACATGCTGATGAATGTCGATGGCAGCCTTACCGAGAATTTGGATGGCTTCTCTATCAGCTATGAGAAAGAAGCGAAAGAGAAGAACCGGTTACATGTGTTTGTTGCTGAAATAGACGGACAGACTAAGTATGTAATCCCTGTATATGGTGCAGGACTATGGGGAGCCATCTGGGGATATGTTGCTTTGGATGCTGATAAAGATACCGTTTACGGTGTTTACTTCTCGCATGCAAGTGAGACTCCGGGACTTGGTGCCGAAATAGCCACTGTTGGTTTTCAAAGCGAGTTCACCGGAAAGAAGGTTATGAAAGATAACCAAGTAGCTCTGGCCGTAGAGAAAAATGGTAAAGTAACCGATCCTGCATATCAGGTAGATGGTATCTCGGGAGGTACGATCACTTCTAAAGGAGTAGATGCCATGTTGAAGGCATGCTTGGGTCAGTATGATAAATTTTTAACTAATAATTAAGGAGGAACGATAGAATATGAGCCAATTATTTTCTAAAAAGAATAAAGAAGTATTCTCAACTCCGCTGGGACTGAACAACCCCGTAACCGTACAGGTGCTTGGTATTTGTTCGGCACTGGCTGTGACAGCTAAGTTGGAACCGGCTATCGTGATGGGTCTTTCTGTAACTGTGATTACGGCTTTTTCTAATGTGGTAATCTCCATGTTGCGTAAGACGATTCCTAACCGTATCCGTATCATCGTGCAGTTGGTTGTGGTCGCTGCACTTGTAACAATAGTAAGTGAGATTTTGAAAGCATTCGCTTATGATGTAAGTGTGCAGCTTTCGGTTTATGTAGGCTTGATTATTACTAACTGTATCCTGATGGGACGTCTGGAAGCATTTGCGATGGCGAATGCCCCATGGGAATCATTCCTTGACGGAGTTGGTAATGGGCTGGGATATGCTAAAATTCTGATTATCGTAGCTTTCTTCCGTGAATTGCTGGGTTCGGGCACTTTGCTGAACTTCCGCATTATACCGGAAGCATTCTATAATATGGGATACTTGAATAACGGTTTGATGTTAATGCCTCCTATGGCATTGATCATTGTTGCTTGCATTATCTGGTACCAGCGTGCTAAACATAAAGAATTGCAGGAAAACTAATATTAATGGAGAATGAGAAAATGATGAATGGAGGAGGCTCCGAGTAGCCAAGTCACTGCCTGTAGATGGGCGCAGTTTGATTCTTCATCCTGATTTTTTTTAATTCTTAATTTAAAATGATTATGGAACAATTATTAAGTTTATTCGTCCGCTCCATATTTGTGGACAACATGATATTCGCTTTCTTCCTGGGTATGTGTTCATACCTTGCCGTGTCGAAGAATGTGAAGACTGCTGTAGGTTTGGGTATTGCGGTAACTTTTGTGTTGGTTGTTACGCTTCCTGTGAACTATTTGCTTCAGACAAAGGTGCTGGCTGCTAATGCCCTTATTGAAGGGGTTGATCTCAGCTTCCTAAGTTTTATTCTCTTTATTGCCGTTATCGCAGGTATTGTTCAGTTGGTAGAAATGGTGGTTGAACGCTTTAGTCCCTCATTATATGCTTCATTGGGTATATTCCTGCCTTTGATTGCTGTAAACTGTGCCATCATGGGTGCCTCTCTGTTTATGCAACAAAGAATTACGATGGACCCATCTAACCCTCAAGCTATTACAGGCTTAGGAAGTGCCACTGTGTATGCATTGGGTTCAGGTATCGGTTGGTTACTGGCTATTGTAGGCTTGGCTGCTATCCGTGAAAAGATGGCTTACTCTGATGTTCCCGCTCCTTTGCGTGGTCTGGGTATTACGTTTATCACTGTGGGACTGATGGCTATGGCCTTTATGTGTTTCTCTGGATTGAAATTATAACTAAAGTAAAAAGAATAAAACAATGACGTCTTTAATATTAGCGAGCATCGGAGTATTCCTGGGCGTAATTCTCCTGCTTGTCATTATACTGCTCGTTGCTAAGGGGTATTTGACTCCTTCGGGCGAGGTTACGATTACGATGAACGGTGAACAAAAACTGGAAACCGCCCCTGGTGGTACATTGCTTGGCACATTGTCAGCTAACGGCATATTCCTTTCATCGGCTTGTGGTGGTAAAGGTTCATGCGGGCAGTGCCGCTGTCAAGTTCCTGAAGGTGGCGGTGAGATTCTGCCGACTGAAAAAGTTCATTTCTCACGGAAACAGCAGGCCGACCATTGGCGTTTGGGCTGTCAGGTGAAAGTGAAAAACGACATGTCGGTGAAGATCGACGAGTCTATCCTCGGTGTAAAAGAGTGGGAATGCGAAGTGATCTCCAATAAGAATGTGGCTACATTCATCAAAGAATTTATCGTGGCACTTCCTAAAGGTGAACATATGGACTTTATTCCCGGTTCTTATGCACAGATTAAGATTCCTAAGTTCTCAATGGATTATGATAAGGACATAGACAAGAGCCTGATTGGCGATGAATATCTTCCTGCATGGGAAAAATTCGGATTGATGGGCTTGAAATGTAAGAACGATGAGGAGACAATTCGTGCTTATTCTATGGCCAACTATCCTGCGGAAGGTGATCGTATCATGCTGACAGTACGTATTGCCACTCCTCCTTTCAAACCAAAAGATCAAGGACCTGGATTTATGGACGTAATGCCGGGTATAGCTTCATCTTATATTTTCACTTTGAAACCGGGTGATAAAGTTACTATGAGTGGTCCTTACGGAGATTTCCATCCGATTCTTGATACTAAGAATGAAATGATGTGGATCGGTGGTGGTGCCGGAATGGCTCCGTTACGTGCGCAGATTATGCACTTGACGAAGACACTCCATGTCACTGACCGGACTATGAATTACTTCTATGGCGCTCGTGCTTTGAATGAAGTGTTCTATTTAGAAGATTTCTTGCAAATTGAAAAGGATTTCCCGAATTTCAAATTCCATCTTGCGCTTGACCGTCCGGATCCTGCAGCCGATGCAGCAGGGGTTAGCTATACGGCCGGCTTTGTTCATCAGGTGATCTATGAGACTTATCTGAAGAATCATGAAGCTCCGGAAGATATCGAATATTATATGTGTGGTCCTGGCCCGATGTCTAAGGCAGTTGAAAAGATGCTTGACGATCTGGGTGTTCCTGCTAAGAACTTGATGTTCGATAACTTTGGAGGGTAATTGTAATCGAACTTGTTTGGAAACTGAAAAGGACCTCTATAAAGTCAGGACGGTTTCTTAAAACAAGTAAGATAATATACTGTTATATATACCGGCAGGTGATAGAATGTCACATGCCGGTTTTTTTATCTACCCATATATATTATGATACAAAATAATGAATTGATACGGACAGCGTTGCAAAATCTAAAGATAGAAACGCTTAATCCTATGCAGGAGGCAGCTCTTGATGCTGTTTCGAAAGATAAGGACGTCATATTGCTTTCTCCCACAGGTTCGGGTAAAACGTTAGCTTTTCTTTTACCGTTGCTCCGACTATTAAAACCGGGTGATCATACGATACAAGTGCTTATTCTGGTACCTTCCCGTGAACTAGCTTTGCAAATTGATTCTGTATTTAAATCAATGAACACTTCATGGAAAACTTGTTGTTGTTACGGAGGCCATCCCATCAGTGAAGAAAAGAAAAGTATTTTAGGCAATCATCCGGCTGTCATAATCGGTACGCCGGGACGTATTACCGACCATTTATCAAAAGGGAATTTTGATCCGGACACCATTCATACCCTGATCATTGATGAATTCGACAAATCGTTGGAATTTGGCTTTCATGACGAAATGGCGGAAATTATCGCGCAACTTCCCGGTTTGAAGAGACGTATTTTGCTTTCTGCCACAGATGCCGAAGAAATTCCTCAATTTACGGGATTGAACCGCACTATTAAATTGAATTTCCTTTCCGATTCAGCCGGAGAAAAACCTCGTTTGACACTGAAGAAAGTCATTTCTCCGGCAAAGGATAAAATAGATACGCTTTATAAACTGCTTTGTACGCTTGGAAATACTTCCACAATTGTTTTTTGCAATCATCGGGATGCTGTTGATAGAATCGGCAGTTTGCTTACAGAAAAAGGGTTGTATAATGAACGCTTTCATGGAGGGATGGAACAACCGGATAGAGAACGCGCGCTATATAAGTTCCGAAACGGGAGCTGTCATGTTCTTATTTCTACCGACTTGGCAGCGCGTGGGCTCGATATTCCCGAGGTGGAACATATTATCCATTATCATATGCCGGTCAACGAGGAAGCTTTCACTCATCGCAATGGCCGTACTGCCCGCTGGGATGCGACCGGCACTTCTTATCTGATTTTAAATGAAGAAGAAAAAGTGCCTGAATATATTCCTTCGGAAATTGAAACTTTTGAATTGCCGGAAAAAATTTCCCGCCCGCCAAAATCACTTTGGGTTACATTATATATAGGTAAAGGGAAGAAGGATAAATTGAGTAAAATGGACATTGCCGGTTTTCTGTACAAAAAAGGTAATCTGTCACATGAGGATGTGGGAACTATCGATGTGAAAGAACATTATGCTTTTGTTGCCGTTCGCCGTAGTAAAGTGAAACAATTGATGACACTTATACAGGGGGAAAAGATCAAAGGGATGAAAACTTTGATTGAAGAGGCCGATTAAGTACAAATTCAAAATAGTCCTTGCTATGTATGCTGTGTAGTGAGGACTATTTTACGAAAACAAATCTTTGCAGATAACTTTCTTATTGAAACCGGATCAATCTCTATATTCTGATTATTATATCCGTATAAAAGGTCATTATTGTCTCTTTCCATATTATTTCTTTCTATTCTAAACCCATTTTACTGGCAATAACTTCTCTTTTTTATGCTTTAAAACAGTATATATGGATAAAAATAATAAATATTCTTTTTTGTTTGCTTTTTACTTCTGAATTGTAATTGAAATATGTCTGATTTTATCTCATTGGTTTGTAATGTTTGTTACTGATATCCATATATGACAATTTTGTGCATATATCCTGTATAAACCAATAAAAATGAGGAAAAAACCGAGCGAAATATCATAATGGACGATAATTTTGTTAGAAATGATTTGTTTTAATTAAATAAATCCGTAATTTCGCCATGTCGAAAGACATAAACTAACAAAATGTTAAATCAAAAAACAAACTTCAAATGAAAAAGTATAATTTCAATGCAGGACCTTCCATCCTTCCGCGTGAGGTGATTGAGGATACAGCGAAGGCTATTTTAGATTTCAATGGTTCCGGTCTCTCACTGATGGAAATTAGCCATCGAGCTAAGGACTTTCAACCTGTACTCGATGAAGCAGTAGCATTGTTCAAGGAATTACTCAATATCCCTGAAGGTTATTCGGTATTATTCTTAGGCGGTGGTGCCAGTTTGGAATTCTGCATGGTACCTTACAACTTCCTTGACAAAAAGGCTGCTTACCTGAATACGGGTGTATGGGCTAAAAAAGCGATGAAAGAAGCCAAAGCTTTTGGTGAAGTCGTTGAGGTGGCCTCTTCTGCTGAAGCTACATATACATATATCCCTAAAGATTATACTATTCCTACAGATGCGGATTATTTCCACATTACTACTAATAACACAATATACGGTACTGAGTTGAAAGAAGATCCAGTTTCTCCGGTGCCATTGATCGGTGATATGTCATCTGATATTTTCTCTCGTCCGATTGATGTTTCAAAATATATTTGTATTTACGGTGGTGCCCAGAAGAATCTGGCTCCTGCGGGTGTTACTTTCGTTATCGTGAAGAACGATGCTTTAGGAAAAGTATCTCGTTACATTCCTACAATGTTGAATTATCAGACTCATATCGATGGCGGTTCAATGTTTAATACTCCTCCGGTAGTGCCTATCTATGCTGCAATGCTGACTTTACGTTGGATCAAAGCCAATGGCGGTGTGAAAGAAATGGATCGTCGTGCTAATGAAAAAGCAGAACTGCTGTATGGTGAAATAGATCGTAATAAGATGTTTGTAGGTACAGTTACCGATAAGAAAGATCGTTCACGTATGAATATCTGCTTTGTAATGGCTCCTGAATATAAGGATCTGGAAGCAGATTTCTTGAAATTTGCTACTGAAAGAGGTATGGTGGGGCTTAAAGGACACCGTTCTGTAGGTGGTTTCCGTGCGTCATGTTATAACGCTATGCCGATCGAAAGTGTACAGGCATTGGTAGATTGTATGCAAGAATTTGAGAAGTTACATAAATAATATTAATTCGCCACAGATTGCACCGGTTTCCACAGATACTGACCATATATGGAATCTCTGTGTAAACCTGTAGAATCTGTGGTGATTCTTTTTCAAAAAACACAAAGAATTTATGAAAGTACTAGTAGCTACAGAAAAACCGTTTGCAAAAGTTGCAGTAGACGGAATCCGTAAAGAGATCGAAGCAGCCGGATATGAGCTTGCTTTACTTGAAAAATATACAGATAAAGCACAGTTGCTCGAAGCAGTTAAAGATGCTAATGCCATAATTATTCGTAGTGATATTATTGATGCGGAAGTACTCGATGCTGCTAAGGAACTGAAGATTGTCGTTCGTGCCGGTGCCGGTTATGATAATGTCGATCTGGATGCCGCTACGGCTCATGGCGTTTGCGTGATGAATACTCCTGGACAGAACTCCAATGCAGTTGCCGAACTTGCTTTAGGTTTGTTGGTGTATGCTGTTCGTAATTTCTATAACGGAACTTCCGGAACGGAACTTATGGGTAAGAAATTAGGTATACATGCTTATGGTAACGTAGGACGCAATGTTGCACGTGTCGCCAAAGGTTTTGGTATGGAAATTTATGCTTATGATGCTTTTTGCCCGAAAGAAGTCATCGAAAAAGACGGTGTAAAGGCTGTCGGCTCTGCTGAAGAACTATACAAAACATGTAATATCGTATCTCTTCACATTCCTGCTACGGCCGAAACGAAGAATTCAATCAATTATGCATTGCTGAAAGACATGCCGAAAGGTGCAATCTTGCTGAATACTGCACGCAAGGAAGTGATCAATGAAGATGAATTGATCAAATTGATGGAAGATCGTCCTGATTTCAAATATATCACCGATATCATGCCTGCTGCCAATGCTAAGTTTGCAGAACTGTTTGCCGGACGCTATTTCTCAACCCCGAAAAAGATGGGGGCACAGACTGCGGAAGCAAACATTAATGCAGGGATCGCTGCAGCAGCACAAATCGTTGGATTCCTTAAAGACGGTTGTGAGAAATTCCGTGTCAATAAGAAATAATCTTTATAATATTAAATATAAACCTTATTATGGCTGTTATTAAACCTTTTAAAGGTATACGTCCTCCGCAGAATCTGGTAGAACAAGTAGCGTCACGTCCTTATGATGTGCTGAATTCTGAAGAAGCTCGTGCGGAAGCAACGGGAAATGAAAAATCACTTTATCATATTATAAAACCTGAAATTGATTTTCCGGTGGGTACAGATGAACACGATGCCCGTGTTTATGAGAAGGCTGCCGAAAATTTTCAGAAATTTCAAGATGAAGGTTGGCTGGTGCAAGATGGCAAGGAAAACTATTACATTTATGCCCAGACAATGAACGGGAAAACTCAATATGGTTTGGTAGTAGGAGCATATGTCCCCGATTATATGAATGGTGTCATCAAAAAGCATGAACTGACCCGTCGTGATAAGGAGGAAGACCGTATGAAACATGTTCGTGTGAACAATGCGAATATCGAACCGGTATTCTTTGCTTATCCGGACAATGATGCTCTTGACGCGATTGTTCGGAAATATACTGCACAAAAACCTGTTTATGACTTTATTGCGCCCGGGGATGGATTTGGACATACTTTCTGGGTGATAGATCAAGCTGAAGATATTGCTGCCATCACAGCAGAATTTGCCAAAATGCCTGCTTTGTATATTGCTGATGGGCACCATCGTTCTGCTGCAGCTGCTTTGGTAGGTGCCGAAAAAGCAAAACAGAATCCGAACCATAAGGGGGATGAGGAATATAACTATTTTATGGCTGTATGCTTCCCGGCAAACCAACTTACGATTATTGATTATAACCGCGTAGTTAAAGACTTGAATGGATTGACTCCAGCTCAATTCCTTGCCGCTCTTGAAAAGAATTTTATTGTAGAGGAAAAGGGAACGGAAATCTATAAGCCGAATGCATTGCATAACTTTGCTCTTTATCTGGATGGCAAGTGGTATAGCCTCACTGCCAAAGCGGGTACTTACAACGATAACGATCCGATCGGGGTATTGGACGTAACCATCTCTTCCAATTTGATTTTGGATGAAATATTGGGTATAAAAGACCTTCGTTCTGATAAGCGAATCGATTTTGTGGGTGGTATCCGCGGATTAGGAGAATTAAGCAAACGTGTGGACAGTGGTGAAATGAAAGTGGCATTGGCACTCTATCCTGTTTCAATGAAACAGTTGATGGATATTGCTGATACAGGTAATATTATGCCTCCTAAAACTACATGGTTCGAGCCTAAACTTCGTTCTGGAATTATAATTCATAAATTGGATTAATTAGAAAGATAGAAATTACAGATAGGTTGTACATCTTCTTATATCAAAATATAAGGTATGTACAGCCTATTTTTTATTTTATATTAAATGAGTATCTTTGCACACATGGAAGATACTTACAAAACAATCGCTGAACCTTCCGAAGGTATCTATACTGAAAAGCGAAGCAAGTTTATTGCTATCGCAGTGCCTGTTCGCACCCATGAAGAAATCAAAGCATATCTTGAAATTTATCAGAAGAAATATTATGATGCCCGTCATGTTTGTTATGCATATATGTTAGGGCATGAACGGAAAGATTTTCGTGCCAATGATAACGGAGAGCCTTCCGGTACAGCTGGTAAACCGATCCTCGGGCAAATCAATTCTAACGAGTTGACCGACATACTTATTGTTGTAATTCGTTATTTTGGGGGAATCAAATTAGGTACAAGCGGATTGATTGTAGCCTACAGAGCTGCTGCCTCTGAAGCAATCGTTGCAGCTACGATTATAGAGAAAACGGTGGATGAGGAAGTGACCGTGCTTTTTGAATATCCATTTATGAATGACGTTATGCGTATTGTAAAAGAGGAGGAGCCTGAGATACTGAGCCAATCTTATGACATGGATTGCTGTATGACACTCCGTATCCGTCAATCCATGATGCCTCGTTTGCGTGCGCGGCTTGAAAAAGTCGAAACTGCCCGAATCGTGGATGACCGTGAAAATGAGTAGCCGGAGAAACACTCATTCGAAAAAATAATAAGTCTGTGCTTTAAAAATAAATGGGGACATTCAGTAAATGTCTTTAAAAACATAAAATGGCCTATGAAGATGCTTTGTTCATATCATCTCATATGCCATTTTTATTATCTATTTTTTCTCTCTGACCTAAAATCTTCTCCTTTTGGGCATGATGTTCCGGAAGAAGCCTGAGACTTCTTCTAATAGATTCTTTATACTTATGCTATGCAGCTTTCTTCTGTCCGTTTTTGATTTTATCAATCATCAATATTGCGTTTGCCGTATGTATCCCAAAGAAAATCCACAGGATTTCTGTTTTCCTGTTCCGTGCTTTGATTTTCGATAGCGAATAATGCTGTTTTTGCGTACCGAAACTGCCTTCAAGCCTGGTGGCTCTTTCCCTCGAGAGTTCACTCCTGAGAGCCTTCCTCACCGCCTCGTCCTTTGCAGCTCTTCCCTTGCGTACAAAGGAGGTTGATATCCCATATTTTGTACAGAACTTCCTGTTGGCATTATTGGCGTATATGGAATCGGCGGCCACACATCTGACCCTCACATTCATCAGTTTCTGATGCATATGGATACAATCCTTCAGACGTATACCCTCATTGAATGCCTTGAAAGAGACGTGTTCGATGAATGAGATTCCATCTATCTGTATGTTATTAACCTTTGCACCGAACTCTACAGATTTTACTTCCTTACCTCTTACGATAGGGTGTACGTAATGACGGTCAATACTGACAATACGGTCACTGACCTTCCTGCCTTCAAAGAGTTTCTTTTCCTGTACAAGGACCTTGCTGATTATGGAAAGCCGTTTCTGATAATCCTGTGTATATTTGAGTAAAGAGCCGTGTTCTCTGTGAATGTCATCCCGTTGCATGATGAGTTTTTCCAGGAGTCTGATCATGCGACGCTTCAGCATTCTTGTCCTCGAAGCCTTCCTCTTTCTTTTCTTACAATAGGACAGATAGGATGCTGCAACATCTGTGTATTTGTTACGGGGACGCCTTATGCCGAGTTTCCCACAATGCATGCAGACATGCCGGTAGAGCCATTCGATGCTTTCCCAAAGGAGCTTCATGTCCGTAGGAAAACGCATATGACTTTCATAGCATGTGGCATCGGCCATACACACGTGAAGGTTCTCAAGATAAGGCTTCCAGTGTGAGGCAAGAATCTTCTGAAGGGAGTCGATGTCAAGACGGGATGCAACCTCATTACGGATAGCGCTGATTATCTTGTAGTTGGTTATGGGGCAGGACGGGTCTATCATGATACCACAGAACAACTGATAGTGTATGTTTCCGTTAAGATGTTCTACCAGCAGCCTGTCAGAGAATCCGGTATAAGCCTTCAGTACCATAAGGGCTATCTTCGCGGAAGGACTGAAACAGTTCCTGCGACCCAAGCGGGATTGTGAAAGGCCTGTCTCTTTGGCTATACTCTCGAACGGAAACACGGAATGAAGACTGCCAAGTTCACTCGCATGAAAACTCTTACGATATTTTTCCAGAATATCGAATTCTGGAAACCCTAAAGTAGGGTGAATTTCTGAAATATTTTGTATCTTCGCCATATCTTAGTGTGGATATTTCCCCCGTTTTGGCCGGCAAACCGTATTTTAGGGGGAATACCTAAAGATACAAAAAAGCCAACTAATTCGCAATACTTTTAGTATGAATTAGTTGGCTAATTTTATAGGATTTACTGAATATCCCTAAATGCGTGTATTACTGTTAGGTAGTCTCTACACAATATACACGCATTGAACCTATGGAATATATTTGTGAAGCCTATTCTTCTTTTTCAAAATGTATCTTTCCATGTGTCCCGTCGCAGAAGGGTTTGTTCTTCGAATGCCCGCAACGGCATAAAGCGTTTGTACCTTGCAATATAGTCTCCAGCCCGTCTTTTGTGGTTATTTTGAATTCTCCCTTTATAATGTAAGGACCACCCGGGACTTCTTTGATGCTGATCAGATTTTCTTTATTATCCATAATTCTATTATTTAGTAAGTTAACTATACTTATATAACATTGAGAATTGGAAATAGTTTTTTGCGCTCGACGTTTGTTTTATTGGTTTTACTTATCTTTGCGCACAATGAAACAGATCATGAGTAAGAAGATATTTTATTTTTGTTTGATGTTACTTGTTTTTTCTGGGACAACCATGTATGCACAACAGTTGGCTCCCAATGATATTCCTTTGCCTTGGTATTCGCAGAAAATCAGTGGATGTCCCTATTCCCATTGCTCTTTAGCTTCATCTTTGATGGTATTCGATTATTTCAAAGGGATGACGGCCGACAGTTGCCGTACGGATTCGGAAGCAGAAGCCAAGCTTGTGGAATATCAGAAGAATTACTTTTTGAAGAAACGCGCACCCTTTAAACGGAGGACTACTATAGCTCAGGGAGGTTATTACGCCTTTGAAATAGATTCATTGGCACGTTATTATGAGCATATGGAAAGTGCTGAGCATTTTATGGACAAGGACTACCGGGCATTACGAAAATATATCGATGAGGGAATTCCTGTATTGATAAATATCAGTCATCGTGGTTCTACCCGCGGAATATTGCAGCCGGGTAGCCATCGTCATTGGATCGTTCTACGGGGCATCGATGATAAATATGTATGGATTAACGATCCCGGTCGTTCTGCGATGATGCGTGAGAAGGGGGAGAATCTACGTTTTCCTATTAAGAAGCAACCGGGTAATCCTGCTTGGTTTGATGCATGTTGGACAGGACGGTACATTGTCATCACTCCCCGGGTTCCTGTGGCTATTGCCCGTGCTGGGAAATTGCCTTCAATTGCCGAAGCCATGGAAATACATCGACCACGCATCCCATGGATAGCAGTTCCTGGAATAACTACTTGCAGTTTATAAAATAACACATATATGGCATTTGAAGCAACAAAAAGAGAATGGAGCGAACTATATGCTTTCTTCCGTCTGCTGGCGGATGGAAAGGTCTCGTTGGGGACTTCGCAAACGAAAAAGAATGATGCTAACCAATGGCCTGTAGCCATGGTACAGCGTGAAGAGCATGATGGCACACGTCGTTATTATATCGAAAAAGATGATATCCATATTGTAGGCGAAAACATGGATAAGCGTGTTCCCCGTGAAGATTTCCATACGGTTGCCGGGCTGATTCTTCAAGCCGTTAAGTCGTCTTCTGTCGATGATGTCGTCTCTCCCGATGGAGTAGAGGAGTTTTTAGATGAAGCTGCTATCTTCGACCTCGAAGCTAAGACAGATGACCGTACGGACTTTTCAGTAGCATTTTGGCATCCAGAGGCTCCGTTGACCGGATTCAATGTCCGTTCGCGCCTCAGTATAATGAATCCCTTATTGGATGGCGGTCGTACAGCTAATCTGAAACTGGAACAGACGGGTATAAAGTTTGCCGTACCTACAGTGAATAAAATCAATGCTTTGCCTGAGTCACCAAATGAAGTAGCCGAACGCATGATGATGATAGAACGGTTGGGTGGCAGTCTTAAGTATTCTGACGTTGCTGATCGCGTGTTTCGCTGTAATTTGTTGATGATCGATCTGCATTTCCCCCGTATGTTGGCGGAGATGGTGCGGATCATGCATCTTGATGGCATTACACGAATCAGTGAGCTGGCGGAAACTATTAAGCAGAGTAATCCCTTGAAGATTAAAGAGGAACTGATCAATAAACATGGATTCTATGAATTTAAAATAAAACAGTTTCTCTTGGCATTGGCACTGGGTATGCGTCCGGCAAAGATTTATAACGGTACGGATTCTGCTGTCGAAGGTCTTTTGCTAGTTGATGGAAATGGTGACGTACTGTGTTATCACAAATCGGAGAAGAAGACTTTTGAAGATTTTCTATTCTTTAATACGCGATTGGAAAAAGGTTCGGTAGATAAGGACAAATACGGTTTTCTTGAAAAGGAAAACGGGACTTATTATTTTAAGCTGAATGTAAAGATCGGATTAGTAAAAAGATAATGATATGAAAACAAATGAAGTATTGGAAAACATTAAATCTCGTCGTAGTATACGTGCATATACCGCTCGACAAGTCTCTAAAGACGATTTATTGACTATCTTAGAGGCCGGAGCGTATGCTCCTAACGGAATGCATTTGGAAACGTGGCATTTCACAGCCATACGAGATGCACAAAAATTGGAAGAACTCAATATGCACATTAAAGGTGCTTTTGCTAAAAGTGAGGATCGGCATTTGCAAGAGCGTGGAAATAGCCAGACTTATTGTTGCTATTATCATGCTCCGGCTTTGGTGATCGTGTCCAATGATCCCACTCAATGGTGGGCAGCGATGGACTGTGCCTGTGCAATTGAAAATATGTTTCTTACCGCACATTCCTTGGGCATCGGATCTTGTTGGATCAATCAGTTGGGTACGACTTGTGATGATCCTGAAGTACGCGCATATATTACCTCATTAGGAGTACCTGAAAACCATAAAGTGTATGGTTGTGTCGCTTTAGGATATGCCGATCCGGCCTATCCCGTTAAAGAGAAGAATTTGAAAACCGGTACTTACCATATTGTTTAGTTGAAAGTAAAGAATTGAAAGTTGAAAGTGACAATGCTGTTTAACGGTGCATTTCACTTTCAACTTTCAACTAAATATCTTTATCCAAAGCAATAGCATGTAGGTTGTAATTTCCGGTCTCCCAATGTATTGTCTACACGGGCTACATTGACCCAGAATTTATTTTCCCGTACACTTTCAATAGGATAAGCTGCTTTCTCTCGTGAATAACTGTGTTTCCAATCGTCATCCACAATTTCATATTCCGGGTGAGGAGCGTTTACAAGCACGTTGTCTTCCTTATCGGCTTCTCCATTCTTTACCTCTTGTATTTCATCCCATATTGTCTGCATCACCGTTACGAAATTATCCAGTTCCCACAGGCTTTCACTTTCTGTCGGTTCAATCATCAAAGTTCCGTGAACTGGGAAGGAGAGGGTAGGAGCATGGTATCCAAAGTCCATCAGACGTTTTGCGATGTCATTTTCACTGATACCCGTTTCTTCGTGAACCTTGCGGCATTCCAATATCATTTCATGTCCGACGTACCCATTGGCACCGCGATAGACAATGCCGTATGTATCATTCAGGCAAGCAGCTAGATAGTTGGCATTCAGTATAGCAGCTTTCGTTGCCATGGTCAATCCATCCGTACCCATCATACGAATATATCCGTAAGTGATAGGAAGAATTCCTGCGCTACCATAAGGTGCAGAGGATACCTCATTCATTGGATTGCCGAATATGCCATGTCCCGGTAAGAACGGTACCAAATGTTCGGCTACGCAGATCGGTCCTACGCCCGGTCCGCCTCCTCCATGAGGAGAAGCAAATGTCTTGTGCAAATTCAGGTGGCAAACGTCGGCACCGATAAAACCAGGATTCGTCAAACCTACCTGAGCATTCATATTAGCTCCATCCATATATACTTGTGCCCCACATGCATGTATGATGCGGCAGATTTCAACAATCTCCGTTTCAAAGATACCGTGAGTAGAGGGGTAAGTAATCATTAAGGCAGCCAAATCATCTTTGTTTTCTTCTGCTTTTGCGCGGAGGTCGTCCATATCTACGTTACCGTTTTCATCACATGCACATGTAACGGTAGTGAAACCTGCTTGAACGGCCGATGCCGGATTAGTTCCATGAGCCGATGCCGGAATCAATATTCTATTACGGTGTCCCTGTCCGATGCTTTCCAAATAACTACGGATCACGCGAAGGCCTGTGTATTCGCCCGCTGCTCCTGAGTTCGGCTGAAGGCTGATTCCAGCGAATCCGGTGATAATCTTCAATGCCTCGCTGAGATTTTCTATCAGTTCACGATATCCTTCGGCTTGGTCTTCCGGTACGAGCGGATGTATGCACATGAATTCCGGCCGGCTCAACGGGAGAATTTCTGCGGCTGCATTCAGTTTCATGGTACATGATCCCAGCGGTATCATGGAATGAGCCAATGAAATGTCCTTGCGATCCAAGCGTTTGATATAACGCATCATTTCCGTCTCAGTATGATATTTTGAGAATACTTCATGCGTGAGGAATGGACTTTGACGCTTCAATGCTTCCGGAAATTCGGGAGCATCCGGTATTTCGTTTATCTTTTGGTAGTCTTTTTCGGCTGCAATAGCAAAAATGGAGAGCAGGACATTGGCAGCTGCGATATCGGTTGTTTCATCGATACTGAAACCTACGTCACCGTTGTCGAAATAGCGTAAATTGACTTCTTTACTCAGCGCGATGGTGCGGATCTGTTGTGCCGATACATTGTCGGGCAACGTAAAGCGGAGAGTGTCGAAATATTGCCGGTTGGCTTGCTTGTACCCCAGCTTGCTGATTCCTTTTTCCAGGAAAGTAGCAATACTGTGGATGCGGTGTGCAATATCTTTGATTCCTTCCTGTCCGTGATAAACGGCATAGAAACCTGCCATCGTAGCCAGCAATGCTTGTGCGGTACAGATATTAGAAGTCGCTTTTTCGCGTTTGATGTGTTGTTCACGGGTTTGTAAAGCCATGCGATAGCAAGGTTTGTCGTATTTGTCTTTCGACCAACCGATGATTCGTCCCGGCATATTTCGTTTATACTCGTCGAGTGTGGCAAAATAAGCTGCCGATGGACCACCGTAGAACATAGGTATTCCAAAACGTTGCGTAGTACCGAATACGATATCCGCTCCCCATTCACCCGGAGGAACGATCAGTGCAAGGCTTAATAAGTCAGCGGCTACGGCTACTTTGCATCCGGTGGCATGGGCCTTTTCTGTAAATTCGCGGTAGTCTTCCACATTACCGTCAGCATTTGGGTACTGAAGTACGCAAGCGAACACTTCCGGCGTTGGTTCGAATTCCTGGTATTTACCTACCCGAAGCTCGATGCCTTGAGGGATGGCACGGGTGGTCATGACAGCCAGAGTTTGGGGGAAGATATTTTCGTCCACAAAAACGACATTCGCACCTGCTTTCTGCTTATCGCGGGGACGCAACGCGTACATCATCGAAACGGCTTCCGCGGCTGCTGTTGCCTCGTCCAATAAGGAACAGTTTGCCAAAGGCATGGCTGTCAGGTCGCTTACCATCGTCTGGAAGTTCATCAGTGCCTCGAGGCGACCCTGTGATACTTCTGTCTGATAAGGCGTATACGAAGTATACCATACCGGGTTCTCAAAGACATTTCTTTGGATCACGGCGGGAGTAATCGTATTATACCAACCCATACCGATGTAAGTAGTAAAGAGTTTGTTTTTTCCAGCCAGTTCACTGATGTGCTTGCCGAATTCGTATTCGGTCATTGCTGGTGGGAGAGCCAACGGCTCTTTGAGCCGTATGTTGGCAGGAATGGTTTTATTGATTAACTCATCAAGTGTGTCTACGCCTATTTTGCGTAGCATCACTTCAATGTCTTTTTCGCTGATACCGATATGACGGCTGGCGAATGATTCGGTTTTCATATTAGTTAGTTTTTAAGTAGTTTCTACTATTGATTATATATAGCGTTTACTTTTTTTCATGAAAGTATTACCTGAAGAAAGGGTTTTCGGCTTTCTCCATTCCGATGGTGGTGGGTGCCCCGTGTCCCGGATAGATGACAGTCTCGTTGGGAAGGACGAACAACCGGCTACAGATGTGATCGATCAGTTCGTCGAAGTTTCCTCCTGCCAGATCAGCGCGTCCGATGCTTCCCTGGAAAAGTACATCACCGGAAAACATGCAGTTCTCTGCTTTGCAGTAGTAAACCAAACTACCGGGTGAATGTCCCGGCACATGAATGGCTTCCAACGTAGTATTACCGAATGTGATGATATCTCCATCATGCAGATATTTTCCCAACGGCACCGGTTCTTCCTGAAGCTGGAACCCGAACATACGGCTTTGTTTCGGAGCCTCTTCTATCCAATATTCATCTGCCTGACTGGCTTCAGCGGAAAGCCCGAACTCTTTTAGCATGAACGGATTGCCAAAGATATGATCCAGATGTAAATGAGTATTCAACAGATGCTTCACCGTCAGTTCGTTGGTGACGATGAAATTCTTCAATGCCTGCTTTTCCTCGTCGTAAAAACAACCCGGATCGATAACAACCGCCTCTTTGGTTTCATCCCATAACACATAACAGTTTACGGGAAACATATTAAATTCAAATCTCTTTATCTTCATGGTTCGTTGATATTACGTATTCTGTTTATACGGTTACATATACCACTTTTTTAGTCTGGAAGAATTCTTCTTCAAAATCATCGCTCAACGGATGCATCGTAGTTTTATGTTTGAATGGCATCGCTTCATGCTCTAGTTCACCGCCTTTCAGGCAGATTAATCCGTTGGGTAACGGGTTCTGTTGTTTGGGCGAGATATTCTTTTTGATGATTTTAACCAGGTCTGCCAGTGGCATGACGGCACGGCTTACGACAAAGTCGAATAGCTGTTTCTCTTCTTCGGCACGCGCGTGGCGGAAAGTGACGTTTTTCAGCCCGATGGCATTCGCCACTTCCGTGGCAACACGTACTTTCTTTCCGATACTGTCTACCAGATGGAATTTTACTTCTGGAAAGAGGATTGCCAAAGGAATGCCGGGAAAACCTCCACCGGTTCCCAAATCCATGATGTGGGTCCCGGGACGGAAGTGAATCATTTTGGCTATGCCGAGTGAATGTAACACGTGGTGTTCGTACAAGTTTTCTATATCCTTTCGTGAGATCACGTTAATCTTGCTGTTCCAGTCAAGGTATAAGTCGTATAGGGCGGCAAACTGCTTGCGCTGCTCTTCCGTAAGGTCAGGGAAGTATTTGAGTATAATTTCCACTTCTTCTAAATATAGGTTGGGTTATATTTTTATTGATTTAATTTCTCAGTTCTTTGATCACTGTGCTGCTGCCTAACATATGTTCTATCATCTGGAAGGGTAGTGACACTTCCACAGGTCCCATGGCGTATGGAGTGATATCGTATACATTATAATAGAAGGTGATGCCTTCCTTATCTAGATAGAAATTCTCTGTCGGAGCGATTTCGCCTGTTGAACCGTATCCCAGGTCTTCCAGTTCGGAATGTGTCTTAACATTGTTTTCTGCCATCAACTGATTCCAGATAAGATCAGTCAAAGTCTCTTGATAGTCTCCGACAAAAATATCATCCAAACGCAAGGGACGCATCAGGTCGAGATCCATATTGAGATAGGTAGTCATATAGATGCCATGTGCGCCACCGGTATATTCATTGTATTTGATGCAATAAACCAGTAGATTTTTCTCGTAATAATTCACGTTGCTCTCTATACCTTTATAATAAGAGTACCATGCACCGATGGAAGCATTGTCTTCCTTGTCCTTTTCGTCTTCCAGGTACATAGGTTCCAGGTCGCGGCGGTAATCACTGACGTAGGTTTCAGTGTACTGTTTTATGACTTCCCGGG
The DNA here is from genome assembly GCF_014385165.1 of Jilunia laotingensis. Classification (NCBI taxonomy): domain Bacteria; kingdom Pseudomonadati; phylum Bacteroidota; class Bacteroidia; order Bacteroidales; family Bacteroidaceae; genus Jilunia; species Jilunia laotingensis. The sequence continues at coordinate 4,001,001 of NZ_JACRTF010000001.1, read as the reverse complement.
GGGCTTCATCCATATATTTTTCTCCGAAACAAGCGGAGATGAAATATTTGTTCAACGTGTCTTTCAAAAGTTCATCCGAAGATTTCACCGGATATGTATAGTTTATTGTCAAATTGCACGCAGGTTTGGACGTATCCCCGAAGAGATGGGCAGTTTCGTTTACCTGTATACTATCGAACTCCAATGCTCCGACTCTTTCATTCATCTTGTCACGACAAGAAAATAAAAAGCTACTTACCGAAAGAATAATTATAAGTAGGCTGACATATTGTTTTTTCATAACGGTTTCTTCTTTAAATTCAACATTTATACCTCTGTTCATTATCGACAAATATAGAACATATTAACGAATACTACCAATAAAAAAGGAAAAATTAATGCCCCTCAACGGTTAAATCTCCCTATCTTTGCAGCGGACATGAAGAGACTTCGTTACATATTTGCAACTTTGTTTTCCCTGTTGATCATCTACGCCGGGGTAGGAGTGTCTATTGTGCATTATTGTTGTGCCGGTTGTGAAGCTGCACAGACCTGTTGCACCAATGGCTGTAAGAAGTGCCATCAATCCCCGCATCCGATGAATAAGTCTTGTCAGGATGAAGGTTGCACGGCAACTGTTTATAAAGTAGATTTGGTAAAGCAGTCTTGCGAAGTAGCTATGCCTGTTCCTGTGTTGCAACTTTTCTGCATACTTATTCCCGGTTTTCAATATTATAGAGCCATTGCCGAACCGCAGGATTTTATATCCGATCTGTCTCCGCATCCTGTCAGTTCCCGGCATTACTTGGCTCTCTTTTCCATTCTTATCATTTAGCGTTTCCGGAGTATTATGAAGGAATGTAAGAAGATACTGCTCTTAGGTATTGTTTTCTTACGGTCTGCTATTTATATCTTCATAGATAAAGACTAAAAACATCCCCATGTTGTACCCAAGAACATCCCCATGTTGTAGTATAAAACATCCGGATGTTTTGATAGATAACATCCGGATGTTATTAATATCAATCTCCTAAGACGTATCTTTAATCTATTGAAATATAATGCGTTGGATATACGAAAAACAATCATTCAAAAAGCCCGTTTTTTGCAACCGGGTTGCAAGGGCTATTTGATAACTTTGCATCACAAAATGAGTAAACATTTATGAAATATATATTCTCTATTCTTTTTCTTTTGATTTCCTTTGCTTTACAAGCACAAGTAGAAGGAATCGTACAAGATGATATGGGTGAGCCCGTCCCCGGTGCCAATGTGTTTTGGCTCGGTACTACGAACGGTGTGACGACATCCGGTGACGGCAGTTTCTCCATTGTTAAGCCTGCAAACAGCAATAAACTTATTATCAGTTTTATAGGATTCGAAAATGACACTATACAGGTGGACGGCAAAAACCAAAAGTTGGATATAATGCTCCGGGCAGGAGTGGAGTTGGGTGAGGTAAATGTCGTAAGCCGGAAACTCGGTACAATGAAACTGCGCAACAGCGTGATGAATGAAGATATTATCAGCAGTGCCGAACTGACCCGTGCCGCTTGTTGCAACCTGGGCGAGAGTTTTGTGACGAATCCCTCCGTCGATGTCAGTTATTCCGATGCCGCTACGGGAGCTAAACAGATCAAGTTGCTGGGGCTGTCGGGTACGTATGTACAGATGATGACGGAAAATATTCCAAACTATCGGGGAGCCGCTGCGCCTTATGGATTGGGATATGTGCCCGGGCCTTGGATGCAAAGCATTCAAGTGAGCAAAGGAAGTTCGTCCGTAAAGAACGGGTATGAATCCATTACGGGACAGATCAATGTGGAGTTTAAGAAACCCCAGTTGCCCGAAGCGGACTGGGTGTCTGCCAATCTGTTTGCCAGTAGCACCAACCGTTACGAAGCAAATGCTGATGCCACGATAAAACTTTCCAAACGTTGGAGTACGTCTTTGCTGGCTCATTATGAGAATGAGACGAAGGCGCACGACAGTAATAACGATGGTTTTGTGGATATTCCCCGGGTCGAGCAATATAATTTTTGGAACCGGTGGGCATATATGGGAGATCATTATGTGTTTCAGGCAGGCATCAAAGCACTTTCCGAACAACGCAACAGCGGGCAGGTTAGCCATGATGGAAAGCCATCGCACGAATTGTATGAGATCGGTATCAAAACCAATCGTTATGAGGCTTTTACTAAAAATGCCTATATTTTTAATAAGGAGAAGAACACCAATCTTGCCCTTATTTTGCAGGGAACTTTCCATGATCAAAATGCCATGTACGGTCATAAGCTTTATGATGTCGACCAAACGAATGTGTATGCTTCCTTGCTGTTCGAAACCGAATTTAATAAACAAAACAGCTTGTCTGCCGGATTGAGCTTCAATTACGATGGATACGATCAGCTTTACCGGCTGACAAATGAAGCCGATGGGCTATCGACAAAAGCATTTGTGAAAGAATTCGTCCCCGGAGCTTATATTCAGTATACTTTCAACCTGAATGATAAACTTATGCTTATGGGGGGAATTCGTGGGGATCATAGCAGCATGTACGGTTTCTTTGTGACTCCGCGTGCGCATGTCAAGTACAATCCGAACGAGTATGTCCATTTCCGTCTGTCTGCCGGGAAAGGGTATCGCACTAATCATGTACTGGCGGAAAATAACTATCTCCTTGCCAGTAGCCGGAAAGTTAAGATTGCAGCGAATCTTGATCAAGAAGAGGCATGGAATTATGGGGCGAGCGTGTCGACCTATATCCCGCTGTTCGGTAAGACGCTGAATCTTAATGCGGAATATTATTATACCGATTTTCAGAAACAAGTAGTGGTAGATATGGATACCGATCCCCATGAAGTAGCATTCTACAACCTGAAGGGACGTTCCTATTCGCAAGTGTTGCAGTTGGAAGCGAATTATCCGCTTTTCAAGGGCTTCACGCTTACTGCCGCCTATCGTCTCACGGATGCGAAAACGAATTATAACGGAGAATTACTGGAAAAGCCGTTGACAAGTAAATACAAAGGGCTTCTGACCGCCTCCTATCAGACACCGCTCGGCTTATGGCAGTTTGACGCAACTCTTCAATTGAATGGTGGCGGAAGAATGCCGCATCCGTATATAGCTTCTGATGGGCATTCATCCTGGGAAGCGCGTTATGGGAGTTTTGAGCAGCTTAGTGCCCAAGTGACACGCTATTTTCGACGCTGGTCCGTTTATATAGGCGGAGAGAACCTGACTAATTTCAAACAAAAGAATCCAATTATCAATGCTTCCGATCCTTGGGGAGATAATTTTGACTCTACCATGATATGGGGACCGATGCATGGAGCGAAGGCGTATATTGGAATAAGGTTCAATCTGGCAAGAAACGTTGAATAATTAAAAATTAATAATTAAAAATTAAAAACGAAGGGGTTATTATGAAAGTAAAAAGAATGATGGTCGCTTTTGCGATGATTTTATCGGGTCTCACGGCTGTGATGGCGAAAGACATTCGTACGGCTGTATTTAAAGTGTCACAAATGCATTGCGAGAATTGCGAACGTAAGGTGAAAAACAATATTAAGTTTGAGAAGGGCGTAAAAGAGTTTTCTACCGACTTAAAGACGAAGACCGTATCAATCACCTATGATGCTGACAAGACGAATGTTGATAAATTGAAAGCAGGGTTTGAGAAGTTCAATTACAAAGCTGAATTCGTGAAGGAGACGAAAAAAGAGGAAAAGAAGTAATTCAACAAATGGGATCTGTGTCGGGAGATCGTTTATTTTAAATAATTTCGATAGAAGGTTTAGATTTTCTGTAATAAATAGTATCAAAAGTCATTACGATACAAAATATTTGATGCTATTTATTTTGGTTTATTTAAAATAAATATGTAAATTGCGAACAATATTAATATCGCTTATTTATTGTGGTAAAAGAATATTTATAATTATAATGCCGGTGTAATGAATAGACATTATTGATTATATTATAGATATTGGTTAATGTGTTTTAATTTCAGATGCTATGTTACATTTTATTTCGCATATAGCTAGGAAATTAAACCTAATTGGAAAAAATAATTTCAATTAGATTATCCCCTCCAATGGCGTTCATTATAAATGTCATTGGAGGGGATAATAGTATTTACTTGCCATTAAATTTAAATCATTTCAGGTGAGTAGCAATATTTCATGTTATTATTCATAACATTTTTAAAATTTACAGATATGAAGAATTTATTATATAATAAAAAAACTGGAATGAGTTTTTTAGCTCTATTATTTATATGCTTATGTGCTTGTAAAGGCAGTGATGATGAGGTAATCATATCAAATGAAAGCTCTGCTTTCGAACAAAAAATAGATATTTCATTATTGTCCGATGAACAGATTGCAATCTTATCTGATAAATATGCTGTCTTATTTGAAGGCTTATATAATGATTTATTAAGAGAGAATGTTAGAATCTCAATCTCAGAATCGAATATTTCTTCTGAAGATTATCTGACACGACGGGCGACAGATTATATAAACCGATTAACATCGCAAGAAAATGCACTTTTCTCATATATGCTTTTCACTCAATCAGAAATTACTCGTGAAGGATCTGTATTTATAAAATTTATAGAGTCAAAAAAGCATTTGATATTTAATGAGAATGATAATAAATTGGTAGATGAAATCGATGCATTTTATGATGGTGCGAACTTTAAATCATTAGATTTGGCTTCTAGAAAAGAAATAAAATTAAGACTTGAATCCTTAAAGAAAATCAGATTCATTATTATAAGAGGTGTGAATAAATATATCCTTAACGAAACCTTTAGTACTAGGATGTCACCTGGAGATAGAATGATTTGGAGTCAGGCGGTATCTATAATGGATGCAAATCAGTTAAATGGTATAATAGGAATGTCTCTTTGGAGTTTGGGTTGGGTGACTGCAGGATCGGTTGGTAAAGCAGTTCAAATAGCATCATTTATGCAAATTATTTGGTCTATTTTTGGTTAAAAACGATATGTAATTGATGTGAAATAGTTTTTTAATTGGGCAATTTAATGACGTGTTTCATCAATTTCTATGTAATAGTTCAGTATAACGTGTGAAAATAGCTTGGTAGATTAATAAAAGAAAAATCATTGATTATAATCATGAATGTGCTTACTTTTTAATATCAAATTATCATGCTGTTTTTACACGTTGCTAGGACGAAATTAGTGATTCAACGAACCTTATTTTTTAATTGTATACTATATGTTGTGGAAAAAAATAAATATAGAAATTATTCGTTATATCTATTTTATATTAGTAATTTTATCTTTTATCATGTGGGTGATTGCAGAAGGCCCTTTGGGATGCGAAAAGCTGCGTATTTATGTTGGGTATCTATTTATAATAGATCTCATTTTATTGATACTTTATGATGTTCTTTATCGGTTGAAGAAGAAAAAAAAATAAAACTCTCAATTATACTTTTCTTGGTGACAAATGTTGGAAAATTGAAAGTAGGATTTAAGAAGTTCAATGCAATGCTGAATTCGTGGAGAAGACGAAAAAGAGGAAAAGAGGATTTCTTTATGGTTAGTCCTAACAATGATTTTTTTAGTAAATGTGATGTTATAATATTTTAATTGCATTCTATATGTCGTGGAAAAAAATAAATATAAAATTTATACATTATGTGGCTATTGTAATAGTTGTACTTTATGTTGTATTGATAGTGATAAATTTAAGCCCGTGGGACATAAACATAAATAATTATGTCAGGTGGATCGGACGGATAGCGGTGATTTTTGTTATTATAAAAAGTCTTTTTATAAAGGAAAAACATGAAATATAACTTCACTGAATAAGACTTGAAATTGTTAGAAAGTTGAAGTTAGGTAATGAGAAGCAATTGAACAAATAACCTTGTAAGGTTGTTAAAAGAATAAATTAAAAGATATAAATATGGGTACTGTTACAAAGAAAGTGTTTCCCGTGCTGAATATGCACTGTGCGGGGTGTGCTAATAATGTTGAAAAGATTGTCCGTAAATTGCCGGGTATCGTGGATGCAACGGTAAATTTTGCTACAAATACGCTTTCTGTTTCTTATGAAGCCGACAAACTGACTCCGGGAGAAATCAGGGCGGCTGTTTTATCGGGTGGTTATGACCTTATTGTTGAAGAGGAAAACCTTCGCGAAGAGCGTCAGGAGGAAGCACAGCAACAGCATTATCGCAAATTGAAGAGGCAAGTCATCGGTGCGTGGATTTTTGCCGTTCCCATGTTATTGCTTTCTATGGTCTTTATGCATGTGCCTTATTCCAATGAGATACAATTGCTACTCACGCTTCCCGTTCTGATTCTTTTCGGTGGTTCGTTCTTCACTGGTGCCTGGAAACAAGCTAAAATGGGACGAAGTAATATGGATACATTGGTAGCTTTGAGTACATCCATCGCTTTTTTGTTCAGTGTGTTCAATACTTTTTTCCCGGAGTTCTGGTATAGCCGCGGAGTGGAGCCACACGTCTATTATGAGGCTTCTGTTGTTATCATAGCATTTGTTCTGACAGGCAAATTGTTGGAAGAACGGGCAAAAGGCAATACTTCCGCTGCCATTAAAAAGTTAATGGGACTTCAACCGAAGGTCGCCCGTATCTTACGTAACGGGATTGAAGAGGAAGTCCTTATCGACCAACTTCAGGTCGGTGATTTGGTTGTAGTTCGTCCGGGAGAGCAGATTCCGGTGGACGGTATCGTTTCCGAGGGAGACTCTTTTGTAGATGAAAGTATGATCAGCGGTGAACCCATTCCTGTGGAGAAGAAGAAAGGCGACCGGGTACTTGCCGGAACAATCAATCAACGTGGCTCTTTCATTATCAATGCGTCTCAGGTAGGTTCAGAAACCGTACTTGCCCGTATCATCCGTATGGTACAGGAAGCTCAGGGAAGTAAGGCTCCGGTGCAACGCATCGTCGACCGGGTGACAGGAATTTTTGTACCTGTAGTGTTGGGCATAGCCGTGTTGACTTTTATTCTTTGGATAGTCATCGGTGGTATGGATTATTTCTCATATGCTATGCTTTCCGCTGTGTCTGTACTGGTAATAGCCTGTCCGTGTGCATTGGGGCTTGCAACACCTACTGCCCTTATGGTCGGCATCGGGAAAGCTGCCAGTCAGCATATTTTAATAAAGGATGCGGTTGCCTTGGAGCAGATGCGTAAAGTAAATGTGGTTGTTCTGGATAAAACGGGGACTTTGACCGAAGGTCATCCTACTGTTAGCGGTTGGCTGTGGGCAGTGACACAGGAAGATTATTTCAAGGGTGTTTTGCTTGCTGCCGAACAGAAATCGGAGCATCCGCTTGCCGGAGCAATTGTAGCCTCTTTGCAAGGAGAGGAGAAAGTCGTTCCTGCTCATTTGGATAGTTTTGAAAGTATTACCGGAAAAGGGGTGAGAGTGATTTATAAAGGTGATCTGTTCTGGGTGGGTAGCCATAAATTGTTGAAAGACTTCAATGCTTCTTTACCGGATGTGATGGCAGATATGATGGTTCAGTATGAATCGGAAGGAAATGGCATCATCTATTTTGGTCGTGAGAATCAGATATTGGCGATCATCGCTGTATCCGATCCTGTGAAACCGACTTCGGCCGAAGCTGTGAAAGAACTTAGACAACAAGGAATAGATATCTGCATGTTGACAGGTGACGGGCAACGGACAGCATTGGCAGTGGCAGGCAAGTTGGGCATTGACAGATTTGTTGCGGATGCGTTGCCTGATGACAAGCAGGAATTTATTCGTGAATTGCAATTACAAGGTAAAACGGTAGCTATGGTAGGCGATGGCATTAATGATTCGCAAGCTCTTGCACTGGCGGATGTCAGCATTGCGATGGGCAAAGGTACCGATATTGCGATGGATGTAGCGATGGTGACGTTGATGACTTCCGATTTGTTGTTGTTGCCGAAAGCATTTAACTTATCCAGGCAGACCGTGAAGTTGATTCATCAGAATCTGTTTTGGGCATTTATATATAACCTTATAGGAATTCCTATTGCAGCCGGTATATTATATCCCCTCTACGGCATATTATTGAATCCGATGCTTGCAAGTGCAGCGATGGCTTTTTCGAGCGTGAGTGTTGTGTTGAACTCCTTAAGTCTCGGACGGAGAAAATAAAACTTCCGTGATGAATAAAAATATTTCAATTTATTCATTACCTTTGTTTTTATGAAAACGATTGTAACAGACTGGAATCTTGTTCCGTATGCCGAAGCATGGCAACGGCAGACGGAATGGTTCGATAATCTTATCCTCGCCAAGCAAAAAGGAGAAGATTATGAGAACCGTATTATCATGTGCGAACATCCGCATGTCTATACGCTGGGGCGTAGCGGAAAGGAAAATAATATGTTATTGACGGAAGCTCAATTGGAAAAAATAGGTGCAACCCTTTATCACATAGACCGGGGAGGAGATATTACTTATCATGGCCCCGGACAGTTGGTTTGCTATCCGATTTTGAATCTTGAGGAATTCGGACTTGGGCTGAAAGAATATGTTCATGTATTGGAAGAGGCCGTTATCCGCGTTTGTGAATCTTATGGCATCTCTGCCGGTAGACTGGAAAAAGCAACCGGGGTTTGGCTGGAAGGAAACACATCCCGTGCAAGGAAGATTTGCGCAATAGGGGTCAGAAGCAGCCACTTTGTAACGATGCACGGATTGGCTTTGAATGTAAATACCGATTTGCGCTATTTCAGTTATATTCATCCTTGTGGGTTTATTGACAAAGGCGTCACTTCACTGCGTCAGGAATTGGGACATGACCTCCCGATGTCCGAAGTGAAGCAACGCCTTGAAGCAGAAATCAAAGCACTTCTTATTGCTTTATAAATATCTGCATTGATCGATGTTTTATTTCAATGCTTTCGCAATGGCTTTTTCTACCATTGGCTGCATGATTTCATACCCTTTTTTGTTGGGATGTACACCGTCACCTGACAGGTCGGCTTGCATCCCGTTTTTCTCGTCGACCATTGCAGAGAAGTAATCTAGGTAGATAAATTTGTTCTTTTCCGCATAATTCTTGATCCACTTATTCAGTTCGGGAATCTTTACGTTAGGTTCCATTCCTTTGCGCCAAGGATAATCATAAGCAGGGAGTACGGAACAGAGAATCACTTTAATACCATTAGCATGGGCGATCTCAGCCATTGAAGCCAGATTATCTTCTATCATTTCCAAAGTGGATGGTCCTGTGTTTCCTGCAATATCATTTGTTCCGGCAAGTATTACTACTACTTTGGGGTGTAGGTTGATAACGTCCTGGCGGAAGCGGATCAGCATTTGGGGAGTTGTTTGTCCTCCTATCCCCCGATTGATATAAGGTCGTCCTTCGAAAAATTCAGGACAGGTATTAATCCATCCCTCCGTAATCGAGTTTCCCATAAATACTACCCGTTTCTCTCCTTTTGCCGGAGTACCCAAGGCTTCATTTTTTGCCTGAAACCGTGTTAAATTGGCCCAATCTTGTGCGGTAGATTCTCCGCACAAAAGAAATAGGCTGATAAGTGCAAGATAAAATGTTCTCATTTCTTTTAATTTTGTCGTTTTGCTTTTATTATTTTTTCATTCTGATGACACGGATTCCCGTCCATTTATCATTATGTTTCAGAAGGCGGCTTAAAGTATTTTTGTCTACTAAAACTTTTCCCTTGTCGGAAGAAGCGTGTAGTAAACAAAGATTGTCTTTGACGTAAATGGCGATTCCCATATGGGATACATCCAAGCCGGGAGTGTTGGTGGTTATGGCAATAATATCCCCGTTCTTGATCCAGGGAAGTCCGGTTGAAGGTAGCATGTCTTTGGGTAACCAATGTATTTCCTGTCCGGTAAGGGCCTTCTCATAGCCTGCCATTTTAGACACGTTGGTCTCTGAATTTGCTAACTGTTTATAATCTTTTGGATGGGTAGACATGTACGACAAATTCAGTGTTTGTGTGTAAGGACTGTTGACGGCTGTTACGTCTTCCATAAATCCTCCGCGTACTCCGTTTTCGATCCAGTCGGCAATATAATGTAAGCGTGATGTATATCCGTCTATTTTGCCGTCTCGATAACGGATACGTTGCAGATTTCCTGCAAATTCACCTTCACTCATATCTTTACCTTGTTCAGAGCAAAGTGACATGGCCAACACATATTCAACGAATGTCGTGCAATCCACTTCATCGCAATTGATGACGAGGTTTTCTGCATCATCTATTTCCAATGTGTTGGGAACATATGGTGTGTCTATAAAAGTTTGGGCATTACTTAGCATTAAATTCTTCTCTTGTTGTGCCATAGCTGGGCCGCTTAATAAGCAAGCGGCCACTATGAATGTACTGATAGTTTTCATTTTCATTTTAATATTGATAAATTAAATTTCTGAAGTCTGTTTTACGCCCGAAAGGCACCAATGTAAAACCGTAGTTGATCGCGTTCTGTTTGCCCGGACGGATCAGGTAAGGTTCGTGTGCAAGCGCTCCCCAGGCATTATCGCCTCCTACTCCCATCATCTGGTAATCAATGAAGAGATCTACTGCCTTTTCTGCTTTCGGATCGGTAAGGTGGCGGTGATCGGTTTCAGCGGTTCGTGGTGCGGCATTGTGTATGTCATCACCGCTATCGAGAGTTTCCAAAGGATAATTCGATGCGTTGAACTCGAAGGTATTGTCGGCAATAAAGAGAAGGCCGGCTCCTGATTTATTAGTAAATGCACACCAGTTAATGTCTGTCCGGTGATTGTTCTCTTGGGGGCGAATATAGGGTTCATACATCTCTTTAACCGGAGTAGTATATTCACCTATAAACTGGGAAGTACACCGGTCGCGATAGTTTTCTTCGGGGCCGCGTCCGTAATAAGTCAGTGTGCTGAATGTTTCCGGCATCTGCATACGTAAGCCGACACGTGGTATCAGAGGAGAATTTTTATCGTTGGCTATAAAGTTGTTACTAACTTTGATTATTCCATTCGAATATACCTTATATCTGATACTCCAAGTCGCATTTGTTTCCGGGTAATGATAGGATACTTTTACAATACTAAAACTTACCTGGCTTTCTCTCCCGTTGCGGTTGCCTGCAGGACCGTTCGGATCTTCTTCGCGTATCATGCCGCGTTCGCGGGATACGCTGAAACTTTCGGCTATCGGTTCCTGATAACTAGCTTCTTTCCATGTTTTCAGTTTACGTGGGAGACCGGCACCATAATCATTGTCTATAGGCGCTCTCCAGAAGAAGGGGCGTAGACCTTCCCCATTCAGAATGTATTCCTGTTTATTGTATTTGTACGAAACGAGAAGACCGCTTTTCTTGTCGAATACGGCTCTAAAGTCCTTACCTGTAAGTATGGCTTGTGTTTCCGTTTCTTCAATATCGGCAGGTACCTGACGGAGCTGTTCACGTTTGGCAAAGGGTTGGATATTGATTTGTTCGCGTGCGATAACCGTACCTGTCGGCAAGAAAGCTTCGGGAGTACGAATGGTAGCATAAAATTCAATATTGATATCTCCCGTTTTAATATTTTCCTGAGGCATGCCTTTCAACTGCACAGTAACAGTCTCACCAGGAGTAGCATTTACATTGAACTTGTCCGTGTAGATCTCTTTTCCATATTCGCGGATGATATAATGATAATCATACTTATCGAGATTGGTAAAGCTGAAGTCGTTATGCACATCGATTGTACCGCGAGCCTTATCGAAGTTAATAAACTTAACGTTTTGATAGACTTTACCCATTTCCGTAGTCTGAGGTTTCACACTACGATCCGGGTAAACGATACCGTTTATGCAAAAATCTCCGTCCGAAGGTGTTCCGATGGCACCATAGTCACCACCGTACGCCCAATACTTACGTCCGTCGGAAGTCTTTTCGGCAAGGCCTTGGTCTACCCAATCCCATATGCAACCTCCCTGAAGAAGAGGGTATGCTTCGATTGTATCCCAATATTCCTGGAAATTGCCTAGACTGTTACCCATTGCATGAGCATATTCGCATAAGATGAGTGGGCGGTTGTGTTTGGGATCTTTGGCATATTGCTCGATTTCATTCGGGCGACTATACATCGGGCAATAAATGTCGGTATTCCATTCCAAATGTGCCTGCTCATATTGTACGGGACGGGTGTCGAGTTTTTTTAGCATTGCGTATGTGTTATAGAAATTAATGCCATTTCCGGCTTCATTCCCCAATGACCAGACGATAACGGAAGGGTGATTCTTGTCGCGTTGATACATGTTATTGGTACGGTAGGTATGTGCATCTCCAAATAGAGGATTGTTGGCAAGCGAACCGCCTACCTGACGGTCATATCCCATACCGTGGGATTCGATGTTTGCTTCATCGATAACGTAAATTCCATATTTGTCGCACAGTTCATAGAATCTTTCTTGTTGCGGATAATGGCAGGTGCGGACAGTATTTACATTGTATTTTTTCCAAAGTTCGAAATCTTTGAGCATTAATTCTTCGGTAACATAATGTCCGGTATGCTCATTATGCTCGTGTACGTTCACTCCTTTCACAAGAATCGGTTTACCATTGACACAAAGTTGGTTATTTTTCATCTCTACAGTACGGAATCCTATTTTGGCACTTGTGGCTTCTATAACTTCCCCATTCTTCGGTTCTCTGAGACTAAGGACAAAGGTGTACAGATTGGGAGTTTCGGCTGTCCATTGTTTGGGAGAACGGATTCTGTTTTCATCGAATACGATTTCTCTCTCTTTGGTTGATTCTCCGGTAGACGGATCATTTACAGCTACATCGGATGAAGCTATTTGTTTGCCAGTTTCATCAAGAAGTACATAACGTGCGATGTATGAATCGGATGGATTATCAGATGCAACTTTTACAGTACATTTCAATATGCCGTTCTGATATTCTGTATCCAACGGACTTTCCACTTTGAAATCCGCGATGCGGAGTTTAGGTTGTGCATACAGGTAGATATCTCTTTCGAATCCGCTCAAACGCCAGAAGTCTTGACATTCCAGGTAGTTTGCATCTGAAAAACGATGTATCTGTACGGCAATCATATTCTTTCCGGGTTTAACCAGTTTGGTGATATTGAATCGGGCAGGAGTTTTCGCGTCTTTGTTCATTCCTACAAATTGTCCGTTCAGATAGTAAAAGGCTGCCCCTTTTGTACCATCTGCACTAAGGAATATCTCTTTCCCTTCCCAATTGGCAGGTAGGATGAAGTCGCGACGGTAAGTTCCGGTTGGATTCCATTCTTCAGGAACAAAGGGAGGATTGGGCTTATTCCAATAGGGTGCATAACCGGGAGAACAAAACTCGTAGGTAGTGTTAACATAAATCGGTGTACCGAATCCTTGCAATTCCCAATTACCGGGCACTGTAATGTCAGCCCAGTCGCTCACGCTTTTCTCAGGAAGCATAAAATCAGTCGGTCGCATAGAAAAGCTGTCCACATAATTAAATTTCCATTTCCCATTGAGCGATAATAGGAATGTACCATCTTTCCGATTGTTTGCTACAGCATCTTTTTCGTTCGTGTACGAAGTGAAGGTACTACGTGGCGCTTCTTTATTGATGCTTGTTAGTTTAGGGTCGGTGATTTGTTTGTAACGTTCGCCCTGTCCGAATGAGGACAGGGGAAGCATTGCCAGACATGCGACCGTTAATAAATATTTCATAGGTCTTTATTTGGTTTTATTTTACTTTCATTGATGCTTTGACAAAATAGAGAATCAGCAGTGCGTAAGCAACTAAGGCAAATACTTGTGACAGGGTATTGTTCAGCCATGCTTCGTTAACCAGGTTAATGCCACCGAATCGCATTGCTGCACTTACCACTCCCATCAATGCACCACCAGCGATGAATCCGGAGGCAAGCAGAGTACCTTTCTCACCGCGTTCATTGTTGAGAGAAGTATCTTTGCTGCGGCTCGTTACATACCAATTAACCGCACCTCCTACGACTAATGGCACATTCAATTCCAATGGGATGAACATACCTAATGCAAATGCCAAGGCGGGAACTTTGCAAAGAGTCAAGATGATAGCTATTACAGCACCGATTCCATAAAGTAACCAAGGTGCCCCCACACCGCTCATCAGCGGTTCGATAACTGCTGCCATGGCATTTGCCTGGGGTGCAGATAAGGCACCGCTTGTAAAACCATACGTTTTATTGAGGATGATCATTACTCCACCTACCGTAGCCGCGGAGACGATGGTGCCTAAAAACTTCCAAGTTTCCTGTTTGGCTGGCGTACTACCTAGCCAATATCCGATTTTCAAGTCGGTAATGAAACCGCCTGCCATAGAAAGAGCCGTACAAACTACTCCTCCCATAACCAAGGAAGCAACCATGCCCGAAGGACCTTTCAGTCCGACAGCCACCATTACAACGGAAGCAAGGATCAGTGTCATTAAAGTCATACCCGAAACAGGATTTGTTCCTACAATGGCGATGGCATTCGCAGCGACTGTCGTGAAAAGGAATGAAATGCCGGCAACTAATAAAATGGCTACCAATGTATGAACAAGATTGCCTTGCATTACATCGAAATAGAAAAACAAGGTAATCAGAATCAGAGTAATAATGGAACCGATAGCTATGATTTTCATTGAAAGATCACGTTGGGTGCGGAGAACATTCTTTTCCGTATTGCTTTTGCCACCCATCTCTTTCGCTGCCAGTCCGACAGCACTTTTTATAATGCCCCATGATTTGATAATACCGATGACACCTGCCATAGCGATACCACCGATACCGATGCTCTTGGCATAATATTTGAATATTTCTTCCGGGCTCATCGCACCTACGGTACTTGTAATTTCCGGATTCCATGCATTCAATACATTATCTCCCCATATCATAGACATACATGGGACGATAATCCACCAGACAGCCAGTGAGCCGGCACAAATAATCGAAGCATATTTTAAGCCTACGATATATCCTAGACCTAATATGGCAGCTCCTGTATTTATTTTGAATACCAATTTTGCTTTTTCAGCCAATATCTCTCCCATATTGCTTACACGAGTGGTGAACGTTTCATTCCACCATCCGAAAGTGGCGACGATGAAATCGTACAAACCACCGATAATGCCTGCCAAAAGTAATGGCTTTGCCTGGCTGCCACTCTTTTCACCGGATACAAGGACTTGTGTGGTAGCCGTCGCTTCCGGGAATGGATATTTTCCATGCATATCACTTACGAAATACTTCCGGAAGGGGATGAGAAAAAGAATACCCAATACTCCCCCTAAAAGAGAACTGATAAACACCTGCATGAAGGTTACACTCATATCTGGATATTTCGCTTGAAGGATATATAGGGCGGGAAGTGTAAAAATAGCACCGGCAACAATTACGCCAGAACAGGCACCGATGGATTGGATAATTACGTTTTCACCTAAAGCGTTCTTACGTTTGGCGGCACCGGAAACACCTACGGCAATAATGGCAATAGGGATGGCGGCTTCAAAAACCTGACCGACTTTCAGTCCGAGATAAGCGGCTGCTGCCGAAAAGAGAATTGCCATAGCGATACCCCAACTGACAGACCAAAAATTTACTTCGGGGTAATTTTGGTTTGGACTCATTAGGGGATGGTACACTTCACCCGGTTTCAATTCTCTGAATGCATTCTCAGGCAAACCAGTGAATTTGTCTTCTTCTTGTTTCATAGTTTTATATAAAATTTTAATGTGTTAATCGGCTTTTTATAAAACAGCATCAAAGAAAGCAAAAAAAAAGGAGAATCGAAAGATTCTCCTCATTGTTGTTGTCTATTTTTTATCATTTAGCATCTTTGGCGGTCATATTTCCTTCAATATAGATACGCATCATTTCCGTTTTGGCATTTGTGCGAAGGGTTATTGATTTTTTAAAATGACCGGGATATTTACCCGTACCGTTATAAGTAACTTTGATTGTGCCGGTTTTTCCCGGTTGGATAGGTTCTTTTGTATAGTCCGGAACCGTGCATCCGCAAGATGCCACAGCTTGATGAATTACTAAAGGCGCATCACCGATGTTGGTAAAAGTAAATACACAACTTACAACAGGGTCTTTTTCAGAGAAAGTACCGAAATCATGAGTCGTTTTGTCAAACTTGATTTCTGCAGTCTGGGCAGATGCATAGCTGATCCCCATTACTAACATCACAACGAAAAATAATATCTTTTTCATATTTATTTCTGTTTTTATGGTTTATGAAGTACAAAGGTAGGGCTTTTTTTCAAAAATAATGCTCTATCTTTGCGAAATAGTATTAAAAAATCAAATACGGAACAATATACTTATGAAATGGGAAAATATCATTTTAATAGCTTTTTGTCTTCTGATATGTATTTCATGTAAGAAAGAAAAAGAAATGACATTGTCAGGATTGAATATTCGTGACTTTCAGATGGAAGTGGAAGGGCAGTTGACGGATCTTTATGTCTTGAAAAACAAGAATGGCATGGAGGCATGTATTACAAATTATGGTGCGCGGCTTGTTTCACTCCTGGCGCCAGATCGTAATGGAAAGATGGAGGACATTGTTTGTGGCTTTCCCACCATTGCCGATTATATGGATAATAAACAGTATTTCGGGGCTACTGTGGGCCGGTATATTGGTCGCATCTCGAATGCAACTTTCACATTGGATTCTATTGTTTATCACCTGACAGCTAATGATGGATCTCATTGTATTCATGGAGGTAATCCCGGTTTTGCTTCAAAGATATGGCAAGCTGAACAGCTGGACGAAAATGCACTAAAGCTTACTTTGTTTTCACCTGACGGAGATAACGGGTTTCCCGGGAATCTTCAAATACGTGTCATTTATGTGCTGACGAATGATAATGAATTGGATATCCATTATGAGGCGGAAACAGATAAACCTACAGTGATCAATCTGTCTCACCATTCGTTCTTCAATATATCAGGTGATTTCAATACGACGGTCAGTGATCAATCATTGTATATCAATGCCGATTATTATACGCCTTATGACTCTTTGAAATGTGTCACGGGAGAACTACTTCCGGTAGCCGGCACGCCTTTTGATTTCACAACTCCTCATTTGATCGGTGAACGGATTGATCAAAACATGAAGCAGTTAACCGCCATGAAAGGGTATGATCATAACTGGGTGTTGAATACGAAGGGGGATGATAAGAAGTTAGCACTCCGTCTGTTTGATGATAAAAGCGGACGTGTATTGGAAGTATATACTACCGAACCTGGGCTCCAAATGTATACTGCTAATGCTCTAAGTGGTGCAATGATTGGTAAAAAAGGAATTGCCTATAAAAAACGGAGTGGGGTTAGTCTGGAACCTCAGCATTTTACGGATAGTCCTAATAATTCGCAGTTTCCTTCAACCGTACTTCGTCCGGGTGAAAAGTACTACAGTCGCAGCATATATCGTTTTGGCGTGACAAACCATGCATTCATGGAAAATACTTCTGACAAATAATCATAATAGAAGTGATGGTAAAGTTTAACTCGTTTAATAATAATCTGTAGAGAAGATTAAATGGATTCTGAAACTTAGCGACTGTTTAAATTTTGCTCAGTCTTCATTTGAAGTTCTTTTTGAGGAAAATTTAAACAGCCTCTTAATTAGTCAGTTCTTTTATTGTGGATTATCCTGTTTTATTTTTTTAGTTCGAGTCCAAGCATCATCCCATCGTAGCTGTCTGCCAACGAACTAATGGTTTTTAGCGTGGTATTACTGCTTTTACTTGACAGGAAGGTGATTAGTTTTAATAACTTATCCGAGTTGAATAATAATTCCATGCTATTACTGGTGCAATTTACCTTTGCATTCATATTCAGCAATCTAAGATATTTCAGTTGTACTTGGTTCGTTGCTGCATCGTATGAGTAAGTGCCTTGCATGGAACGTTTTCCTATTGTGCTTGTAAAAGTGCTGTCCGCATTGAATGTAAAGCTTAATTGTCCGTCTTTAATACCTATTTTTGCCAATTGCTCATCTAATTTGTTCTCGGCTAATGAAGCAGCGGCAGCTCCTCCTGCTTTCTTTAAAAAATTATCCGATTCGAATTCTATGGCTGAGCCTGTGTATGTCCAGGTACCGGTCATATCAATGGACTTATTTCCTGTTACGGCATTAACCACTTTTTCGATATTGTCCTTGTTGAATAAATCTTTTAGTGATTGTGCCTGTACATTTGACGTACCAAATATGAATGCTGACAGGATCGCCAGCGATAAAACATACTTTTTCATTGTACTTTCTATTTTGAGTTAATTTCCTTGTTGATACTTTCTATGTAGTTTAATATTTCTGTGCGTCCTGTTGTGTTTTCTGAGGAAGAAATGAAATAAGGAGGGAACTCTTCCCATTGTTTGCGAAGTTCATTCAAGTAGGCATTAATGTTCATTTTCAATTTTCCACCTTTCAATTTATCAGCTTTAGTAAATATAATAGAGAATGGGATGCCATTTTCTCCTAACCACTCCATGAATTCTAAGTCGATTTTTTGTGGTTCGAGACGACTGTCTATCAGTAGGAACAGATTAGTCATCTGATCGCGTTCCAGAATATAATTTTCAATAATGTTACGTATCTGTTCTTGTCCCTTATGTCCCCGCTTTGCATATCCAAAACCGGGAAGGTCGACAATGTACCAGCTGTCGTTGATAAGAAAGTGGTTGATAAGCATCGTTTTACCGGGAGTAGCCGATGTCATCGCCAATCCTTTGCGGCCTGTCAACATATTGATTAGGCTAGACTTACCTACGTTTGAACGCCCGATGAAAGCATATTCGGGAAGATTTCCCGAGGGACACTTTTCAACATCTGTATTACTGATTATAAATTTTGCATTAGTTATTTCCATACATTTTGTCTATTAATTTAATTTTTTTATTCCTTTTGTTGATAAAACATACATTCCCATGAAAGTCAGTATACCATTCAGCATTAGCAATTCATATCCGAATTTGTATCCATAATTTTGCATGGTATATTGGTCGAGCAAATAACAAAAGATCGGAGACCCTACAGCAATAAACGGTATCCAACGGTCTTTTGTTGTCCGGTGGGTGAACAATCCGAATGCGAACATACCTAACAGTGGACCATATGTATAAGAGGCAATTATATATATGATATCAATTACGCTTTTGCTATTCAAAGCTTTTACCAGACAAATGAAAAGAACGAGTATTATAGAAAGGATAATATGTACTTTTCCACGTTGGTAGCGAGCTATTTCCTCGTTTTTTTTATTGGTTTTAAGAAAATCTATGCACACACTGGTAGTCATTGCAGTCAATGCGGAGTCGGAATTGCTAAAAGCTGCCGCAATGATACCGATAGCAAATAGGATTGATACGGTTCCTCCCAGATATCCTTGAGTGGCAAACATCGGGAGTATATCATCATTTATCAAAGGAAGTGACAAGTTCATTTTTCCGGCTAGTTCCAGCAATAATATACCTAAACAAAGAAATAGGAAATTTAATGGGATAAAAGAAAATCCGTAACAATACATGTTTTTTTTTGCATCGTGTAAATTCCTACAAGAAAGATTTTTTTGCATCATATCTTGGTCCAGTCCGGTCATCACAATGACAATGAAGATACCACTCAGAAATTGTTTGAAAAAGTTTTGGCGTGATATCCAGTTGTCAAACACAAATATACGGCTATGCGGATTATTGTTGATTGTTTCTATGATGCCGCTCCAGGTAAGATCGAGTTTCTGTATTGTGAAGAAAATGATCCAGATAAGAGCAACTATCAGGCATAAAGTTTGAAGTGTGTCTGTCCATACGATGGTTTTAATACCGCTTTTGTGAGTATATATCCATACGAGTGCAACCGAGCCTGCGGCTATTGCCCAAAAAGGTATCCCCATATGGACGAATACGTAGGTGTGTAAAATGAGACAGACAAGATAGAGTTTGGCTGCCGTACCTAACATGCGTGAAAGAAGAAAAAAAAATGATCCGGTGCGATAAGCGTTTATTCCGATTCGGGTGCCAAGGTAACTGTATATACTTGTCAGATTTAACCTATAATAAAGGGGGAGTAGCACATGTGCTACAATCAAGTATCCAAAAAAGAATCCCATTACCGTTTGCATGTATGTCATATCCATCCCTCGTACCATACCCGGCACGGAAACAAACGTTACACCTGATATGCTTGCACCGATCATTCCGAATGAAACGATATACCATGGTGATCGGTTTTGCCCTCTGAAAAATGCGGCATCCGAACTGCTTTGCTTACCTCGTCCGGTGACACGTGCAATGAATAGTAATATTGCAAAATAGCATATAATAGTGATAATAATCATCATAACGGATGCAAAGGTACGATTTATTTTGCATCTTTGCACTGAATTTATAGAAATCGCTTGAACCATATATGAATCAACAATATCCTTCCGTATTGCTTGAAAAAGCAGTAGGAGAATTTTCGAAGCTTCCCGGAATTGGTCGGAAAACCGCTTTGCGACTAGTATTACATTTATTACGACAAGAATCGGGTACAGTTGAAGCTTTTGGCAATTCGATCATGACTTTAAAACGAGAGGTGAAATATTGCCGTGTTTGCCATAATATTTCCGATACGGATACGTGTCAGATCTGTGCTAATCCGGCACGTGATGCTACTACAATCTGTGTAGTGGAAAATATCCGTGATGTGATGGTGGTAGAAGCTACTCAACAGTTCCGCGGACTTTATCATGTGCTTGGAGGTATTATATCTCCTATGGATGGAATCGGGCCAGGCGATCTTCAAATAGAGAGCTTAGTGCAGCGTGTGGCAAAGGGAGATATTAAAGAAGTAATATTGGCGTTAAGTACAACGATGGAAGGCGATACGACTAATTTTTATATCTACCGGAAGTTAGAGAAACTGGGGGTAAAACTAACAGTGCTTGCACGTGGTGTTTCGATTGGCGATGAACTGGAGTATACCGATGAAGTAACTTTGGGACGAAGCATTGTAAACCGAACCTTATTTACGGGAACAGTCTAAATGTAATAATGTAAATGATGGATGATGGAAGAACAAATACAAAAAATTACTCACAAATTGAAGATTGAATATATCTTGTTTTGGGGATTGCCCCTTATTGTTATTTTGATAGGGGAGTTTTATTCTGAATGGGTTGGATTATATGCAGATGATATCCGGACTGCATATCTGATGGAAACTACCGGAATTTTATTGGCAGCATGTTGCGTTCCTTTGTCATTGAAACTTTTTTCGTGGGTATTGACTAAGAAAATAGATTTAGCTTACTTTCCAAAAGCTTTGAATCTGTATTTCTGTTGGAGCAGTGTGCGAATATTACTGTTAGAAGTTGTTGCCCTGACCAATATTCTGATATATTATCTGACATTAAGCAATACAGGTTTACTTTGTGCGTTAATATCTTTAACAGCTTCTTTATTTTGTATACCGGGTGAAAAACGTTTACGCAAAGAACTGCACATCGATCAAAGAAATGATTAAGTAGAACCAAAGAAAGAAAAAAACATGAAACTGACTTTTTTAATACCACCAGTATTAGATGGAAAGAATCCGGCCGAGCGTACTGCCGGTTGTACTCGTGTTGTTTATTTAGCACCAAATATTTATGAGCTGACGGTTGTTGCCTTGTTAGAAAAAGAAGGTTTCAAAGAGATAGCGTATAGGGATTTTGTTTATAAGCGGGAATCCCGTGAGGCTTTTAATGATTTTCTGAAAGGTGATAATAGTGATATTTATTATATCTGGTCTGTTAATCTCTCCTTAGATAATGACATCATGGCATTGAAGATGATACGTGCTGTACATCCGGATGCTTATGTCATTTTCATGGGACCGGGACCTACGTATTTCACTGCTAAATGTTTGTCCGGAGAGAAAGAAATTGTAGTGCGTGGAGAACCCGATTTAATCGTGCTGGAACTAACAAAGGCAATTGTTAATCATGATGATTGGCATTCTCTGGCAGGAATTTCTTTTTTAAGGGACGGAGTCGTGAAACATAATCCGTCTCGTCCTCTTATGAAAAGTCTGGATGAACTTCCTTTTCCTGCGCGCCATTTTATCAGTGATCAGAGATATTTCAATCCTAAACTGAAATTGGGTCCTTATACGACTGCGGTAACATCACGTAACTGTCCTTTTCATTGCATCTATTGTGTACCAAGTTCATTAACCTTTGCTCGTGAAATAGAATATCGCAAAGAGCATGGGAAGAAGCCGTTCATATCTTTCCGTTCTATAGAAAGCATTGATGCGGAGATGGCACAGATCAGCAAAGAGGGGTATAAGGCAGTCGGTTTTATGGACGATAATTTTATCTGGAATGAGCAACGGACGAGAGACATTTGCCATATCATGAAGAAATATGATTTAATATGGGGATGCCAGGCGCGTGTAGATGCCATTACAGAAGAGATAGCTAAGATGTTAGGTGAGTCGAATTGCTATTATATTGATTTGGGAGTAGAGTCTTTTGATGATAAAATATTGAGTTTTATAAAAAAAGGAATAACCTCCGACCAAATATATTCCGCTATTCATTGGTTGAAGAAATACCATGTGCCGGTAAAACTGAATATACTTATAGGTAGCAGTCCGCTTGAAACCAGAGAAACTTTGAAACATACGCTACGTGAGGCTAAAGCCCTAAAAGTGGATCAGGTCATGTTCAATATCGTTTCTCCTTTTCCGGGTACTGAATTTTATACAATGGCAAAAGAAAACGGTTGGTTGGCAACCGGAGATTATATTCCTACTGATGTTCAGCGTGAGTCGATACTTAATTTCCCCTCTTTGACATCCAAAGAAATGGAACGTATTTTGTTTTATAATAATATCAGTTATTTTCTTTCACCTCATTTCATTGTGACGCAGATAAAACGATTCTCGAGTTGGAGTGAATTCGCTCATGCGTTAAAGGCATTGAAGATAAAACTGTTTGGCTGATAATGAAACGTCTTTCAATCGTTATTATAACTTGGAACCAGCTTGCTTATCTGAAAGCTTGTCTGCAATCTCTTTTGCCAATTATGAAGCGTGCCGATGTGGAGGTAATAGTTGTGGATAACGGTTCGCAAGATGGAACATCACAGTATTTGACCGAAAAATTCCCAGTTATTCGTCTTTTATCTAATTCATGCAATAAAGGGGTGGCATATGCACGTAATAGGGGGTTGGAGATAACTACAGGAGAGAAAATTCTGATTTTGGATAATGATACAATTGTCAACGAATCGGCTATTTCCGGAATGGAAGCGTATCTGGATGGACATCCCCTTGTCGGTTTATGTACTTGTAAGTTGGTCGATAGTGAAAATCGCGTGCAAGAGAGCTTTAAACCTTTCCCCGGCCTTCTGGTTAAAGTAAGAAACGTATTGGGATTCAGTGGTAAAAACGATCGGGTTATTATGGATTCTAATGTCCCGTTTGAACCTGTGTATGTTATCGGAGCTTGCCAAATGGTGAAACGGGAGGTTTTACAGCGTGTTGGTCTATTAGACGAACACATCTTTTATGGCCCTGAAGATGCGGATTTCTGTCTTCGTATCGTTTCTGAAGGTTGGAAGATCGTTTATTTGCCCCAATATACGATTGTTCATCATTGGCGAAGGGCTACTAACAGGAATCTGTTTTCTCGGTTGGCTTGGAAGCATTTCTGTGGACTTTGCTACTTTTATAAGAAATACAAACGTATTAATTAAACCTATGAATCATTCTTTTTTAATTAACGACCGAATATACCTTCGCGCTGTCGAACCGGAAGACATTGAAATAATGTATGAAATGGAAAACGATCCTGCCATGTGGGATATCAGTAGTTTCACCGTTCCCTATTCCCGTTATGTTCTACGTCAGTATATCGAGGGGTCGCAAAGTGATATGTTTGCCGATAAGCAGTTACGGCTTATGATTGTTCAGCGTTGTGATAATCGTACCTTGGGGACAATCGATATCACGGACTTTGTGCCTTTGCATTCACGCGGTGCTATAGGAATTGCTATACATACGGAGTTTCGTCAGGAAGGTTATGCCACGGATGCATTGACATTGCTATGTGATTATGCTTTTAATTTTTTGCTTATTCATCAATTATATGCACACGTGGCTATGGACAATGAGAGTAGTTTGAAGCTTTTCACTTCTTGCGGATTTGTGCAATGTGGTGTTATAAAAGATTGGCTTTTAACATCCGAAGGATTTAAAGATGCCGTGTTGATGCAACGTATCTCTCAAAGAGAAAATAGACGATAATGCGATCAGTTCAGTGAAGGTATTTGTGGAAAGCGTGACCAAGTCTCATATTTACTCCCTAATTTTCCTAAAGCATCTTTCCACATATCCTTTATTTCTTCATTAAGGAGGTAGGAGGGGGCTTCTTTCGCTATAATCCAAGTGTTATCTTTTATCTCCTGGATCAATTGCTCATACTCCCAACCGGAATATCCGAGGAAGAATCGTATTTTGCCGGAGATGTCATTCCCTTGAAGAATATATTTTTTTATAGCATTGAAATCTCCATTCAAATAAAGTCCTCCACCTACGGGTAAGGCTCCATTGATATCTGACAATGTGTGTAAGTAGAATAATGTATCTGTTCCGATAGGTCCTCCTTTATAGAGAGGTATATCGTTTATATAGTTGAATTCTTTAATGACATCATTTAAGCAAAGAGGAAGTCTTTTATTCATGATGAGACCCATGCTTCCTTCATTTGTATGATCTACCAGTAGTACTACCGAACGTCCGAAAGTCTCATCGCAAAGGAAAGGTTCCGATATTAGAATCTTTCCTTGCGATGGCAATACATTATTAGATTGTATCTTAAATATGTCGGCATTGATATTGTTCATGCCATAAATATAAAGATTTATTTTAGAGGAACAAACGATCTTCCTCTTTTTTTTCTTTTTGCATGTGTTTTTTATGATATTGGATGGTTCTCTGCAAAGATTTTCATCCTTTCATCCAATTGTTCATACTGATGGTCTTTTATAAAAGATGTGCATGCGCGTAAACCTTGTTGGTGACTACCGGTTGTAACAAGTGAAATGGCACTGACACCATAATACATCAGTTCTTTAGCTAATTCTCCACTTGTCATTCCCGGATAACCGATTGTGAAATAGAATCCATCGGCAATTGGTTCGTCCAGGTCTGTATCGTATACGAGATGGAAACCATGACGGAGGAAAATATCTTTCAGTTTCCGGGCACGTTCTCCGTATATTTTCACTTCATCGAGGAAATTATATTGTCCATCGTTCGCTGCTTTTAGCATAGCTGCCATAGCAAATTGTGCAGAATGACTAGTACCAGAAGAAAGTGCGTATAAAATGCGATGAATGAATACCGTACCGAAAGTACCGCCTCCGTAACGTTTGGTTAGTCCAGGATAACTACGGTGATAGAGTTTGTCGGAAATACAGCTTACACCGATTCGCTGTCCGGCATAGCTAAATGCTTTTGATCCTGAAATCAACAAGATGTAATTGTCTGTATAATGTGCTACCGATGGTTGGAAGGGAGGTTGGAATGGCGTGCCTAAATCTTTTCTGAAGTCCATTGCAAAATAGGCCAAATCTTCTAAAACTATGACATCGTATTTAGTTGCCAGTTCACCAATGATCCGTAGTTCTTGATCATTTAGGCAAATCCAACTCGGATTATTAGGATTGGAATAAACAATAGCTGATACATTTCCTTTTTTCAGATAACTTTCCAGTTTCTCTCTTAGTTTCTCTCCCCTGTAATCATAAACATCGAATGTTTCATATTTTTGTCCCATGACAATCAGTTGTTGTTTTTGTACAGGGAAACCGGGATCAATAAAAAGAACCGTATCTTTTTCTTCATTACATTGGCTGCAAGCAAGGAAAGATGCATAAGTTCCTTGCATAGATCCGGTAACGGCTACACATCCTTCCGGTTTCAAATCAACATTGATAAATGCCTTGATGAACCGGGATGCTTCTTTTTTCAATTCAGCTATTCCATTGATGTTTGGGTATAATCTTGCTACTCCATTTTGCAATGCCTCAATTTCTGCTTGTACTCCGACTGCCGATGCCGGTAGACCGGGAACTCCCATTTCCATTTTGATGAACTCTACTCCGGAACTGGCTTCTGCATTAGCAGCGATAGCTTGTACTTCACGAATTGTTGCTTTAGCAAAGTCTGCAATTTGAAAATCTTCGATTGTCTTATCAATCAACTCTTTTTTAATAGGTGTATTTTTCATGTCTCTAATTAAGTTAGGATTCTGAGCTACAAAGATAAAGAATAAATTTAGTTATAAAAGTTTTTTTGCATAAGAGTTATTTGGTGGAAATATATTCTCATTTTTTTCCCAATTCTATTGTGAATATGAAAAAAATATCTACCTTTGCACTCGCAATTAGGAGAGATAGCAATTAAAAATAAATTTGGTGCGCTAGTTCAGTTGGTTAGAATACATGCCTGTCACGCATGGGGTCACGAGTTCGAGCCTCGTGCGCACCGCGAAAGCAAATAGAAAATTAAAGTAAAGCTCTGAAATTCAAGGATTTCAGAGCTTTTTCTTTTTCCCCGCTTCGGCAAAAAACAGCGGTTTCAGGCAGTTCTCACGTGGCGAATCTGGAGAATTAGACTGTCACTTCTTTCTCCAATTTCAATGCACCGGGGAATATGATATTATTTTCCAAATGAATGTGTTCATGTAGGGCTTCATCAAACTGCCTCAACTGTTGCAATACTAGGCGAAAACTGGCACAAGCATCTTCAGGAGCAGTAAATTTGTTGGTCAATAAAGAAATTTTCTCAAAACGTTCGCCCTCAAGGCTATGCTCACTTTCCATGACCTCGATGGGATACAGAATGGTGTCGCAATGGAATTTTGCAGTTTTTCGTCCTTTCTCTTTGGCCTGAAACATTTCATATACATAAGGAAACAATACATTTTCTTCTTTCAGCAAGTGATTATTTAAATCTGACAGAGAGTCGCGGAATAGTGCCTGAATCTGTAATAATTCAGGGTGATTCTTTGAGTGTACTTCTGTTACCTTATTCAATAACACCTCTATCTGTGGTCCTTTGGCGCGGATGCCCCGATGATGTATCTTCAATACATAATCTATTAATAAATCGATGGGCCATCCGGCAAAGTCGGGAACATTATTTTCCATATTTTCCTGCAATGCATCCAATTCACGCACTACCACTTCGGGATCAATGCCGCGATTCCGACAAGCCTCTGTAAACGGAGTATTGCCATGACAGCAAAAATCAATATGGTAACGGGAGAATACTTTGGCAGTAGCAAAGTTGTCGGCTACAATTTCTCCGACTGTACATGAGTTATAATCTTTCTGTTTCATAATCATTCCGTTTATTAGTTTATTAATCCAAATTTTTTCATGTCACTTTCTACAGTGCCGATACCGCTTATCCCAAAGTTCTCGACCAGTACTTTCGCCACATTAGGTGAGAGGAATGCAGGCAGGGTGGGGCCGAGATGGATTTCTTTTACTCCCAAACTAAGCAATGCCAACAATACAATCACAGCTTTCTGTTCATACCAAGCGATATTATAAACAATAGGTAGTTCGTTGATGTCATGCAATCCGAATACCTCTTTCAATTTAAGGGCGATGACTGCTAATGAATAACTGTCGTTACACTGTCCTGCATCTAAAACACGCGGGATACCATTAATGTCACCCAAAGCCAGCTTGTTATAACGATATTTAGCACATCCTGCGGTCAGAATGACTGTATCTTTTGGGAGCATCTCTGCAAAGGAGGTGTAATAATCACGACCGCGCATACGCCCGTCACAACCTGCCATGACGATGAATTTACGGATAGCACCGCTCTTTACGGCTTCCACTACCTTCTCTGCCAGTTGTAATACCTGATTGTGTGCAAACCCTCCAATGATCTCACCATGTTCGATCTCAGTCGGTGCGGCACATTGTTTGGCTATCTCTATAATTTCAGTATAGTCCTTTTGTCCGTTTTCATCTGCTACGATATGCTTGCAGCCGGGGTATCCAGTGGAGTTGGTGGTAAACATACGTTCTTTGTAAGTGGCGTTTGGCAGAGGAGGAACGATGCAATTTGTGGTAAACAGAATAGGGCCATTAAAAGATGTAAACTCTTCCCGTTGCTTCCACCATGCGTTTCCGTAATTTCCTGCAAAATGTGCATACTTTTTGAATGCCGGATAGTAATGTGCAGGGAGCATTTCGCCATGTGTGTATATATCCACACCGCTGTCTTTTGTCTGTTCCAAAAGTTCTTCCAGATCATGCAGATCGTGTCCGCTTATCAATATACCGGGACGGGTACCTGCTCCGATGTTTACATGGGTGATTTCCGGGTTGCCATAGTTGGAGGTATTCGCTTTGTCAAGTAAAGCCATGGTCTGTACACCCACTTCACCTGTTTTCAGCACCAGTGCAGTCAGTTCATCTGCGGATAAATATTCTGTGGTAATTTTAGCTATGGCATTTTGCATGAAACGATGAATACTCTCATCATTATACCCCAATCTCATAGCATGTTCCAAGTAGGCGGCCATTCCCTTCAGGCCATACACTATCAGCTCTTTTAATGAACGCAGATCTTCGTTCTTTTCACGTAGGACACCGACAGTGGCGGCCTTTGCATCGTATGCTGCGCGGTTGCCTGTCCAACTCAGCTCATCTACTTCCGGTAGGGGAATACCTTCGGTAGCAGCCTGACGTTTAAGGTCGTCACGCATTGCCAATCCTTTGTCTATGCGTTTCATAATGCTTTCATCATCGAAATTGGCATTGGTAATAGTACAGAACAAAGCGTCTACAATGAAATTATCCACTTCTTCTCCGACTGGAAGGGAGTGTTGATGCAACTGATCTGCTGCAACAGAAACTCCCCGTACTACAAATAGTAACAAGTCCATAGCACGTGCCGTAGTTGCATTTTTCCCACAAACACCCTTCAAGGTACAACCGAAACCTTTGGCTGTTTCCTGACATTGGAAACAAAACATGTTATTTTCCATATCTTTTTTTCATTTTAATGATTTCTATTACTTTTGTGCAAAAGTAGATGGTTTGTACTTTTCAAGTTGTACCATATGTTACAGTGGATACGAATAACAGTTAAAAAGTAGTATGGAATTGACGGAATTATCACAAATAGCCCCTTTTCAGGGGATAAAGGAGGAAGAACTGATTGCTTTTCTATTCGGTTCTCCAAATTGTTTAAAACACTTTGATTCGGATGATATTATTGCCCGACAAGGTAACTTGTGTAAGGGATTGTATATTCTTGCTTCAGGAGTTGTACGGGCAGGAATGATAAACGAAGAAGGGAAGGAACTGACGATAGAAGAAATCGAAGCTCCCTGCCTGCTTGCTTCTGCATTTATTTTTGCAACTGAAAGTCGTTTTCCGGTTAATATAGAGGCTATAAAACCTTGTAAAGTTTTTATAATAAGTAAAGAGCGCTTTTTGGAATTCATGCATTTGAATCCGTTGGTTATGCAGAATTTCTTGAAAGATATATCAGACCGCAGTGTGTTTTTGAGTAAGAAACTGAATGAGTTTGCTTTGCAGAATCTGAAAACCCGTTTGTTGAACTATTTGGATACACATCCCACTATTCATAACCAGCAAGAAGTGGCTCAGAAACTGGGAGTTACCCGCCCGTCATTGGCCAGGGCATTATCAGAACTGATCAATGAAGGAAAAATAAAGAAATAGTATGAGTACCTTGAACTTTTATTGTACAAACTAAGCTTTACTCCTGCATCCTTTAATGATTAATATTTCGTTTCAGAGTATTAGTTTCTATCATATAAAGAATACATATTTAAAGGCGTATTAATTAGTATTTTAAGAGAGCGTTAAAATACTAGTTTTCCTTTGAGATAAATCAGTGATCATCTTTCATCTTGAGCGCATAGGCCGGTGGTTCGGGCAGGGAAGTCGGATGGTACTCATCTCTGTCTTTTCTCTGCTCTACTATGCTTTACTTTGCTTTGTCCGGAAATGTCCGCACTTTCAGGGTTTACTCCCATTTTTGTCGGCAGGATGTTTACATTTTCAGGTTTCCTACTTTTGTTTTTCTCGTTGGTGATTTCTATTAACAGGTGGGGCAATTTGCTTAAATCCCTTTTTCTACGGCTCGTAGCATCCTTCCAAACGTTAAATTGGTGATTATAGTTTAATGATTAGCGACCGGTGTGTCTCGTGTTGTCGCGGCTTGCCAGTCGCCAATCATTGTCAATCTTCTTTTTTATCAGATTACAGGTCTCCATTCAAGGAAATTCTCCACCTGGAAGGTTCTCCAGCCCTGTTGCTCGACGTCCCAGTGGACAACGGCACCATCGATTTTGCCGGGATCGAATTCCTTGTGGAAGTCCCCCCCGGTAATGGACCAGCGTCGCTTTTACGAGCCTGAACTCCCCATTCTGCTTGCGATAGGCGATCAGTGCATGCCCGCACAGCATGTGGTCCAACAATGCTTCCAGTCTCAGTGCCATCCATTCCGCGGTGTTCCCGTCGTATGCCTTTTCGGCAACGATACGCCTTTCCCACCTTTGCCTCATGGCTTCACTTTGTGATTCCCCCCGTTTTTGCTTTTTCATCATTCTTTAATTTTAGATTAAACGATTCATTTCCGGTCTGTTCGTCTTATGGACGAGGAATGGCGCCCGACGTCAGGACGGCATTCCTCTCCATAGTCAGCTTCAACCCGCGGCAAAGATAAGGCGGCTGTCCCTTGGGACGGATTGAGAAAACGCGTGGCCGGTCATTTCTGTTTTTTGTCCTGATAATTCCTCGGCTTCCTGTCCTCCCTGAAGACGGTGGAGATGTAGGTTGCTATCGACCTTTCGCTTAATGATTTGCATTCCCCGTTCTCAATGTAGACAAGTAATCCTTTTTCAGCCAGGAAACGGGCCAGGTGGGACTTGTATGTCTTCATTTTTTCTCCCATGTACCCCTTCTGATAGATTGAAATGAAATACCGTATCACATCCTCATGGTTAAAAAGAATTCCTTGGATACCATCTTTCCGGCTGGGGGCTTTGTTTCCGTTAACAGATTGTTTCTTAGCAGTTAAAACTTTTTTACTTCTCTTTTTTTTGATACATCCCTTGTCGTCATTTGTATTCTTTTTTATGCTATGAAATAGCGGTTGATAAACTCAATGTTAAATTGTACGAAAAAGACAAAGGTGCCGAATTTATTTCAGTATCGGAAAGAGAATGGTAAAATTATATCTGTAAATATGGATGTTTTAGATAATAATTAATTGACACACTGCATGATAATGCGATTGGAGAAAAGTGTTTCAATAGACGTTCGTTTAATGGAACGCAAAGATATGGGGTATTTTCATAATAGCAAAATGTTTAATAAAAAAAATATTTTAATGTTTGTTTATCCGTGGTTAAACACCTGTTTTTTAGGTGTCTACATGAAAAATAAAATTGAGGATTTATCTGTCTGCTTTTATGAATATTGTATCGAAAAATCGTTGTAAAAAAAGCGTTCCATTAAACGAACGTCTATTGAAACACTTTTTCTTATTTCTCGTTCGTTTCCAGCTTTTTACCATTAGGTAATGAACAGCTACAACAAATCAGTTGGCAAGAGGGACGCAAAGCTTGTCGTATTCTATATAAAGCGTTCGCAAATGATTGAAATTCAAGAGTATGTACGGATTTCAAAGCCCCGAGGGAACACCCTTTTCTGAATGAGTCATCCTATGAAAGCGGAAAAAGAAGCCAAGATCTGGTATGCTATGCGTGCCACTTACCGTAGAGAGCCCGATGCTATGCGCCTGCTCGAAAAGGAACATTTGGGCTGTTTCATTCCCATGCAATACAAGATCAGCATAAAGAAAGGTAAGAAAGTCCGTGTCCTGGTTCCTGTTGTCCACAACCTGCTTTTTGTACACGCCTGTCCCTCTGAAGTGAAGCGTGTCAAGTCTCAGGTGACCTATTTACAATATATCACCGATACCCGTAGTGGTCAGAAGATCATTATTCCGGACAATGAGATGCAACGTTTCATTGCCGTGGCAGGTAGCTACAACGACCATCTTCTGTACTTCCAACCCGATGAGTTGAACTTATCCAAAGGTACGAAGGTTCGTGTCATCGGTGGTGATTTCGAAGGTCAGGAGGGTGTTTTCCTGAAAGTCAAAGGCGCTCGCGACCGTCGTGTGGTGGTCGAGATCCAAGGTGTTATCGCTGTTGCTATGGCGACCATCCATCCGGATCTAATAGAAGTAATCAAATAATTGTCGACAGACAATTCCGAATAGATAAATCAAAATACAGAATTCATTATGACTCTTTCTGAAGAAACCTTTTCTCTTCAGCGTGCTGCGCACGAGCTGATGTATTTGGGCATGGACGGCAGTCCTGTTTATAGCGATGACCTTTCTCGCCGTAATGGTGAAGTCTATCGCCTGACTACGGCTTTGTATAATTCCGGCTTCCAGGGATCCACCATTGAAGAGCAGGCTAATGTCTGTCTCGCCCTTCTGATGGGCTACAGTGCTTCTTTCATCGATCACGGTGAAAAACAAAAACACGTTCAGGAAGTATTGGATCGGTGCTGGGATATTCTCGATGCCCTTCCCGCATCACTATTGAAACTCCGTTTGCTTACAGTTTGCTATGGTGAAGTGTTCGACGAGCCTTTGGCTGATGAAGCACGTGCTATTATTGCTTCGTGGGATATTGCATCGATCACAGCGGAACAGCAGGAAGCTATTGATGAATTTCAGAATGTGGTGGATAATCCTTATTCGTGGGAGTATGTTGATGAGTGAAAAGAGAGTCTAAAGCACTAAATATTCCTTATGCGCGAATTTAAAGATATCAAAATAGCCGTGGCCGGAACAGGCTACGTTGGAATGAGCATTGCCACTTTGCTGGCACAGCACCATGAAGTAGTGGCAGTCGATGTTGTTCCCGAAAAGGTCGATAAGATCAACCACAAGATTTCTCCCATTCAGGATGACTATATCGAACAATATCTGGCGGAGAAATCATTACGTCTTTCAGCCACCCTTGATGGAGCCGTAGCTTATGCAGATGCCGATTTTGTCGTCATCGCTGCCCCTACGAACTACGATCCGGTAAAGAACTACTTCGACACCCATCACATCGAGGATGTCATCGACCTTGTGCTTCGTGTCAATCCCGCTGCCGTTATGGTCATTAAATCTACTATTCCAGTGGGGTATTGCCGTAACCTTTACGTCAAGTACGCACAACGGGGAACCAAACAGCTTAACTTGCTTTTCTCTCCCGAGTTCCTTCGCGAGAGTAAGGCGCTTTACGATAACCTCTATCCCAGTCGTATCATCGTGGGCTATCCCAAGACTTTGGACGATAACCGGTTTAGTGCCGAAGACGAAGCTATCAGAACCATTGCCGATGTGCCCATGTTGGCACAGGCTGCTAAAACCTTTGCTGCCTTACTGCAAGAAGGAGCTATCAAGGAAGATATCCCAACCCTTTTTATGAGTATTAAGGAAGCGGAAGCCGTGAAGCTTTTTGCCAATACTTATCTGGCCCTTCGTGTCAGTTATTTCAATGAGCTTGACACCTACGCTGAAGTGAAAGGATTGGACGCGCAAGCCATCATCCAGGGTGTGGGTCTTGATCCCCGTATTGGTACACACTACAACAATCCCAGCTTCGGTTACGGTGGTTACTGTCTGCCCAAAGACACCAAGCAACTGCTTGCCAACTATACCGATGTTCCCCAGAACATGATGACAGCCATTGTCGAGAGTAACCGTACCCGCAAGGATTTCATCGCTGATCAGGTATTGCGAAAGGCCGGTTACTATACTGCTTCCAGCCAGTGGGATGTACAGAGAGAACAACAGATCGTAGTGGGCGTGTTCCGCCTCACGATGAAATCTAATTCCGACAATTTCCGCCAGTCATCCATACAGGGTGTGATGAAACGCATCAAAGCGAAAGGCGCCCAGGTCATCATTTACGAACCCGTGCTTGAGGATGGTGTTTCCTTCTTCGGCAGTACGGTGGTGAACGATCTTGCCAGATTCAAACAGATGAGCCATGCCATCATCGCCAACCGTTACGACGCTTGTCTGGATGATGTGGAAGATAAGGTATTTACCCGGGATATTTTCCGTAGAGACTAATTGTTTTTCCAGATTATATTACTTTTTATGTTAATTTTAAGCTTACGAATTTTGTCCCCAAAAATTTGTGCTAAATTTTGAGAAGAAAAATGGCAGTTAATCAACTAAAAGCTGGAGCAATATTAAATTACGTCGTTCTATGTCTAAATACTCTAGTTGGAATCGCATATACTCCATATATGCTACGTACGCTTGGACAAAATGAATATGGGTTATATTCACTTGCAGCATCTTTAATTGCATATTTATCTATGTTAGATTTAGGCTTTGGAAACGCAGTCATTCGATATACAGCCAAATTCCGAGCAGAAGGTAAAATAGAAGAACAGTATTCTATGTTTGGAATGTTCACGGTTCTTTATAGTGTGATTGGCATAATAACCTTAGGAATAGGACTATTATTGTACTTTAATGTATCCAATATTTTTGGGCAAACATTAACAGCCATTGAAATAGAAGAGTCTCAAACAATAGTATTGCTGATGGTGCTAAATCTAGCAGTAACATTTCCGCTTAGTATATATGGAGCAATAATAACAGCATATGAAGACTTTATATTTTTGAGGGTAATACAAATACTCAGAATATGTATAAATACGACAATTATGATTTATCTGCTAAGTATAGGATACAAAGCAATTGCAATGGTTGTTGTAGCTACCATTTGTAACATAATTGTCTTACTATTGAATGTCTTCTATTGTAAATATCAAATTAAGATAAAAATCATTTATGGTAAAATAAATAAACCCTTGTTGAAAGAGGTAGCAATATATTCTTTTTGGATTTTTTTGAATGTAATAATGGATAGGATATATTGGAATACTGGACAATTTGTCCTTGGCGCTTTAGTCGGGACATTAGCTGTAGCCGTGTTTGCTGTTGCGATTCAGTTGCAGGGGATGTATATGATGTTTTCTACAGCTATATCAGGTGTGTTTCTGCCTAAAATAATAGCAATGGTTACTAAAAGCAACAATGAGAAAGAAATCTCTGATTTATTTTTGCGTACAGGAAGAATCCAATATTCTGTTTTAGCCTTTATTCTATCTGGCTTTGTTGTATTTGGACGGCAATTCATTATTTTTTGGGCAGGAGAATCATATGATGATGCCTATTATATAGCTTTGTTATTCTTTGTTCCCCTGACGGTTCCATTAATACAAAATCTAGGAATAACAATTCTTCAAGCAAGAAATCAAATGAAATTCAGGTCTATAATTTATATAATCATAGCGTTAGGAAGTTTTGTCTTGCAAATTCCATTAACGAAATATTTTGGAGGTATAGGATGTGCTTCAGCTATATCGGGAGCATTAATCTTCGGACAAATACTTATTATGAATATCTATTATCAGCGCAAACAAGGAATAGATATTAAGAGATTTTGGATAGAAATATCAAAAATGAGTATGATCCCCATAATTATTTGCTCCGTTTCAATGATTATATTGAGACTTTTTCCTATTGAGACCTTTCTACAGTTTGTCATTGGGATAATGATATTTTCAGTATTCTATATTCCGCTATTTTGTAAGTTTGGAATGAATAGAAATGAGAGAGAATTAATGTTATCTCCATTAATGAAACTTTTTAAAAGAATATGATTTTTATCGTAGATAAATATAATTGCTGTGGTTGCACGGCTTGCGTTGAAGTTTGTCCCAAACAATGTATTGCCATGCGTGAGGATGAAAAAGGCTTTCTCTATCCTTATGCTGACACATCAAAGTGCATCGATTGTAAGTTATGTGAAATGGTATGTCCTGTGATTAATCAGGCGGAGCCTCGAGAGCCACTTAAGGTATTTGCAGCGAAAAATACGAATGAAGAAGTTAGATTAAAGAGTTCGTCAGGTGGAATATTTTCGATGATTGCAGAACGGATAATTAAGAATGGTGGGGTAGTTTTTGGTGCTCGATTTAATGAACAATGGGAAGTCGTTCATGATTTTGCTGATACTATTGAAGGACTTGGAGCTTTTAGAGGTTCAAAGTATGTTCAATCACGAATAGGTAATAACTTTAAAAAAGCTGAATTTTTTTTGAAAAATGGTAGAGAAGTACTTTTTACAGGAACACCATGTCAAATAGCAGGTTTACAAAGATTTCTGCGAAAAGATTATCCTAATCTACTCACTGTTGATGTGATTTGCCATGGAGTACCAAGCCCACTTGTCTGGAGAGATTATCTTAAACATATAATTTACCCGAAGGGCGAAAATAGAAAAAAATCGGTTTCGTTATCTCTAAATGAAATATCAAATTTATCAAGTATTTCATTTAGAGATAAAATGACAGGTTGGAAAAAATTCGGTTTCATCGTCCGTACAAAGTCTACCTTAAAAACAGACAAAAAATCGGTTTTGACATTTAAGGATAATATTTTATGTCATGAGATCCTTCAGCAAAATATCTTCTTAAGAGGTTTTTTACAAAATTTATATTTAAGACCATCGTGCTATAAGTGTCCTTCTAGAAATTTCAAATCTAATTCAGACTTTCTCCTTGGTGATTTTTGGAATATAGATAGTATAAATAAAGAAATTAATGACGATAAAGGTATAAGTTTAGTTTTTGCATTATCATTTAAAGCTTTAGCTTTTATAAAAGAAATGGAAGGATTTATTCCTATAGCCAAACAATTTTTTACTCCGATATATAATAGTAATAAAAATATTTTTGCTAACGAAATAGAAAGTAATAATAGTAAAACCTTTTGGAGAGAATATTTAGAGAATAAAATGGAAATAACCGAGTGTATTAAGAATAACACCCATTATTCGAGGATGCAGAGACTTAAAGATAATATCTTTTTATGCCTAACAAATTTTCATTTAAGTTACTTAATTATATTATGGAGAAAAAGAAAATAGGCATAATAACATTGCCTTTTGAGCCTAATTATGGATGGATTCTACAATTGTGGGCTTTAAATCATTTTTTATGTGCAAATGGGTATGATACAGAAGTTCTTGACAGAAGGTGGAATGAAGAAAAGGCTAAATATAGCAAAAATCTTATTCGATGGATTTACTATAATATTTGCTGCAGGGACTTTAATAAATTCTTTAATACCAAACTATGCGTAAGTGATACATTTAGGTCAAGTTCTAAATTAAGTAACTATGTAAATAGTAATAAATTCGAAGCTGTAGTATTTGGAAGTGATCAGATTTGGAGAATTGAAAATGTTAGAGATGCAAATTTAGATTTTTTTGGTGAATTTATAAAGAATTCATCTGTTAAGTCAATAGCATATTCAGCTTCATTTGGTACTGATAATTGGAAAGGTACAAAAGAGGATACTTTATTCGTTTCTAAATTACTTCAAGGATTTTCTTCTGTTTCTGTGAGAGAAGATTCTGGAGTTGAAATGTGCAATAGAATTTTTCACATAAATGCAAAATTGACTGTTGATCCAACTTTGTTACTAAAGAAATCTGATTATGACATATTAGTAAATACTAAAAAAGGATGTGATAAAATTGTGACATACATATTAGATTCAAATCATAAAAAGGATTTGCTAATAAATAAAATTTGTGAGTACTTACATAGTGAAAGGTCTGAACTTTATGTAAAGGGAAAATCTAAATTTCATTTATATAAACCTATATCAACTTGGATTAGCTCAATAAAAAATGCAAAATTTGTAGTTGTCGATTCTTTTCATGGAATGGTATTCTCTATTATTTTTCATAAACAATTCCTTGTTATTTGTAATAATAATAGGGGTAAAACACGTTTTACTTCTTTATTGTCTTTATTGCATTTAGAGAGTCGATTAGTTACTGAAAATTATATTTTTAATCCCGATTTTTTTGATTCTTATATTGATTATTCAAATGTAGAAAAAACGTTGACTGAATTGCGCTTTCAATCAGCTGATTATCTGCTTAAATCACTGTCTTAAAAATAGTATTCATAATTATGCAAGCGTCCGTAAGCGTCCAAAAAAGACGTGTTGCCTTTAATTCTTAACTACTCTATCTTTGTTCTGTACCAAAAATATATAGTTATGTACAGCAATACAGATTCCGAGAAGTTATGGTTCCTCTACACTACTGAGGGGCAACCAAAGGGAATTTCGATTAATTCCTATTGTGCTCAGCAGGGCATTTCCTATAAGTCATTTTATGACTGATTACGCAAACGTCAGAAGAATGTAGTTCCAGTGTGCGTTGATGGTCTTCCCGTAGAAGAGACTTCTACTGTGGTATCTTTAGAGGATGCCGGTTCATTATGTGAGCCGGGCCCATGCTGACAAGCTTCTTGCTGAGATTTCCGACTTGCGTAATCAACTGATGTCTGCGCATAAGGAGAACCGTGACCTGCGAGATGCTCTCGGAGTAGTAAACGGTGAACATTATGGCTGTTCTAAGAGCCGAAAAGGCATAAGTAAACAGCGTAACGCTAAGGGGCGTAATGACGGTCGTGATGATTTTGACGGTACTCCCTCTTCTTAGGGCGATGATGACAATGCGTCTTGTACATCGGAGGTCGGATAGAGACACTCTTCCTGCCTGAAGATAATGACCTTGAAGCTTATTTATATGAGGAAATCGTTCCGGGTACTCATTTGATGGTCTACTTACTGTCGTATCTGCTGTTCAATAAATATCAAATGTTTATTCCCTCTTATCGCGAAACAA